>REEJ01000347.1 GCA_007695125.1 Trueperaceae bacterium | reverse complement strand
GATGACGGTCACGAACCCGGCGCGCGCGTTCCGGATCGATCCGGTGTAGCGGCGCTCCCGCCCGCCGACGCGTCCACGGGGAGCCCCGCCGATCGAGGTACGACGCCAAACGGGCACAGTGATTGCATGTGGCTGGATAATGGAGTGTTGGGCAGTTCCAGCTCAGTGTCGTCGAGTACGGCTGATCAGACGACGGGCGTCTCGGCATAGGTTGCGTTGATCGTGGCTTCCAGGTCGTGGAGTTGATCGATGATGGCGTCGAAGGCGGGCGATTCGGCGAGGAACATGCCTGAGGCTTGCATCCGTCGGTAGTCATCCCTGAGGCGCGTTCGCTGTGCACCATCAGGCGCGAGCCGGAGCGCTCCGCGGCCGCAGTCTTCGTAATGAACGCCACCGCTGCGGAACTGCTTGGTCTTCATGTCGATCACCTGCGCGAGGGCCGATGCTGCGGCGAGTACGTGCGGGCCGATGGTCAGGTGGGTGCTGAGTCGGTGGAGGTCGTACCAGTGTCGTACGTAGCGTTCCTTGAGGGCTCGATGGGGGCGGGCGAGTTCGGCGTGGATGAGCGTTGCCTTCTCCCAGAAGGTGCGTTCGACGCTGAGCGTCATGACGCCGTTGGCGCGAGGGAAGGTGAGGTCGCCTGTCGGCTCGACAGCCTGTTCGAGATACGAGGTGACGGAGTGCGGGGCGCGCGGCTCGGTGCCGCCTCGCGTGCCGAACTCGAGGAGGACATGCCGCTCGATGTATGGCGGTTCGCTGCCGTGCGGGAGCGCGCTCGGGTACATGATGCGAATCGTTGCGCCTTCAGCGATGACCTCGGGGCGGTGCCACGACGGCAACGTGGCAGACGCGTGGTCGATCACGTAAGGAGCGACCGTGGCGGTGAGGAAGCGGTTGAGGTTCTCTTCGGCCTGCTCGTTGAGTGCCTTGCGGCGGTTGTTGCTGATCGAGTCGGCGAGGGGGTCGTCGTCGCCGAGGATGCGTGGGTCTTGGGTGCTGACGGTGACGTCGACGTCTTCACTGAACCGATCGATGACGCGGTAGACCTTGCTGAGGCTGGTGCCGCCCTTGAACGCGTAGTGCGGAGCGTTCGGCTGGCGGAAGAGCGTGTCGAGGCACCACACGACCCAGAGGTCCTTCTCGAGGACATCGCGAACCCAGGGGCCGTTGGAGGCGCCGGCATCGAGGATGTCTCTGAGCTCGCTCGCCTCGAGCTCGAGCAGGGCTTCAGCCATCGGTGGGGGTCTCGAGGACCGTGACCGCGTGGCGGAGCCAGCGGGGGAGTCTGCGTTTGTTCACTCGGCCGAACGCTTCGCTCGGGACACGTTCACGCAGGCGGCGCAGCACGTCGTTGGTGACGAAGCGCGGGCCGAGGTGGTTGAGGGCGAGCAGTGCACGGCCTGCGGGTGTGTGCTGTCGTGCAATCAAGTAGCTCGGTGCGTGCTGAAGGGCGATCGTTCCGTGTCGGAGCGGCAGCTTGCGCGTACTGCCGGTGGTGTAGAACGCGCTTTGCATCGTCATCTGCGTACTGAGGCCGAGCTGGCGTGCGAGGTCGGCGCCGTGTGGCGCGAGCTGTTCGTGGTTCTGCTTCGCGATCACCTTCGCGATGGCATCGGCGGTCGGCAGTCCAGCGTTCTTGAGTCGCGGCACCGGCTTCGGGCGCGCGTAGACGCCGCGCGCGACGCGCACCAACTCGCCGCTCTTGGCGAGGCGCGATACGGCTTGCCGGACGCTGGTGGGGGTTCCGCAATCCTCGAAGGTGGCGAGTGGCAGCGGCTTGCCTCGCGGGAGACGCTGGACCTTGTTGTGCACGCGCTGATGGGTGCTCATCGCTCCCTCCTGTCACAAACACAATAGCATAACGTGACATTTAACGGTCCATTTACTCTGTACAGAACGAATGCTTACTGACACTGCCCATGACCCTACACGTCAACAGTAGCCAACCCACCTCGATGCGATGGCGCCGGAGTATGGGGCTCGCGGAGGTGCCTGGCCGGGGCCACGATGATCCCGAGCCCCGGTGGCACCCGTCGACCCGAACGAGGAGCGCGTACCGTTTCCCACACGGCCTCGCGGGCCGCACTGGGGCGATGATGCTCGCGGTCCTCATGTGTGATGCACCGCGATCGACCTGGTGATGCGCCGGCACGCGGCGCAATCTGGTGCCATGGCGCAGCCATGGGTGGGCGTGTTTGGGCCACTGTTCGGTGGGCTCGTCGCCGCTGTGATCCTGGCCCAGCGTGGGCACTTCGTGTTCGGCGTCCACGACCAAGACTTCCGCGACATGCTCGCGAACGCATGGCGACATGGAGGCTCTGAGGGCGTCGCCTCGACGTTGGGTGCACGTGTGCGCGACGGTTTCTCGACAGCGCTGCCGCTCACGAACCGGTCCAGTCGTGCGCCGTTTCGGTACGATGACTTCCAACACTGCGAAGGAGAGGTCGATGATGCCGTACCTGAAGCGCACCGCCGTCGCCGAGGTGATCGCGTGTTGACACAGCTGCTTCAGGTCGCACTTCCGTTCTTCCTCGGCCTGTTCGCAGGCCACGTCCTCCGTCCCCGAAGTCCGGACAGCCGCCTGGCTCAGGTGCTGTACGGGCTCATCGGCATCAGCGCCATCTGGGTGTTCATCCCCAACCCCCTCGGGCTGTCTGCACTCGTCACGATCCCTGGCCTCATCCTCGCCGGCGTGCTCTCCGGCCTGTTCGACGGATACCGCCTCGTCAGGCGTCACTTCACGCGAACGGCATCTTGACCGTGCCCCAGCTGCGACGTGACGCACGTCTTGTGCCGACGACCGAGAGCCGGCAGGTAGGTCGGTGAGCGATCCACGCGGTCCTGCGACTCGTCGGCTCGACGGCGAGCCGATCCGCGCCGTCGTCATCCATCCACCGTTCGACAAGGCCTTCATGGCCCACGAGCATCCAGAGGAGGAAATGGGATGGCTCGGCGACGCTATCGGCGTGGATCTCATGGTCGTCCGATTCGTCGACGGCTGGGCGCGTTCGTATGCCGGAGATGGAAGGTGCAACGAGGATTGGTTCGGTTGGATGCACGACGTGCTCGCGCCGTGTGACGGCGCGGTGCGCCACACGCAGTCGTCCGAAGCGGCGAACGCACCGGGAACGCACACCGGGGGACAGGCTGGTGGGATCGTGTTCGAACGAGACGATGGCGTCTGCATCGCGTACGGCCATGTCCAGAGCATCGCCGTCGTGGAGGGGCAACGCGTTCGCGCCGGGGACTTCGTCGCCAAGGTGGGCAACGATGGCAACTCGTGGCATCCGCACCTGCACGTCGGGGCCTGGAGCGGCTCGACGCCATTGCAGGTCAGGTTCGATCTTGCGGTGCGAGGCAGGATGCTGCGCGAGCAGGGGGAGACTCGGTACTACGGACTCGCCGAGTAGGCGTTCCTCCGCGCCGAGCCGCATCCGCCATCGGACGGTTCGCGGTTGCAGCTGGGACTCCGTGGGTAGCCTCCGGCCAACGCATCCTGTGAGACGCGCATCGTGATCGAGTGCTAGACGAGTTGGCTTGACAGAAATAGCGTTCTAGACGCCGAATGTTGATGGTGCGCCCGGCAGGAATCGAACCTGCGACACGAGGCTTAGGAGTCCCCTGCTCTATCCACTGAGCTACGGGCGCGCACGACCGCCACCACGCATCGTACCGGGTGACGCGCCCGACGTGGCGTGGCGTGGAGTCCTGATCAGGCCTTCTGTGCGAGCTTCTCGAGCACCAACTTCGATACCGCCTTCAAGGGCTCGACCACGCCCCGGAACTCGGCGGCCACCGCCTCGAACACCGGTACCGTCCCGGTCGGATCGAGGACCGAGCGAACCATGTCGACGGACAACGCGTCGGGCAGGTCACGCTTGTTGAGCTGGATCACGTAGGGGAGATCGCCAAGCTTGAGGTTGTACTCGTCGAGGTTCTCCCGGAGGTTGCGCAACGACTCGGCGTTCGCGCGCAAGCGGTTCGGCGCCGAGTCCGCGACGAACACCACGCCGTCGACGCCGCGCAGGATCAAACGCCGCGAGGAGTTGTAGAACACCTGCCCCGGGACGGTGTAGAGGTGGAAGCGGGTCTTGAAGCCGTTGACCTTGCCGAGGTCGAGCGGCAGGAAGTCGAAGAACAGGGTGCGCTCGTCCTCGGTCTGCAGCGACACCATCTCGCCCTTGCCGTCGCCCGGCACGTGGTCGTAGATCTGCTTGAGGTTCGTCGTCTTGCCCGACAGTCCACAGCCGTAGTAGACGATCTTGAAGTTGATCTCGCGCGCCGAGAAGTTGATGGTGCTCATGGTTGCGTCCGCTTCCCGAAGAGCCCGTCCATCAAGGCCACGGCACCATCGCTCCAGCCTTGGTCGAGTTCGAGCGTCGGTGCCGGTCCACGCTCTTCGGCCAGCAATTCGCGGATCCGTTCGACGGCGAGCTTCGTGAACAGCTTGACCTTCCCGAGCGCGGCGCTGCCGTCGAACACGGTGACCAGGAGCGCCTCCGTGCCGAGCTCTTCGACGTACGTGCCGACGTCGGTCCCCTGCTGAACGGACTCGTGGAACGCGTTCTCTCCGAACAGCTGAGCGATCGCCAGGTTGGCCGAGTGGTTCGAAGCGATGAGCGTCGCCAAGGAGTCCAGCGACGGCGGCTTCGGTGCCCACACCGCTCGCTGATGCGCCAGCACGAACCCCTTGCGGTCGACGATGAGCGCATAGCGGCCGTGGCTCTTGACCAAAAGGTCGGCCAGCACGGCCTCGACGCGTTCGAACGTCTCACCGTAGAGATCCAAGGAGGGTTCGAGCATGGGCCATGCTACCCGCTGCCCCCGGCCCGGGACGTGAAACCTCCGATAGCGCCACGGCGCCGCCATGCGCTTGGTACCGTCGTCTCGAGCACCATGGAGATCATCATCAGACCCACACCGGCGCACGCCGCCAAGCTCGTCGCGAGACTGGTCGCGAACCGCGTGCGCGCGAAGCCTGAACTCGTTCTCGGCTGCGCCACTGGCCGCACGATGGACCCGGTCTACGCCGAGCTCGTGGCCGCCCATCGCAGCGGTGGGCTCGACCTGTCGCGCATCACGACCTTCAACCTCGACGAGTACGTCGGCCTCGCGCCCGACGACGAGCGCTCGTACCACCACTACATGCGCACGCACCTGTTCGAACCCGTCGGGCTCGCGCCGGAGCGGACGAACCTCCCCAACGGCTCGGCCCACGACCTCGCTGGCGAAGCTCGGGCGTATGAAGCGCGGATCGCCGCGCATGGCGGCATCGATCTGCAGCTTCTCGGCCTCGGCGTCACCGGGCACATCGGGTTCAACGAGCCACTGTCGTCGCTGATGTCGAGGACCCGCGAGAAGGCGCTGGCGCCCGAGACGAGGCAGCAGAACGCCGGACTCTTCGGCGGCGACGCGGAGGCCGTGCCGAAGCGCGCGCTCACGATGGGCGTCGGTACGATCCTCGACGCCCGCGAGATCGTGATGCTGGTCACCGGCGAGACGAAGGCCGACGTGCTCGCCGCTGCCACGGAGGGACCGATCACGGCCCGCATCAGCGCTACGGCGCTGCAGCTCCACCCGCGCTGCATCGTGGTCGCCGACGAAGCTGCCGCGCGCTCGCTGGAGGGGACGTCGTACTACCGCTTCCTTTACGCCGAGGAGCCCGAGTGGGCTCCGTACCGCGACGATCCCGAGCTCTGACGGGCGTTCCGGCAGCGGTTGCCGCCCCACCGCCCACGGGCTATACTCCGGAGCGCTGACGCGCTCGCGTCGGCTCGCGCGGCGATGTAGCTCAGCTGGTTAGAGCGCACGACTCATAATCGTGAGGTCGACGGTTCGAGCCCGTCCATCGCTA
>REEJ01000328.1 GCA_007695125.1 Trueperaceae bacterium | reverse complement strand
CTCGCGTGCCTCGGTGGCGCGTCGTGGTGGTCGGCGACGAGCAGGTCGAGCCCGCGGGTGAGCTCGAGCGCGATGTCGGCGACGCTCAGCGCGCGCACCCACGAGGCCGCGAGCTCCAACGCCAACGGCAGCCCATCGACGAGGTGACAGATCTCGAGCACGCCCGGCAGGTTCTCGTCGCATAGGGCGAAGTCTGGACGGACGCGTCTGGCACGATGCTCGAACAGCGTCACCGCGTCCGAGTTGCGAGCCTCGGCGAGGCTGGGACGCGCGTTTCGTGGGAAGGGGAGGCCCCCGACTGGGTAGGTGCTCTCGCGTTCGAGCGCGAGGCGACGGCGTGACGTGGCGAGCAGCCTGAGGTTCGGGCAGCGGCGCAGCATCGCCGAGAGGGTGTCCGAGAGGGCGCGGTCGTCGCCGGCGACGAACCGTTCGATGTCGTCCAAGACCACCAGCGTCGGTCGATCGCCGATCCTCTCACAGACGTCGTCGAGCGGATCGGCGAGTGGCACCGTGCCGGGCGCGATGGCGCGTGACAGCACTGGCGGCAGCTCGGAGCCCGCCGGGAGCGAGCTGGTCGTGACGACGTGCACGCCACCGGCGAAACGAGCCCGGTCGGCCTGATCGCGGGCCACGCGCTCCGCGAGCCGGGACTTGCCGACGCCAGGCGGGCCGACGAGGGTGAGGAGCCGACCGTCCGTTGCGGTGACGAGGGCAGCGACCTCGTCACGCTCGTGTGCGCGGCCGACGAACGAACTCGCCCGATCGAACGCCGCCACCGCGTCACGCTGCGCGCCTGGGGGCCGTCGTGAGGACGGCGCAGGCCGCTTCGGATGCGTGAGGTCGACGCCGAGAGCCTGCGCCTCGTCGGCGACGAGGCGGGCGACCGGGCTGTCGGCGGCGCGCAGCAAGGCGTGCATCCGCCGGAGATCGGCGGCCTCCGCCGTCGCGGCCCCGGGGAGCTTGAAGGCGGTCTCGGCACGCGGCGCGGCGCCGGCGAGGTGTCCGCGCTCGACCTCGGCCTCGGCGACCGCCAGCAGCGCCCGCCGAGCGTGGCCGGCCAGGTACTCGCGCGTCTGGTACACCCACTCTTCGACCTCCGCCCCGGAGTGCCGCGGGTGGAAGCCGTCGAGGAAGGGTCCGCGGTAGAGCGTCAGCGCTTCGTCGTGCCGATCGTCGCGCAGCAACGCCAGGAACCGCTCCACGTCGGTCGTGACGTGCGCCCACACGTGCTCGGCGTCGGCGTCCAACGCGCCTGGGGCGCCTCGCCGCAGGCGCGCCAGCGCCACGGTCAGTGCCTTCATGTGGTCGCGCGCCGTCGGCCAGAAGAGCTCGGCGACGTGACGCCGATGCCGACGCCCCTCGATCGCGAGGTACGTCAGCAGCAGCAGAGGCTTCGGACGGGAGAGGGCACTCGCTTCGAGCGCCATCCCCCCCAGCGTGTGGAGGCGCATCGTGGCTCGATGATAGTGGGCTGCGGCTGCGACCGTGTCGCCACGCTTACGGGTCGGCCGACGCGTGGAGCGCGGCCGACCCTGGCCAGGCACGCGGTCACGCCGCGCGCCGGCGCGTCAGAACACGACGCCGGAGACCAACACGATGTTGCTGTAGGGCGTGCACTCACCGGTGCGCACGAGCGCCTTTGCGCGTGTCGCGGTCGCCTGGAGTTCGGCGTGGGGCACGCTGTGCAGCGCGACGTCGCTCGGCCACGCGGCGTGGAAGGCCGCGCTCATCGCCGGCGACACGCTCGCCATCTCCTCGTCGATCACCGCTCGCTCGACGTGCAGTTCGCTGAGCACGATCTCCAGCGTCTCCAGGAAGCCGGGGACGCCTGTGCGCAGCGCCAAGTCGATCAACGGGACGCCCGGCGGCACCGGCAGCCCGGCGTCGCCGATCACCAGGATGTCGCCGTGCCCCATGCTGGCGATGGTGCGCGACAGCTCGGCGTGCAGCAGGCCCGTCTTCTTCATCCGTCCACCTCTTCGTGTGGGTCGCCGCCGGCAGTGGCGATCACGGTCGCATCGGAGCGAGCCGTTGCCTCGTCGTTCCGGGGCACGGGTGGGTGGCGCGAGGCCGCCCACCCGGTGCTGTCGCGAGACGCGAAGGTCAGTCGCAGTCGGGGTTCGTCACGAGCTCGAGCGCGACGGCCACGTTGACCGTCTCGGCGGGTGCGCCGTCGTCGAGGATGCCCTGGGCCGCCTCGACCGCTTCTGCGCCGAGCATCGCGGGCAGCTGTGCCACGGTCGCGCCCATGCGGCACGCGTCCACGGCGGCGACCGCGTCGTCGGTGGCGTCGAAGCCGACCACCAGGATGTCGCGGCCCGAGGCCTCGATCGCCTGCAGGGCGCCGAGCGCCATCTCGTCGTTGTGGGCGAACACGGCCGCGATCTCGGGCTGGGCGGTGAGGATGTTCTCCATCACCGTGAGGCCCTCGGCGCGGTTGAAGTTGGCGGTCTGGCGCGCGACGATCGTGATGTCGGGGCAGTTGGCGGCGAGGTACTCGTTGAAGCCTTGGCCGCGCTCGCGCGTCGCGGAGACGCCCGGGATGCCCTCGAGCTCGACGACGGGGCCGCTGCCGCCGAGCACCTCGCACACGAACTCGCCCGCGGCTGCGCCGCCGGCGACGTTGTCGGAGGCGATGAAGTAGGCCACCTGGGCGCCCGCACCGACGCCGCGGTCGACGGCGATCACCGGCACGCCCGCCGCGTTGGCGGCGATCACGGCCGGGACGACGGCGTCGGAGTCGGTCGGGTTGACGATCAGCACTTGCACGCCGCGCTGGATCAGGTCCTCGATGTCGTTGATCTGCGTGCTGACGCTGTCTTGCGCGTCGGTGACGAGCAGCTCGAGACCGAGCTCGGTGGCCATCGCCTGCGCACCGTCGCGCAGCGTGACGAAGAAGGGGTTGTTGAGGGTCGACACCGACAGGCCGATGGTCTGGGCGAAGGCGCCGCCGGCGAGCAGCAGGGCGAAGGTGATGACGAGTCTGCGCATGGTTCCTCCGTGAAGCTATCCGAGTGGTTCGGTTGCGTCGTTCACGTGCGTCGCGCGGAGACGAGACGTTCGATGAGCAAGGCGGTCAGGATCACACCCCCCTTCACGATCTGCTGGTAGAAGGACGGGACGTTCAGCAGGTTCATCCCGTTGTTGATGACGCCGATGATGAGGGCGCCGATCAGCGTCCCGAAGACACCGCCCTTGCCGCCGAAGAGCGACGTGCCACCCACCACCACCGCCGCGATGGCGTCGAGTTCGAACATCACGCCGGCGGAGGGCTGGGCGGAGTTGAGGCGGCCGGTGAGGACCATGGACGCGATGGCGGCGGCGAGGCCCGAGTAGGCGAAGGTGAACAGCACCACCCGGCGCACCGGGATGCCGGACAACCTGGCGGCCTCCTCGTTGCCCCCGATGGCGTAGACCGCTCGGCCCAACGCGGTGTAGCGCAGGATCACGTGCGTCACCACCAGGAAGCCGAGCATGATCCAGATCGGCACCGGCAGCCCGAGGAAGCTGCCGTAGCCGATGGTCATGAAGGCGGGCGGGAGACCGCTGACGGGTCGGCCATCGGTGAACGCCAGGGCCATGCCGCGGAAGATCGTCAATCCGGCGAGCGTGACGATGAACGGGGCGATGCCCGCGTACGCGACGAAGGCGCCGTTGAACACGCCCATCGCCAGCCCGAGACCGAGTGCCGCGGCGATCGCGACGCCGGCCGGCAAGCCGCCGACGGCGAGCGACGCACCCACCACGCCCGTCAAGGCCAGCAGCGAGCCGACCGAGAGGTCGATCCCGCGACCGATGATCACGACGGTCATGCCGGCGGCGATGATCGCGTTGATCGAGATCTGGCGCAGCACGTTGATGATGTTCGACTGGGTCAGGAAG
Source organism: Trueperaceae bacterium (assembly GCA_007695125.1). GTDB lineage: Bacteria > Deinococcota > Deinococci > Deinococcales > Trueperaceae > CSSed10-48. The sequence continues at coordinate 2,023 of REEJ01000328.1, read as the reverse complement.
CGGTCCGACATGGCCGAGAGGATGATCACCAGCGCGAGGAGCGCCAGGACCAGCCCGAAGCGGGCCAAGAGCTCACGCCAGTTGATGCGCGCCAGTGACATGGGCGACGACCTCCTCGTAGTCGTAGGGCGGCTGCAACTCGGCCGTCACGCGGCCCTCGCGGAAGACCAGGATGCGGTCGGAGAGGCCGAGCAGCTCCTCGGTGTCGCTCGACGACAGCAGCAGCGCGAGCCCGCGCGACGACAGGTCGTCGATCACGTCGTAGAGCTCGGCACGGGCGCCGACGTCGACGCCGCGGGTGGGCTCGTCGAGCAGCAGCACCTCGGGCTCGGTCGCGAGCGCCTTGGCGATGACGACCTTCTGCTGGTTGCCGCCCGAGAGCTCCCACACGGCCTTGTCCGGGTCGGGCGGTCGCAGCGACAACCGCTCGATCCAGTGGCGCGACTGCGCCCGCACCGCGCCGGCGCGCATGAAGCCGAAGCGTTGCAGGCGCCCGAGGGTGGCGAGCGACAGGTTCGCCTCCACGCTCAGGCCGACGACGAGCCCCTGTGTCTTGCGGTCGCTGGGCACGAGCACGATCCCGGCCTTGATCGCGTCACGGGGTGACCCGATCGCCGCGTCGTTCCAGCGGGCGCTGCCCCGCAGGCCGAAGGCGCAGGGGAGCACGCGTTCGCGTCCCGAGCCGATCACGCCCGCGAGCCCGACGATCTCGCCGGCGTGGAGCGTGATCCGCACCGGCCGGAGGTCGCGCTCGGTCACCTCGAAGGTCCCGACGACCCGCTCCCGGACGCGCGCCGGTCGCTCGTAACGATGGACGGACGAGCCGACCATCATCTCGATCACCTGCTCGGCGTTCGTGTCCGCGACCGTGCGCGTGCCGACCAGGGCGCCGTCGCGCAGGACCGTGACGCGATCGGCGATGCGGAACACCTCCTCGAGGCGGTGGCTGATGTACACGACGCTCACGCCGGAGGCCTTGACCCGCGTGATGATCTCGAACAAGCGGTCGGTCTCGGTCGAGGCCAGCGCCGCGGTGGGCTCGTCGAGGATCAGCACGCGGCCCTCGCGCGCGAGGGCGCGGGCGATCTCGACGAGCTGGCGCTCGCCGATCGAGAGCCGCGCGACCTCGGTGTCGGGGTCGAGGTGGAGGTCGACCTGTGCCAGCAGCGTGCGCGCTCGCGTGCGCAACGCCCCGTAGTCGACGAAGCGCGGCAGTCGGCCCAGGAAGAGGTTCTCGGCGACCGACAACGTCGGCACCAACGCCAGCTCCTGGTACACCATCACGACGCCTCGCGCCTGCGCCTCCTGGACGCTCGAGAAGCGCACGTCGTCGCCGCCGAGCTGCATGTGGCCCTCGTCGGGGGGTTGCACGCCAGCGAGGATCTTCATGAGCGTCGACTTCCCCGCGCCGTTCTCGCCGACGAGCGCGTGGACCTCGCCCGCTTCGAGCGTGAAGTCGACGCCCTGCAAGGCCGTGACGGCGCCGAAGCGCTTGCTGACGCCGTGCATGCTCAGCAGCGCCATCAGCCGCGCTCCTCGAGGAAGGCGTTGATGGCGTCGGCGCGCGGGAGCGAGGGCTGTGCGCCTGGTGTCGTCACCGCCAGGGCGCCCGCGGCCGATGCGTAGCGCAGCGCGTCGCGCAGGCGTCGACCGTCCGCCAGGGCCGCGCCGAGCGCCCCCGCGAAGGCGTCCCCGGCTGCGGTGGTGTCGACCGCCTCGACCGCGAAGCCGGGCACGACGCCGCAATCGTCGCCCTCGGCCCACGCGGCGCCGAGCGCTCCCAGCGTCACGACGGTGCTCGGCACGAGCTCGCTGAGGCGGCGCGCGGCGCCCTCCGGATCGGCCCGGACGGCGCCGTCGCTGTCGTCGAGCAGCAGGGCGGCCTCGTGCTCGTTCACCAGCAGCACGTCCACGTCGCGGAGCTCGTCGGGCCCGAGGGGTTGCGCCGGTGCGAGGTTCAGCATCACGCGCGCTCCGGCGGCCCGGCCCAACCGCGCGGCCTCCAGCACGGTGGCCAGCGGCA
>REEJ01000343.1 GCA_007695125.1 Trueperaceae bacterium | reverse complement strand
GTCGCGGCGCGGCTGAAGGCCGCGGGCACCGTGTTCACCGTCGAGCCGACGGACGCCGTCGGCGGCGTGCGGCTCGCGTTCTTCCACGATCCCGACGGCAACGTCCTCGAGCTCGTGTCGGGCGTGCCGAACGTCGCGCCGTACGAGCCGGGCTGGCCCTGAGGGCCTAGGCGGGTCCTTCTGCGGGGACCGTAGCCGGGCTCAGGGACTCCCGGGCTCCGAGGTCAGCGTCAGTGCGACCCGTAGGCCCCACGCAACGTCGCCATCGCTGCCGCTCAGGTGCACCGCGGCGACGTCGGTCGTTCCCGCCGCGAGTCGTTCGAGCGGGAGGCGGAGGAGCACGATGCCGTCTTGGATGACGGTGTCGTACGAGGACCGCGCGCCCGGTGGGCGCGCCACGTCGACATCGTCCAGGAAGAACAAGACTCGGGCGGTCCGTTCAGAGGCCGGCACCGGATCGGAGCTCTGGCAGTCGTCGGGGCTGCCTGGGTGGTGGTAGGCGAACGCGCGCGGCGGGGCGTAGATGACGAGCGCCTCGCTGCCGTCGATGGCGACGTGGATCGGGGGCAGCGGGCCGGAAGCGGGCGATGCCCTGCGCATCGGTTCGGGCAGGGTGAGTTCGCTGGCCCACTGGACCGACCAGTGAGGCGTGCCGGCGGGCTGCCCCCAGTCGTCCCAGCAGATGTCGCGGCCGGTGCCGCCGGCGGCACCGATGTGGTCGGCGTGGGCCAGCCAGCCGGCGTCGCGGAGGAGGCGGCCCTCCTGCGTGTGGGTCCAGCCGCCCTCGTAGGCGTAGAGCTCGTCGCCCATGATGGCCTCGCGGGCGTCGAAGGCCACCTCGACGGTGATGGTGACCGGGATCCCACCGATGGGGGTGAGCGGGAGTGGCTCCTGGGCGGCCTGGGCTCGTACGTGGCCGGTGGCCAGGAGGGAGAGCCCTGCCAGCAGCAGGGCCAGCGGCGTGATCAGGCAAGCGCGTCGCGGAAGGGGGGCCATGATCTCACTCCGTTCGTCCGAATCTGTGTCCAGGTGCTTCGTGGCGGCTGGCTCGGCTCAGGGCGTGAGGCATATGGGGTTGCGGCTGCGGGTTCTCCATATGCTACGCCCCCTGCGGCCGTTCGAGTTGGACGTGGCCCGGAGTATTCGCACGGACCGGTGCGCGACATCGGTGCCGGTGCGTTCCTCCACGAGGGCGCCGTACGCCGGACTATGCTGAGGGCGACGGACAACGCTGCCGCGTCGTGCGGCGCCCACTGCGTTGGGTGGGCACCGGAGGGTCCCGGTCGCCCGGGCCGCGTCCGCAGGCGGAAGAGGGTCTCGCCATGCCGAGCATCCGTCGCTACCGTTCCCATTCCCGCTCCAACACCGTGTGTCGCCGACCGTCGCTCGTGCTGCTGCCCGCGCTCGTCGCCGTCGCGCTCGCGCTCGCCGGCGTGGCCTCGGCGCAACCGGCGACCGATGCCGCCATGCTCCAGACCCGGCTCGACGCCACCGAGGCCGAGCTGGGCGCCACCAGTGAGGCGCTGCGGGCGTTGCGCGACGTGCTGGCGCAGGGCAAGCGCTTCGTCGTCACCGATGGCCTGCGCGAGGCGCCTGACGGCTTGGACGCGGTGCTGCCCCACGCTCGACCGCTCGTCTTGGGCACGCGCGAGCAGGCGATCGCCGCGATCACCTTCGCCTACCTGTTCGGCCTCGGCGAGGACGACGCCTTCGATGCGGCGGTACTGGCCGACCTCCTGCGCCGCTACGTGCGCGAGGCCCAGGTCGCCGTCGAGCGCGTGGCCTGGCTCGAGAGGCGCGTGGTCGATCTCGAGCGGCGCCGCGACGACCTGCGCGCCGAACTGGCGGCCTTGGACCCGGCGCGCTCCTGCATCCATCTGGTGCGGGTCGCGCACCGGATCCAGGTGCTGGGTGATGCTCGACCCGACCCGATCCTGGAGCTCTCCGGAGCGCTGCACAGGTACGTCTCGCCCGAGCCGGTCGGCCTTGGCGTCCAGCGCTACGGCGGGATCGTCCTCGAGTGGACGCCCCCGCCGGCGAGCATCTGCGAGGGCGACCGGTTCGTCCTCACCTTCAGCGCCGTCAACATGGGGCCGGCGGAGCAACGCGGCGGTACCGGGGGCAGGGTGCAGATGACCCGTGAGGGTGGGGTGCCGACGTTCGAGTGCACCTCCGATGCCCTGGCCGCGGCCATGGTCCTCAGGCACGAGCGCAGTCCTGCCGTGAACGTCTGTACCTTCACCGTCGGCTCGCTGGCCACCGCGCAGCTCGACCCGCGGGCGCAGTTCACGGTCTCGACCACCGGCACGGCGCGGGGGGCGGTGATCACGTACCACTACGCGCGCTGAGCGTTGCCCGGTCGTCGTGCGTCCTTGGCCGCACGCTCAGAAGAGCACCGCGTCGAGGATCGCGAGGACCTCGTCGAGCAGCGCGTCCGGTGCGCGGCCGAGGCGCCGGGCCTCACGCGCTCGCGCGTCGACCGACCGGACCTGATCGGTGAGGACGACACCGTCGACGCCGAGGCCCGCCGGAATCGGCACATGGAACGGGTGCTTCCGATCGGTGCGGGTGATGGGGCACACGACGCAGAGCCCGGTGGCGCGCTGGAAGAGGTCGTTCGACACGACGAGCGCGGGTCGGCGGCCGTGCTGCTCGTGGCCGTGATCGGGGCGGAAGGACAGTTCGACGAAGTCGCCTTTGCGGGGGACGAACGTCGCCATGCTCAGAACTCGTCGCCTTCGGCCTCGCCCCACGGCACCTCGGTGCTGATGGTGTCGGGCGGCATCGCGGCGACCAGGTCTGCCAGATCGAGTCGACCGCGCACGCGGCGTAGCGGCGTCACGACCAGGGTCCCGTCCACGGCACGGACATCGACGGCGTCGCCGATCTCCAGGTTCGCTTCGGCCAGCACCTCCTTGGGAACACGTAACCCTTGGCTGTTGCCCCAGCGCTGGATCTTGGTGGGCATCACGGCACCTCCGTGGGATACACGGAGTATAGCCGGCGCGCTGTGGGCTGCAGCCAAAGCGCGTGCCTGCCGGCCACCGTCACCACGAGATCGACCGCGCGTTACGCTCGCCCCAACGTGAGCCACCAGGTGATCAGCACGATCCTGCGCCACGACGGCAAGCAGACGAGCTACAAGATCGCGTTGCTGCGGGCGCTCAACGACGTCGTCCTGGCGTACCCGGACGTGACCGGCGAGGACGGCGACGTCGCGGTGCCCCTGCGGATGCTTGCCGAGGCGTGGGTGGCGTACTACTGGCCCTTCGTGGCGCCCGAGGCCCCGGTGATGCAGGGCGTGCGCAGCCTCCTCGGGTACAAGCAGCGGCAAGACGTGGGGTTCCGGGCCAACCTGGCCGGGCTGCGCCTCGAGTGGGAGGCGATCTACGGCCCGTCGGGCTCCGCGGGTGGATGGCACCTCACGGAGCACCTGCGCGTCGCGCGCAAGCGCGAAGGCTATCCGCAGGCGCTGCTGAAGCGCTACCAGGACACACTGACGCGCGTCGGCACGGCGCTGCGCCAACCGATCCGCTACGCGGGACCGGGGGAGTGGTCGGTGTTCGAGCCGCCACGACCGCTGCGGACGTTGTCGGGTGTCGCCGCACTGCCTGGCGCGCGACCGAGCGATACGTGTCTGGTGGTGAGAGGCGCCCTCTGGCAAGCGTTCCGGGACGTGTCGCTGTGGGTGGAGGCGCTGTGCATCCACGAGTGGAGCCAGTTCACCGAGCGGGTGTCGGACGGCACCACGCGGGGCGTGGCGTATGCGCTGCTGACGGAGCGGCCCGACAACCGGCTGCCGCTCGATTGGGAGCGCAACCAGGTCGACCTGCTCATGCTCGAGGGTGCGCGGTTCGAGTGCCCCTGGACCGGCGGACCGCTGGCGCGCGGAGCGTACGATCTCGACCACATCGTCCCGCTCTCCGTCTACCCGTTCCACGAGGTGTGGAACCTGGTGCCATCGAACGCGGCGTTCAACCGCAACACGAAGCGTGCCCGCCTGCCCGCCGACGGCACGATGGTCGACGCCACGCCCCGTTTGGTCCAGACGTACACGACGTACGCGTCGTCGAGCGCGATGGCGGAGGCGCTGCGCGACGACGTCGCGGTGCGCTTCTCACGGCCCGATCCGACCCCCGCGCTGGTGGCGGAGTCGGTGCGGTCGTTGGTCGAGAGCATCGGTACCGCGCGGAACGTCGCGCGGTTCTGAGTCGTCTACCGAGTCGTCTTCTGGGGCGCCTTCGGAGTTGTCGCCAGTTCAACTGAGAGGAGCGTTCATGCGCATCACCTACGACAAGCTCGTCCGCGACAGGATCCCGGAGATCATGGACGGTGCCGGGGTCCGCTATGAGGTCGATACCCTCGAGCCGGACGCGTTCCGGGAAGCGCTGCTGGCCAAGGTGGTGGAGGAGGCCGAGGAGTTGCGCGCGGCCACGGGTCGGGGCGAGGTCGTCAAGGAGATCGCCGACGCCTTCGAGGTGCTCGACGCGCTGATGGCGCTCGAGGGCATCGAGGCTGGGGAGGTGTTCGAGGTGCAGGCGGCGCGCCGGCGCGACCGGGGCGGGTTCGAGCGACGGTTGGTGTTGCGCTGGACGGAGTCGAGCTAGGCGGCTCGGCCCTGGCGTACGTCGGCCGGCGCTCGCCTGGCAGCGTCCCGGCGCGCCAGCTCCCGGCGCAGGCTCTCCTCGCCGCGCGCCATGGCCCAGCGATGGTTGGCGGCGAAGAGCGGTCGCAGCGCGAAGGAGAAGGTGCGCAGCAGCGGCTTCTCGGCCTGGACGCGCCAGTCGTAGATGACGTCGACGTGTGGGCCGTCTTGCCGCAAACGCCACTCGCCACGGCCGACGAAATCGCCCCACGACTCGAGGGCGAAGCTGTGGGGGAAGTCCGACTCGGTCACGCGGAACTGCCAGCGCAGCGTGTAAGGGAGCCAGCCTCGGGTGTGCAGCGCGACCTCCTGGCCGATGCCGTCGTCGTCGCCCGGCTTCGTCTCGACGACGTCCAGGTAGACGGCCGTCCACCAACGCGGTAGATCGGTCGCGTCGCTCAGGACGTCGGCCACCTCGTCGACCGTGCCCGGCACGCGCCAGTGGGTCACGAAGTGGTACTCGGGTGCGCTCATCGCGTGCGCATGTCGAGGCGCGTGTAGCCGATCAGGAGCAGGATGCCGCTCATGCCGCCGACGAAGATCCAGCTCGCCGGCGTCGACCAGTCGAGGTCGGCACGAGCGACCACGATGGCGCCGAGCATCAGGGCAATCGTCAGTGCCTGCACCGTCAACAGGTGCCGCGAGCTGGCCCAACTGCCGTCGAAGGCGATGGCGAGCCCCACGAGGCCGGGCAGGATGAACAGGGCCGCCATGACCCGGGCGGTCAGCGGGGTCAACGCCCAGGGCCAGGTGGCGATCATCACGTCGGGCACCACGAACAGCAGCAGGGCGGCGATCGTCATCACGACGCCCAATGCGCCGAACGCGCGGCGGACGAACGGCGAGAGCTCGCCTTCTCGTATGGGCGCCTCGCCATCCGCCAGGCGGTTGTTGCGGAACCACAGGATCGGCAGGAGCACGGGCACGACGAAGTAGAGGAACGTCCACACCCAGAAGGCCCAGCGTTCGTGGGCGAAAGCGTCCCAATGGATCAGCGTGGCGATCCCCAAGGTGGCCGCGAAGGCCGAGATCGGCAGGAAGCCGAGTCGGACGTGGCGCCAGCGCCGCGTGAGCAACACGAACACGAAGAACGACGCCCCACCCAGGTACGTGGCGCCCAGCATCATCGAGTTGATCAGGGGACGCATCGGCCAGGCGAAGTGGTCGGTGCCCAGGTCGGGTCGCACGTACAGCGCGTACCCGGCCACCAGCAGCACCGGCAGGAGCGCGGCGGCCAGGACCTGGCATACGGGCTGGGCGGGGACGTCTCTGCTGTTCAG
>REEJ01000156.1 GCA_007695125.1 Trueperaceae bacterium | reverse complement strand
ACCCCCCAACATCCGCGGGGGGCCGGGGGGCGGCCCGGCCCGGGGGGGGGGGGGCGCGGCCGCCCCCCCCCCCCCCCCTCCAGACATCACGTTCGTCGCTGTGGCGGCGCCTCAGGAGGCGTCGGCGACCACGTTGAGCTTGAGGTCGATCGTGACCTCGGGGTGTGGGCGGTACGGGATCACGTACTCGCCCAACATCTTGATCGGTTCGCGCAGTTCGATCTTGCGGCGGTCGAGCTCGACGTCGAAGGCGGCGTGCAGCGCCGCGGCGATGTCACGTGAGCCTACGGAGCCGTAGATGCGCTCCTCGCCGGCCTTGACCTTGATCTCGACGGACGCGTCGCCGAGCAGCTCCCGGAGCCGCTCCGCGTCGCCCTTGCGCTCCGAGAGTTGCTTGGCGCGCTGCGACAAGCGAGCCTGGAGTTCCTTCTGGTTGGCCGACGTCGCCGGCAGCGCCAGCCCTTGCGGGATCAGGAAGTTCCGGGCGTAGCCCGGGCGCACCTTGACGAGGTCGCCGGCGTCACCGAGGTTATCGACCGGCTCCATCAGGATGACGTTCACTTGCGGACCAACTTCTCCGTGATCGGGATGATGGCCAGCATGCGGGCACGCTTGATCGTCGTCGCCAGGCGGCGCTGGTGCTTGGCGCACACACCGCTGCGGCGACGAGGCAGGATCTTGGCGGTGTCGCTGATGTAGCGCCGCAGCGTCCTGCCGTCGTGGTAGTCCATGATCTCGTGCTCGCCCGTACAGAACGCGCACACCTTGGGGCGACGACCGCGTCGGCCGCCACCGCGGCGACGCTTGTCGCCTCGTTGCTCAGTTCGTGCCATCAGAAAGGCAGATCCTCTTCCGGTGGGAACTCCTCGTCGATATCAAGCTGACGCGTCTGGGCACCCTGTGCGCTCGTTGCCGGGCGCTCTGGGCGGGTCGCGGCGCCACCACCGCCGGGACCACGTGTCAGGTACTCCACGCGCGTGCCTTCGAGGCGCGTCGTGAAGCGTCGGTTGCCGTCCTTGTCCGTCCAGGAGTCGTTCACGAGGCGGCCGACAACGAACACCGGGTCGCCCTTGGCGAGTTCGCCGCAGGCCTCCGCCAACTCACGCCAGACGTTCACGTCGACGTAATGCGTACGCTCCTGGTCGGTGCCGCTGCGATCGCGGAAGCGCTCGTTCACGGCCACGCTGAAACGCGTGACCGCGCTCCCCGAAGGGGTGTAGCGGAGCTCGGCGTCGCGCGTCAGGTTGCCGATGATCGACACCTGGTTGAGCGCCTCGCGCAGGCGGTGCTGACCGCGTGCGTCCGTGACGGTCGTCTCGCCTCGGCGTGGGCCGAAGGTCATGACCTCCACGCGCTGGGCGACCACGTCGAGGGCCGCCTTGCGCTGACCGTCCTGGCCGTCCCAGCTGCGGTAGTTCAGGCGCCCCTCGACGAACACGGGGCTCCCCTCCTCCAGCTGGTTGGCGAGCGACTCGCCCTGCGCACCGAAGACGGTCACGCGGTGGTACCAGGCCAGCTCACGCATCTTGTCGTCGTCGCCGACGACGTGATCGTTGCCGCCCAGGTTGAGTTCCAGGATGGCGAGCCCTGCAGGTGTGTACCGGAGTTCCGGTGCCTGCGTCAGCGTGCCGGCCATCATCACGACGTTCAGTCCTCGTGCCATCGCTCGCTCCTCACCGCCTCGTCATGCGTCGCCGCGTCGGGCAGGGCGGGACGGTGGATCAAGCCGCCGGTGCTTCCGGCGTCTCGACCTTCGCCTTGCGCGTCTTCCACTCCGGACGATCCTTCACGACCAGGACACGCATGACGTTATCGCGCTGGCGCAGGCTCGCCTCGATCTGCTTGGGCTTGTCCAAAGGGAGTCGCAACTTGTAGATCAGGTAGTACCCCTCGTTCAGCTTGCGGATGGGGTAGGCCAAGCGCCTCATGCCCCACTCCTCGAGCTCGACGACGGTGCCCTCGGCGCGGTCCAGTTGGGTCTGGACGGCGTCCTTCTCGGTCTGGACCTGTTGCTCCGAGAGACCGGGATCGAGGATCACGTTCAAATCGTAGTTGGCGGTATCTGCCACGGGTCCACCTCCTTTCAGGCGCTGGTGGCGTCTGCATCCATCGGAGGCGGAACCGGCGCACGGGACCACGGCGCCGAATGCGGCGCTTCGTGCTCACACGTTCGTCGGAGCCGTCGGTCACGGTGCCCGGAGGCGCTCGTGCGATGGGGTCGTCACCCTCCCCAGCGTAGGCTCACGCAGCGCGGGACCAGGCCCGCGTCAGCGACTGCGCATCGTAGCACACGTGAAGCCGGGGGCCGTCGTCAGGCCGGTTGGAGCTCCCGTACCGGCTCGTCCTTGGCCTTGCTCCCTACCGCACGCCGGTACGGCGAACGGACGGCGCTCGCGTCGTCCACCGACACCAGGAAGCGAGTGAGCACGCGCGCGAACGCGTCGGGCCGTTCGAGGTTCGCGAAGTGCCCGGTCCCGGGGAGATCGACGAGCGTGAAGCGCGGTGTCGCCGCGAGCGCGGTCAGCGTGGAGCCGAGGTTCGCGTTGATGCCGTCGTCGCGCTCACCACGAACGAGGAGCAGGGGCAGCGTCTGCTGGCGCAGGAAGGCCGTGTAGTCGTACGTCGCGATGTCGTGCATCACCAACCGCAGCGCGCGGGCGTCGGCGCTGCGGCACATCTCGGCCACCAGCTGCGCGACCGCTCGATCATGTGACGCCGTGCGTGCGAGCAGTCGGCTCATGCCGCGAGACCCGAGCAGCCGCTGGAGGGTCGTCATCGTCCACCTCAGCGCAGGAGGCGACGCCAGCGCGGCGGTCGTCCCGAACGTGGTCAGCGAGCGCAGCCGACCAGGCGCGAGCGACAACAGCTCGTATCCGACGAGCCCGCCGAGCGAGTTGCCGACGACGTGTGCGCTGGCGATACCGAGCTCGTCCCAGAGCGCGACGACGTCACGGGCGAGCGTGGCCCGTGCGTAATCGCTCGGTCGTGGGCGCTCCACCGCGCTCGAGCCGCCATGCCCGCGCAGCGACAGGCGCAGCACACGGTGGCTGGGCACGAAACGCTGCTGCTGTACCTCGAACTGCCGCATGTTGGCGGCGGCGCCGTGGACGAAACACACCACCTCGGCCCCGGTGTCACCTATGACCTCGTACTCCAACGTCACGCCCGTGGGAAGCCGACATGTCGTCATCTCGCTACCACCTCCGTCGGGGCGACTCGACTGCATGGCGCCCCCACGCCAGCCTCGCGCTGTGAATGCAGGTACGCAAGTGATGAATGGACCGCCGCGCTGGCGGCTCCGGGACGCTACTCGGGCGCGCCCAAGAGGCAGCGTTCGAGCCGCACGTGCTCCGCACCGCTCGGCGACAGGCGGCTGGCCATGACGTCGAACGAGGTGACCGTCCACGGGGCGCTGCGCCACGGTCGCAACTCGGAGACGAGGGTGCGCAGGTCGAGCGGTGCCCGCGCCCGAGCGAGCGTCACGTGCGGCGTGAAGTGGCGCGCCTCCACGGCGAAACCCGCGCCCGTCAGCGCCAGCCGCACGGCCGCGTGGGCCTCCGTCACGGCGTCGGCGCCAAGCCCCCAACCGAGCCAGAGCACGCGCGCAGCAGCGGCATGTGGGAACGCGCCGGCGCCCCGCAGGTCGCTGGTGCTGGGGGCACTCGCCCGTGCTACGCCCCGAACGCACGACCGCACGCGCTGCAGCGCGTCGGCGTCGAGGTCGCCGAGGAACGCCAGCGTCAGGTGCGCTTGGCGCGCGTTCGCCCAGCGCAGGCCCGCCGGTCGCTCTGTGCGCCACCGCGCTGCGAGCGACCCGATGGCGCTGCGCACGGCATCCGGTAGCTGGATCGCCACGAACGTACGTGTCGGTGTCACCCCTCCATCGTGCCTCGCGCCGGGCGACGTTGCCCTCGTGCCATGATCCCGCCATGCCGAGCCTCTTCGAACGCCTCGCCGACCTCGCCGCCATCGACGCCGTCTCCGGGCACGAGCACGCCCTGGTGGGGCACCTGAAGAACGCGCTGGCGAGCGTCTGCGACGAGATCCACGTAGACGCCGTGGGCAACCTGTTCGCCGTGCGCCGCGCTGAGCGCGACGGACCGACGGTCATGATCGCCGCGCACACCGACGAGATCGGCATGGTGGTCAAGGCCGTCGAGCCGAGCGGCTTCGTCCGCTTCGAGCCGATCGGCGGCGTGATCGCGTCCACGCTGCCGGCGCGCCTCGTGCGTGTGCGCGGGCACCTGGGGGTGGTCGGCATGAAGGCCGGCCACTACCAGAGCCCGGCGGAGCGCGCCACGGCGCCGGCCGTCGCGGACATGTACATCGACGTCGGAGCCGCGTCGGCCGCATCGGTCGCCGAGCTGGGGATCGGCGTGGGTGACCCCATCGCCTTCGTGAGCGAGGTGCGCTCCTTCGGGCGCGACGCGACGCTCGTGGTGGGCAAGGCGATCGACGACCGGCTCGGCTGCGCCATCCTCGCCCAGCTGCTCGAGGACGGTCCGCCGCCGGCCGGCACGCTCGTCGCGGCGTTCACCAGCCAAGAGGAGGTCGGCCTCAAGGGCGCCGGCGTCGCTGGCACGCGCTGGCAGCCCGACTTGGCGCTGGCGCTCGACACGATGCCGAGCGGCGACACGCCCGACATGCACCGAACGCGCGACCTGGACGTCGCCATCGGCGCGGGACCCGTCGTGCAGGTCGCCGCCGGAGCGGGTGGTCGCGGCTTCCTCGTCCATCAGGGCGTGCGGCGCTACCTTCGTCGCCTGGCGGAGTCGCAGGGCGTGCCGCTGCAGGAGGCCGTCTTCGCGGGTGGCAACAACGACGCGGCCGCGATCGCCTGGTCCGGCCACGGCGTGCCCGCCGCGTCGCTGTGCCTGGCGCGCCGCTACTCGCACTCGCCCGTGGAGGTGGCCGACATGCGTGATGCAGAGGCGACGTTGACGCTGCTGCGGGCCGTGGTGGCGTCGATGGACGGCTTGCCGTCGTTCGGCTTCCTCGACGAGGGGTGACGCGCCTCACACCTCGTTCCACGTCGCGACGGTGAGGACGAACAGCGCCACGCCGACCCCGACGATGGCGCTCGGCAGCGCGCCGAAGCCGACGGCGGCGACGATCGCGCCGAGCGCGTAGCCGCCGTCGCGCACGAAGCGGTACACCCCCAGCGCGGTGGCTCGAGAGGTGCTCGGCACACGATCGGCGACCGCGGCGATCAGCGTCGGGTACACCATGCCCGTACCGAGCCCGAGCACCACGGCTGCGACGAGCAACGCCGTCAGGGTCGGCGCCAGGCCCAGCAGCACCAAGCCGACGCCCTGCAGGAGCATGCCGGGGAGGACCACGCGGCGCCTGCCGACCTTGTCCGAGAGCGGACCGAACACCACTTGCCCAGCCGCCCAGACGAGGGGGTAGGTGCCGGCGACGAGGCCGACCTGGGCCAGGTCGAACCCTCTCGCCGCCATCATCAGCGGGAGCGCGAGCCACACGAGGCCGTCCTTGAGGTTGGTCGCGCCGCCGAGCAGGCTGGGGACGCCGACACCGCGGACCCAGCCCAGCCGTGCCCCTGGGGAGGCGGGCGCCGTCTCGGGCACCAACAGGCTGAGCAGCAGTCCCAGCACGCTGACACCGATGCCGAGGTAGAAGGGCTCGGGCCTCAGGCCGGTGGCGGCGGCCACGAGCCCCGTGAGGAACGCCAGCAGGCTGACGCCGAGGTACCCCGCGAACTCGTTCACGCCTGCGGCGAGGCCGCGCTTGGTAGCCGGCGCGAGGTCGACCATCATGTTCACGGTCATCGACCAGGTGAGGGCTTGGTTGATGCCCAGCAAGACGTTCGCTGCGATCACCCACGACCATGTCGGCGCCCAGATCAACAGCAGCGGCACCGGCAGCCCGAGCAGCCAGCCGAGGAGCAAGACGCGGCGGCGGCCTATGCGGTCGGCGAGCGCTCCCGCGAAGAGGTTGAACACCGCCTTCGACGCACCGAAGCTGATGACGAACGCGGCGAGTGCGCCGCCTTGCGCCAAGCCGAACACCTCGGCGCCGAGCGCGGGCACGACGGTGCGCTCCAAACCCACCATGCCACCGACGAGCAGGTTGATGAGCGCGAGGAGCCAGAACGCGCGCGGGAGCCGGCGCGGGCGGGGCTCGCTCGTGACGGCCGCGTCAGCCATCGCTGCGGTCGCCTCGTCCCGGGGAGCGCCACGTGGTGACGCCAGCCTCGACGAGGCGCATCCGGTCGTCGCTGTCGTCGCTCGGCACGGTGGGGCTCCCTCATGGCAGGTCCGCTTGACCACGGTACCAGCGTTCTCGGGATGTCTCGAGCGATCACTCGAGCGGGGTGCAGGGCTGGTCGGTCGACGAGCCCTCGGGCCATCGTGACGCGACTACGGCGCCTTCCGTGGGGACGCCTGACCCAGGACCACGGTCCCGACCCCGCCCAGCACCAGCGCCGCCGCCAGCGCCAGGCGCAGCGTGATCGCCTCACCCAAGAACGCCACCGCCCCGAATGCCGCCACCACCGGCACGAGCAGTTGCACCACCGCCGCCGAGGTGCGGGTGAGGCCGGGCAACGCGCGGTACCAGATCAGGTAGCCGAGCCCCGACGTGAGCGCACCGCTCGTGATCGCCAGGGCGATCCCCAGCGGTCGAACACCCTCCCAGGCGCCAGGCCACAGCGCCAGCACGAGCGCGGCTGGCAGCGACCAACCGAAGGCCTGCGCCGTCGCGGCCACCGGGTCGACCACGCCGCGGCCCACGAGCGAGTACGCGCCCCACGCGACCCCCGCGACGAGCATCAGCAGCGCTGCCGCCAGCGGGACCGCAGCCGGTCCGCCGGCCGCTCCGGGAGCCGCACCGGCGAGCGCCGCGGCGGCTCCCGGTAGCACGAGCAACGCGACGCCGCCGAGCGCTCCCGCGAGGGCCAGCGCGCCCCGGATCCCCAGGCGCTCGCCGGCCAAGCGGCCGGCGACGAGCATCGTCGCCTGCACGGCGCCGAACAGCAGCAGCGCGCCCACGGCCGCGCCGAGCCCCACGTATGCCAGCGAGAAGGGGAGGGCGTACGCCGTGAGCAACAGCGGACCGGCCCAGGCTCGAGCGCGTCCAGATGGACGCGTACGCCACCACCACGGCGCCAGGACGAGGGCGCCGGCGGCGAGGCGCAGGGCGGTGAAGGCGGCGGGTCCGATCGCTGGTCCGCCCGCTCCGGGGTCGATCGCGGCGCGCGCGAGGAGCGAGTTGGCAGCGAAGGCGATCAGGGCGAGCAGCGTGAAGAGCGCGGTCGTGCCATGGACGCGCCGTGGAGCGCCGCCCGTCAGGACGCCTCCGGTCCAGGCGGCAGCAGGCTCCGGACCGCCACCTTGGCCGTGCGGACCGCGTCGTTGAGACCGACGCCGTCGAGGTAGTTGCCCGCCAGGCGCGCGTTCGGGAGCGCTTGCGCCAGCGCGTGGCGAGCGCTCGCCACGCGCTCGCGATGGCCGAGCTCGAACTGCGGGATCCCGCGCGGCCAGCGGATGGCGCGCTGGTACTCGGGCTCGGCGACGATCCCCATGGTGGTCTCCAGGTCGCGCCGGGCGGCCGCGAGGGCCGCGGCGTCGTCGAGGCTGCTGAACCCCGGGTCGAGCGTTCCACCGGCGAACACCCGGATCGCCACCTTGCCCGCGGGCGCCTGATCCGGGAACATCACCGAGCTCCACACGGCGCCGAGGATGCGCACCTTCTGCCCGCGCGGCACGAGGAAGCCGAACCCGTCGAGCGGGTACGGGACGTCGATGCGGTCGAACCCGAAGCCGAGCACGTGCACGTCCACCGAGCGCACCGCCGACAGCGCCTCGCTCGCCGCGGGCGCCACCGCCTGCAGCAGGTCGGCGGCCGCGTCGGCAGGCGTGGCGACGACCACGCTGTCGCTCGTCATGCTCGAACCGTCGGCGAGCTCGACGACGGTCTCGACCCCGTCGCGCCCCACGCCGCGGCGCAGCGTCCGCACCGGCGCCTCGCTGCGGACCCGCTCGCCGAGCGCGTCCGTGAGCGCGTCGATCAGGCGCTGCACCCCGCCGGCGCGGAACGACGTCAAGCCCGCGGCGGCGCGCTCACGCGACGCCGACCGAGCGCTGCGGCGCGCCGCGGCCAGGCCGCGCAGCAGCGAGCCGTGGCTCGCCTCGAGGTGGCGCAGGCGCGGGAACATCGCGTCGACGGAGAGTTGGCGGGCGTCGCCGGCGCTGATCCCCTGCACGAACGCGCCGGCGAACACGCGCGCGGCTTCGAAGCCGAAGTGGCGAGATATGAAGTCGAAGACGGTCTCTTCGCGCTTGACCGAACGTGCCAACACGGTCTCGGAGAGCGCTCGCAGCTTGCCGGGTGGGCTGAGGAGCTCGCTGCGCAGGAACGCGCCTGGCGTGGTGGGGATGGGGCGCAGCCCGCCGTCCCAGTAGAGGTAGCGCCGGTCGGCCTCGGGTGCAGCCGGCAGGAGGTCGTGCTGGAGGCCCACGGCGTTGGCCAGGTCGAGCAGGTCGGGCACGTTGGCCAGGAAGCCGTTCGGCCCCCAGTCGAGGGTGTAGCCGTCCTCGACGGTGCTCCGCACCTTGCCGCCGGGCGCGTCGGCCGCCTCCAGGACGGTCACGTCGAGCCCGGCGCGCATGGCCGTGAAGGCCGCCGTGAGGCCACTGATCCCGCCGCCGATGACGATCATGGGGGCAGCGTACCGCGGTGCTCTCAGGGTCCTTCCACGATGCGCCTCAGCGGCTGTCCAGACGCTTCGATCGCCGCGAGGGCCGTGTGAAGCACGAGCAACTCGGCATCGATGGCCGCGAAGATGGCCTCGAAGCCAGCGGCGTCGAAGGGCGTTCGACGCACGCACGCGGCGAGCGTGGGTGCGGCATCATCCCCACACGCTCGCGACCAGCGCCGCGCGGCGTCCAAGCGCCGGAGTTGCGTCTCCAGCCGCAACCGAGTGAGGTCGGCGTCGAGGTCGGCGAAGGTGGTGGCCGACGGCTGGCTCGAGGGCATGTGTGGGCCCTTCTGCATCGAGCCTGCAGTGTGCGTCCAGCGAAGACTCGCGTCGGCGACGAGGCCGTCCGTGGAGAGTGCCAGCTCGCTCGTTCCGACACTGCTTGGCAGCGGCACGTCGATCCCGAACCGAAGGCCTCCCCGCGTACTCGAAGTGCCCTTCCAGACGTCTGCGTGGAGCCAGACGGACATCGGCGCCGCCATCGCCACCATCTGCGAACTGCGCTCACCCAGGCGTTGCTCTGCCATCGCCGCCACGAGGCGCGGATGGTCCGGCGCGAGCTCGAGTGAAGCTGCCACGGCATCGAGCCGACACGCATCGATCGTCGCGCCATCGAGGTGCCGGATCGAGGCTGGGGCGAGCAGGGCGCGCACGAGCAGCAACTCTTCAGCGATGTCATCCGATTGGCCTTGGAGCCGCACGAAGCGGTCGATCAACGCGACCTGCACCGATCGCCAGGCGTTCTCGCAGTGCCGGGCGATGAGTCCGAGTTGGTCGAGCGTCCACGCTTGAGTTGCGAGGGCGGTGGCGTGTTCGGCCAGATCCCAGGCGTCGGCTTCTGCGCGCGCCAAGAACGCTCGAGCGTCGAGCCGCCAACGAAGTGCGAGGTCGACTCCGATGGCGGCGTCGCTCGCGACTCGGGCACCTACTGAGGCATCGAGCGCGTCGTACCAGGGGACGATCGTCGCGTTCACGGGATCGGGTGGCGCGGCCAAGAAGGCACCAAGACCGTCATCGGCGCCGCGAGCGCCGGTCGCGAACACCAACGCGAACGAGGCGCAGGCAACGAGTCGACCGAGGCCCTTCATCGCCGGAGGACCAGCGCCCAGGACGTCGTCTCCGAGGCGCAGAAGCCGTCGACGTATGCGGACTCCGGAGCGCGTGCCGGGCGCGCTTCGAGGCGGTACGGTCCATCGACGGGGAACGTGGTCGCGTACGCACTTCGGTCGACTTCGACCACAACGTACGAGGCGTGGAAGTGGAAGCCGCCCGGAAGGCGAGGTGGCTCCGGCAGGACGGTCTGGCGCAACGTCGGTTCGGT
This sequence comes from Trueperaceae bacterium, assembly GCA_007695125.1. Classification (GTDB taxonomy): domain Bacteria; phylum Deinococcota; class Deinococci; order Deinococcales; family Trueperaceae; genus CSSed10-48. The sequence continues at coordinate 16,879 of REEJ01000156.1, read as the reverse complement.
GGCACCGAAGGGTGTGACCGAGACCTCGATCTCGACCGGACTCCTGGAGCGATATGCCAGGACGTAGATGTAGATGGCGGCGCCACGGCGGTTTGGGACGAGCACGGGATCTGTTACGTCGAGGCCGAGGAGCGTCATCCAAGCCAGTGGGTCCAACGTCGCAGCGTCGTTCACCTGCACCGCTGCGATCCTGAGGGGGAGCGTGGCCTCGGGACACATGTACCTACCCGGGTCGACGATCGGCGGCGTGCGCGGCTGCGCCCACGCCGTCGTCACCACGGTGATCATCCAGAGGATGATCACCGCTCGCGCGACCTGGCTGTGCACCCCTCTCCGAGGGTGCACAGCCGATGCGCTTGTGGAGGCCTCAGTTATGCCCACTGAAGGCGTACTCCTGGTAGGTGCTGCGTTCGGTCGCGAAGCCCGTCGCAATCAAATGGCGACGGGTGGAGTCATACTTCCGAACTCGGTAGTAGTTCAGGTTCGATACGTCACGCCGCATGAGCGCGGCGCTCGTGAACGGAGCGAGGGAGTGGGTCAGCGAGGCCGAGGCCGTCTGGCAACTGTCGTACCCCAGCGAACCACTGGCCGCGCGCACCATCGACACGGCCCCGCTCCAGGTCGTGCATCGCCGCGAGCTGTACGACACGCGCCACCTCACGGTTTGGCTCGTGTTGTTGGAGGCGGACGCATGGACCCACCAAGCACCGTTCGAGACGAACTGCCTATAGTTCTCGAGGTCGTAACTGAACTGCGCCGACGCGGTCGATGCCCACATGACGAGGAGTGTGGCCCCGATCAGCCACGCCCGAAACCGCCACGGGCCGAGGCCGGTCACAAGCGCTCCGTGCGTACGTCGTACGCATCGTAGAGCCGCCACATGCCACCCCGGTAACCCCGACCGTACGTGGTCAGCCGAGCTTGACCCGTCTTCGCGTGGCGCCATGCGCACATCACGTCCCAACGCAGCTCCTGGTAGTGTTCGCGGCGCTGGTGCATCAGGCGGACTCGCGACCTCGCCGGAACGCTGACCTCGAACGCGTGCGTCCACGTGTCGCGATGGGAGCTACCGATGCCCCAGCGGACGATGGCGGCGCTGGCGGTCACGTTCGTGTCGTAGCTTGCGCTGAGCGTGGCGTTCGTGGGGGCACTGCCTGGGTTCGACACCGACGTCACCGTGCGCCAGCCACTCGCGGTGCGATCCTCGCTTCGGATGACCCGGGTGTTCTGAACGACCTCACCGACGAACCTCCAATCCAGCGACGAATCGGGTGGTTGGCACATGGCCAGCGAGCTGGACCACGAGAGTAGGGCGAGCAGGCCGACGATGAGATGCGCTCTTGGCAGAAGCTGCATCGCGTCTCCCTCCCGGGGCGGGCGACCGTGCGCGGTGGTCACCCGACTCCCCAGCGGGCGTCCCGACCGGTCGGGTCCGCCGCCGGCCGCCGGCGCGGTGGCCGGCGGCGTGAACGAGACGCTACGGGGACGACGAACGACCGCCTCCCCCGAGCTGCGCTGCAGCCGCGGAAGAGGCGGTCGTGGTGCCTGAGGCGTCGGTGCGTGGCCGCGCAGGGCGGGGCGTGCGCCGAGGGCGGAGCGGGCCCCGCCGCGAGTTCAGGTCGTCGGGTACTGCTTGTTCTTCGGCGAGGTGGTCACCGGGGTGCGGCGGTAGGGCTTGACCGGGTTGAGGATGTTGCGGCACTGCGGGTTGACGCAGCCGGGGCAGCGCAGGCCGTAGTTCGGGTTGCAGGCTTCGCCGCGTTCCACGTGCTCGTGGACGATCTGCGCGAGCGCGTCCTGGAAGAGCGGCATGCCGTTGAGGGCGGGGGCGCGCTTGAAGTTGGTGATGCCGACCTCGTGCGCGATCTCGCCGTACTCGATGTCGAGCTCGTGGAGGGTCTCGATGTGGTCGCTGGTGAAGGCGATGCCGACCACCAACACGTGCTTACGACGCTTGCTGCCGAGCTGCTTGAGCACCTCTTCCGTCGACGGTCCCAGCCACGGCACGGGGCCGACGTCGGACTGGTAGGTCAGGAGGTACTCGTAGCGGTAGTCGAGTCGCTGCATGACCTCGTGGACGCTGGCGCCGATCTCGGCGGGGTAGGCGTCGCCGCGGTTGATCACGTCGAGCGGCAGCGAGTGCGCGCTGAACATGATCACGACGTCGTCGCGGTCGTTCTCGTCGAACATCGCGAGGCCGTCCTCGACGGTCTTGGTCATCGCGTCGATGAAGGTGGGGTGGGTGTGCCAGCGGTCGATGACCGACCACTCGAAGGCGTTCTGCAGCCCCAGGCGCTTGGCGGCGCGCCACAGCTCGTTGAGCGAGGAGCCCGTGGTGGAGCAGCTGAACTGCGGGTACTGCGTGAACGCGATGGCGCGCTGCACCCCGTCGGCCTGCATCTGCCGCAGCGCGTCCTCGCTGGTGGGTTCGACGTAGCGGAAGGCGACGTAGAACTTGTGCGGCGCCGTCTCGGGCGAGAGCGCGTCGAGCCGCTCGCACATGCCCTTGCCCTGCTCCTCGGTCCAGCGCAGGATGGGCGAGCCGCCGCCGATCTCCTCGTAGTGCTTGCGGATCTTCGGCGTGCGCCGCTTCGCGATGAACGGGCCCAGGAACTTCTGGACGGGCAGCTGGATGATCTCCCGGTCCTCGAAGAGCTTGAGCAGGAACGGTTCGACCTGGTCGAGGTCCTTGGGACCGCCGAGGTTCATCATGACGATTCCGGTAGGGCTACGGCTCATGGGGTGTCCTTCCTCACGGTGCGCATGTGGGCACGCTGTCGACGAGGGTGATCTGGGGCGGTCGCTGGGCGCTGCCGGAGCGCCGACGAGGGGGTCATCGACCGCCCCGTACGCGCAGCACCTGGCCAGTCATGCGCTTGGCGCCGTCGGACAGCAGGAACGTGATCAACGCCGTGATGTCGTCTGGGTGCCCGCCGCGTCCGTCCGGAGCGATGGCGTCGGTGCGGTCGGCGTCGGTCATCCAACCGGTGTCGGTCGGGCCCGGGTCGATCGCGTTGATCGTGACGCCACGAGCCGCGAAGTCGGGCGCGAGCGAGACCGTGAGGGCTTCCAGAGCCGCCTTCGAGGCCACGTACGCGAGCTCGTCCGGCATCGGTCCGAGCCCTTGGCCCGACGTGATGACCACCACGCGGCCGCCGTGACCGTTCGGGAGGTCGCGCACGAGGCCGGTCGCCAGGAGCGCGTGCGCGCGCGCGTTGACCGCCAGCGCACGGTCGAAGCCGGCCGCGCTCAACGCCTGCCAGCCGTCGCGTTCGGAAACGGCGGCGCAACCGATCAGTGTCGTGGCGGTGCCGAGCTCGCCAGCCGTCGCCAGCACGCGCTCCGGTGCGTCCGGCTCGGCCAGGTCGACGCTCAGCGTCGCCGCCTTGGTGCCGGCCGCGGCCGCGAGCGCGAGCAGGCCCTGGGCCCCGTCGGCATCGGCGGGGTCGTCTGGGAGCAGCGTCAGCAGCAGCGGCCAGCCGTCCGCGATCAGTCGGCGCGCGATCGCGGCGCCGATGCCAACGGGTCGGTCCGCACCCGTGACGATCGCGACGCCGGCTCCGGGGGTGGTCATCGTGCGTGCGCCTCGACATGCGCGTGCTCGGACGCCACGTCGACCCAGTCGCGCGGCTGGTAGTAGCCGAGCGCGTCCGCCTCGGGCGTACCGGGCTCGGGCCGGTGGTCGAACGCCCAGTTCGCGACGGGTGGCATCGACATCAGGATCGCCTCGATGTTGCCGCCCGTCTGCAAGCCGAACAGCGTTCCGCGGTCGTAGACCAGGTTGAACTCGACGTAGCGGCCGCGCCGTAGCAGCTGCCACTGGCGCTCACGCGCGCCGAAGGCGTCGTCGCGATGGCGTTCGACCAACGGCGCGTAGGCCGGCACGATCGTGTCGATGCCGGCCGACACGCAGGCGAGGTCGGCCTCGAAGGCGGCGGCGTCCGCCAGGTCCGAGCGCTCGGCGTCGCTCTCGCGCAACTCGTCGAAGAACACGCCGCCCACACCGCGCATCTCACCGCGGTGCTTGACCGTGAAGTAGGCGTCGCAGGTGGTCTTCCAGGTCGGGTAGTCGGCCTGGGCGAACGCGTCGCACCAGTCGGCGAGCGTGCGGTGGAAGTGGCGCACGTCGGCGTCCGTCGGGTAGGCGGGGGTGAGGTCGAGGCCGCCGCCGAACCACCAGACGCGGGGCCGCTCGCCGTCGCCGCACTCGAAGTAGCGGAAGTTGGCGTGGAAGGCCGGCGCGTAGGGGTTCTGGGGATGCAACACCATCGAGATGCCCGTCGCGAAGAAGGGCAACCCTTCGGTACCAGGGTGCGTGGCGGCGAGGCTGGGCGGCACCCGCGCGCCGCGCACGGCGGAGACGTTCACGCCGCCGCGCTCGAACACCGCGCCGCCCTCGATCACGCGGGCGGTGCCGCCGCCCCCCTCGGGGCGCTCCCAGGTGTGCTCGGCGAACGTTCCGCCGCCGTCGATCGCCTCGAACGCACGCACCAGGTCGGACTGGCCTCGGCGCATGCGCTCGACGACGCGGCTGCGCCGCTCGGTGGCCTGCTCTGCCCAAGCCGGTCCGCTCACACGCGGCCGCCGGTGGTGGCTGCCCCGCCGCTCGGAACGGCGCCCGTCTCGGCGCTGGCTGTGGCCGCCGCCTCGGCGCGCGCCGACACGCGGTCGAAGCCCTGGACCAGGTCGACCAGGCGCGCCACCTGGTCGGGCTCGGCCTCGCGGAAGATGCCGTGCCCGAGGTTGAACACGTGCGGCCCGCCGAGCCCTTCGTGCAGCACGTCGGTCGCCTCGGCTCGGAGGGTGTCCCACGTGCCGAGCAGGGCTGCCGGGTCGAGGTTCCCTTGCAGCGTGCGCCCCGGCAGGAGGTCGCGCCAGGCCGAGAGCGGCAGGCGCCAGTCGACGCTCACGGCCTCGAGCGGGAGCTCCTCGATCGCCGGTGCCAGGTGCGTCGCGGCGAGCGCGATGTAGATGCGCGGCACGCCCGTGTCCGCCAGGGCGTCGAGCACGCGCGCGGCGTAGCGCGCGCCGAAGCGGCGGTAGGTGGGGAGGTCGTGGATCCCGGCCCAGCTGTCGAACAGCTGCACCGCCTGGGCACCCGCCTCGATCTGCGAGCGCAGGTAGCGCACGGTCACTTCGGCGAGCGCGTCCAGGAGCGCTTCCGAGGCCTCAGGCTCGCGCCGCAGGAAGGCGCGGAAGACCTCGTACTCCTTGCTGCCGCCGCCCTGCACGGCGTAGGTGGCGAGCGTCAAGGGCGCACCCGCGAAGCCGATCAGCGGCGTGTCGCCGAGCTCGCCGCGCAGCAGCCGGACCGCGTCGGCGACGAACGGGGCGATCTCGCCCTGGTCGGGCACGCGCAGTCGATCGACGTCGGCGCGCGAGCGCACGGGCCGCTCCAGCACCGGCCCCGGCCGGAAGTCGAGGTCGAGGCCCATCGCGGGCAGCGGCGTCATGATGTCGCTGAACAGGATCGCGGCGTCCATGCCGTAGCGGCGGACGGGTTGCAGCGTGACCTCGGCGGCCAGCTCGGGTGTGCGCGCCAGCGTCCAGAAGTCGTGCTTCTCCTTGAGCGCGCGGTACTCGGGGAGATGGCGGCCGGCCTGCCGCATGATCCAGATCGGTGCGCGCGGGGTGTCTTCCCCACGCAGGGCACGGAGCAACAGGCTCACGCGCCACCTCCTTCCAGGTCGCGCGCCGAGTTGGCGTCTGGCGCGTCGCTATCGAGGGCGTCGTCGAGGGCGGTGTCGTCGGGAGGTGAGGCGCTCGGGGCGCCGACCTCGGTCTCCGGGTCGGGCGTGAAGCGGTAGCCGACGCCCCACACGGTGTGGATGTGCACCGGGTTGGACGGGTCGTTCTCGATGATGCGCCGCAGGCGCACGACCACGTTGTCGACGGTGCGGCTCGAGGGAAAGGCGTCGTCGCCCCAGACCTCGTCGAGGATGTCGTCGCGCGGCACCACCTCGCCGGCGCGTGAGGTGAGCAGCCGCAGGATGCCGAGCTCGCGTTCGCCCAGCGCCTCGCGCGCGCCGGCACGCGTCTCGACCATCCACGAGCGGAAGTCGATGACGTTCCCGGCGAAGGCGTAACGGGCCCCGGCGTCACCCCGCCAACCGCGACGGCGCAGCATGGCGCGCACCCGCAGGAGGAACTCCGGCAGGTGGAACGGCTTGGCGAGGTAGTCGTCGGCACCGGCGTGCAGGCCACGCACACGGTCCTCGGCCTGGCCGCGCGCCGAGAGGAACAGCACCGGCGTGTCGTCGCCCAGGGCCCGCATCCGCTCGCACAGCTCGAAGCCGTCGAGCTTGGGGAGCATCACGTCGAGCACCACCAGGTCGGGTGGGCCCTCGCTGCCGCCGATCCAGCGTTGCTCGCCGTCGAGGCCGTCGCGAGCCCAGCGCACCGCGAAGCCCTCGGCCTCGAGGTTGTCGACGAGCACGCTCGCCAGCGCCGGCTCGTCCTCGATCACCAGCACCGTCGCGCGAGCGCTCATGCCGCGCTCCCGCCGTCGAGGGCCGCGCTCGTGCGCTGCCCGCTCGCGTCGTCGCCGCGCTCGTCGCTCTCGGCCAGCGCCACGCGCCGCGGCAACACCACGGTGAAGCGCGCACCTCGACCGCTGGGGCCGTCGGCCACCTTCACCCAACCGCGCATGGCCTCCACGGTGCTCTTGACCAGTGCCAGTCCGAGGCCGACGCCTTCGGACTCGCGCGTCATTTCGTCGCCGGTGCGGTAGAAGCGCTCGAACACCCGCGCACGCTCGCTGGGCGCGACGCCGACCCCCTCGTCGTCGACGTGCAGCATGACCAGGTCACCGTCGCGCTCGAGCGTGACGGCGATGCGCTTGGCGTCGCCAGGTGAGTACTTGACGGCGTTGTCGAGCAGGTTCGAGAACGCGATGCCGAACGCGTCGCCGTCGAGCGCGACCGGGAGCGGTTCGGGGCTGTAGTGCACGCGCAGATCGGCGCCGCGCACCTCCAAGCCGGGGCGGAGCCGGCCGATCCAGCCCTGCGCCACTTGGTTCAGGTCGGCGGCCGCCAGCGGGGGCGGTTCGCTGGCTTGCTCGAGCCGTGCGGTGGCGAGCACCTGCTCGCTGGTGCGCTCCAACCGGTCGATCTCGCCCTCCATGCGGCGCAGGTAGTCCTGCTGACGCGTCGCGCCGAGGGGCCGGAGTCGCAGTGTCTGGACCAGCAGCCGCAGCGTGCTGATCGGGGTCTTGAACTCGTGCGTGACGGCCGACAGGAAGTTCGCCTGGCGCAGCTTCAGCTCGCGCTCGGCGCGCAGGCTGCTGGCGATGAAGAGCAACAGGCCCAGGATGACGAGGGCGAAGAACGGACCCTCGAAGGCGAGCATGCGGACCGTGCGGGCGTTGCGCCGCTCGACCTCGTGGCGCGCGGCTGGGTCGACCTCGAGACCGGTGCCGTCCGCTCTCGGTCGCAGGTGCGCGTAGCGCGCAAGCAGGCTGGCCTCGGCCGCCGGGTCGAGCGCCAGCACGGCGTTCGCCGTCCGCGCGTCGAGCTGCCAGGCCGCCAGCGTGGTGTCGCGCAACTCGGTCGCAAGGCGCCCCTGCACCAGGATCCACCACGTGACCTGCGCGACCACGAACACGACGATCACCGTGAACGCCACGCGGGTGGCGATGTGGCGTTCGGCCCTCAGCGCAGCCATCCGCGCTCCAACGCCTCGACGGCGGCGTACGTGACGATCAGGTCGGCGCCCGCGCGACGGATCGCCGTGATCGTCTCGCGCATGGCGCTCGCCTCGTCGAGCACGCCGGCGGCCGCGGCCGCCTTCAGCATGGCGTACTCCCCGGAGACCTGGTACGCCACCAGTGGCAGCGTCGTGGTCGGGCGGAGCCGCGCCAGCACGTCGAGGTACGCCAGCGCGGGCTTGACCATCAGCATGTCGGCCCCCTCGGCTTCGTCGAGAGCGGCCTCGCGCAGGGCCTCGCGGGCGTTGCGCGGGTCCATCTGGTATGTCTCGCGCGTGGTCGGCGCCGCGGGGCCGTCGGGCGCGGCGGCCGCGCCGCCCGGCGCGGAGCCGGCGGCGTCGCGGAACGGGCCGTAGAACGCCGAGGCGTACTTCACCGCGTACGACAGGATGCCCACCGACGAGAAGCCGGCGGCATCGAGCCGCGCCCGGATCGTGGCCACGCGCCCGTCCATCATGTCCGATGGCGACACGAGGTCGGCGCCGGCCTCGGCATGGGCCGCGGCCATGGCGGCCAGGCGCTCGAGCGAGCGGTCGTTGTCGACCACGAGTTCGCTGCCGTGGGCGCGCGGCCGCACCAGCACGCCGCAGTGGCCGTGGTCGGTGTGGGCGCACAGGCACACGTCGGTCACGAGCACCAGGTCGTCGCCGAAGGCCTCGCGGGCCGCGCGCAACGCGCTGGGCACGGGACCCGCGGCGTCGTCGGCGGAACGCGCCCCGCCGTCCTTGTCGGCGTCGTCCGGGACGCCGAAGAGCAGCGCGGTGCGCACCCCGGCGCGCAGCTGGCGCTCGAGGCGCGGCAGCAGCATGTCGACCGAGACGCGCGAGACGCCAGGCAGCGACGCCACGGCTTCCTCGATGCCGCGGCCCGGCCGCACGAAGTGGGGCAGGGCCAGGTGGCGCGGCAGCACGTCGGTCTCGGCCGTGAGGTCGCGCAGCGCGCGCGTGGCGCGCGCCCGCCGCGGCCGCTTGGTCAAGCCGGCCTGAGCGTCGGGTGCGTGGCGAGCATCGTGACGCGTCACGTCCCGAGCTCCCGCGCGCCCAGCGGCGCCCGCGGCGCGAGCCGCGTCAAGGCCGTGAGCGCGGCCGCCACGCTCGGCTCGCTGGCCTGGTGGCACGACCAGCCGCGATCGCGCACGGCCGCTGCCGTCGTCGGGCCGAGCGCGACGAGGTGGCTGCGCCGCGCCAGATCGTCCGGGAGCGCGGCCACCGCCGACGGGCTCGCGAGCAGCACGGCGTCGAAGCCGACGTCGCTGCGCCAGGGGACGCTCACCACGTCGTAGACCACCACGGGGTGCGGCAGCGCGCCGCCGTCGCGCAGCCTGGTCTCGAGCTCGGGACGGGCGCGGCGACCCTGGACCAAGCCCACCGCCGCACCGCGTGCGCCGGCCGCCAGGACGGCGCTCGCCAGGCCGGCGGCCGTGGAAGCGGAGCGCTGTGGGGTGAGCACACGATCGGCACCAGCGGCGGCGAGCGCGGCCGCTGTGCCGTTTCCGACCGCGGCCAGCCGGGCGCCGTCGTCGAAGGGGAGGCCGAGTGCCGACCACGCTTCGACGGCGCTGCGGCTCGGGTAGCAGCGCCAGGGTAGGCCGACGAGCAGCGCGGCCGCGCGCTTGGTCGCGTCGTCGACGAGCGGCACCGTGGCGATCAGCGGCGCGTGCACGACCTCGTGGCCGAGATCGCGCAGCGCGGGAGCGAGCGCCTCGAGGCGGCCGCCGGAGTGGGTGAGGGCGATCCTCACGGCGCAGCCGCCGGAGGCTGACCGTGCGGCTCGTGCCCGAGCGCCTCGTACGTGAGCAGCGCGAGCCCTTCCGGGTGTGGATGGCGCACGCGCGCCTCGCGCCCCTCGAACCAGGCGACCATCGACAGGCTCACGCCGTCGCGCCAGGCGTGCGCCGCCAGCGCCAACTGGCAGCCGGCTTGGAGTTGGGCCATCAGGCCGCGCTCGGCCGCCACGGTGGGGTAGCCCGGGACGTCGTGCAGGTCGGTGAGCCGGTCGGCGAGCGGATCGCCCCGGCGCACCTCGAGCGCCAGCGCTCCCTGGGCCGGGGCGGGGATGAACACCTCGGGGTCGAGATCGACGCGCACCAGGTCGTCGAGGTCGAGCGCGAGGCGATCGAGCCCGGCCGCGGCCAGGAGCACGGCGTCGAACGCGCCCTGCCGCAACCGGTCCACGCGCGTGGGCACGTTGCCGCGCACGGGCTCGGTGAGCAGGTCGGGGCGAAGCGCGCCGATCAGCGCGCGTCGTCGCACCGCGCTGGTGCCGACCGTGGCGCCGGCCGGCAACGGCAGGACGCCGCCGCTCGTATCGAGACGATCGGGACGCACGAGCAACACCTCGTGCACGGGACCGCGCGCCGGGACGGCTGCCAACTCCAGGCCGTCCGCGGGGAGCGACGGCAGGTCCTTGAAGGAGTGGACGGCGACGTCGGCTTCGCCCCGCAGGAGCGCTTCTTGGACGGCCTTCGTGAACACGCCCACGCCGATGGTGGGGATGGGCGCGTGCGAGCGGTCGCCGCTCGTCTCGACCAGCACCAGCTCGCTGCGCGTGCCGAGGGCCTCGAGGCGCTCCGCCACGAAGCGCGCTTGCCACAGTGCCAGGTCGCTGCCGCGCGTGGCGATGCGGACGACGGTGTCAGATGCCACGGCTGGCCTCCAGGTCGGGCGTGCGCGGCAGGCCGGTCTCGGCGAGGAACGTCGCCGCGGCGGCCAGGCCGTGCTCACGTGCCACGGCGCGCAGACCCTTGATCGGCACGCGCGCGACCGCCCGGGCGAGGCGCTCGGCCTCGTGCGCCGGCAGCGCGTCGCCGACGAGTTGCGTGTAGTGCTCGACCAACGCGCGGATCGCCGGCGCCAAGGCCCGCTCGTTCCACGCCCCCACCGCCTCGTCGAGGCCGCTGCGCAGGAGCCGCTCGGCATCGGCCAGCCGATCGACCAGGGCGGCGCGGCGCGCCTCGCCGGCCTCCCGCAACCCGTCGACGCCCAGGATGCGCACACCCTCGGGCGCATCGGCGGGGTCGACGCTGCGGGGGATGCCGAGGTCGACCACCAAGCGCAGGCCGGCCACGCGCTCGAGCACGGAGCGCTCCAGCCGGCCGCGCAACGGGGCCGCCGACACCAGCACGCGCGCCTCGAGCGGGTGCGCGAGGAAGTGCTCCAGGTCGCACACGTCCGCCTCGACCTTGGCGGCGAGCCCCAGCGCGCGCTCGTGGCCGCGGTTCACGATGGTGAGCATGACGTTCGGGATGCTGCGCAGCGCGCGTGCGGCCAGGCCACCCATCTCGCCCGCTCCCAGGACCACCGCGTGCGCGCCGCCGTTCAGCGCGGCCTCGACGTCGGCACGGGCGAGGCTGAAGAGCGAGGTGTGCAGCGGTGCCAACGCGATCTCACGACGCACCTGCTTGGCGAGCCGCAGCGCCGTGTCGAACGCGAATGCGAGCTCCGCGTCGCCGCGTCCCGCCGCGCGCGCGGCGGCGTACGCGTCGCGCACCTGGCGCATGATCTGGTCCTCGCCGGGGTTGAGCGACTCGAGCGACGCCGCGACTCGTGCGAGGTGCTCGAGGGCCGCCTCGCCGTCGTAGGCGTACGGCTTCCGGGTCGAGCGGGCCGGTGTGAGGGCGCTGCGAACGCGCTCCAGTCCGACACCAGCAGGCCGCACCAGAACGACGTCCCAGCGGTTGCACGTGGCGACGAGCGCCCACGCCCGCACGCCGACGAGGCCGAGCCGCTCGCCCAACCCCGACTCGGGGAAGGCGTCGTGCCACGACTCGAGCGCGGCGATCCCGCCGCGCCTGTGCGAGACGCCGATGAGGGTGAGTCCTTCCACGACCTCCAAGCCTAGGCCGGGAACGGCGCGGGAAGTGTCACGAGACTGTCACACGTCGCGCGCTCAGGGATGCGGTGCGTCGCTTCCGTACGCGGCGTAGAAGGCCGGGTTCAGCAGGTCGCGCTTGCCGTAGCGCAGTGCCACCGCGCCGCCGACCTCGCAGAGCACGCCGCCGGCCGCCTCGAGCACCGCCTGCGACGCCGCGGTGTCCCACTCCCAGGTGCGGCCCATGCGCGGGTAGAGGTGCGCCTCGCCGGCGGCGATCAGGCACGCCTTGAGGGCGCTGCCGCGCTGCTGCACGTCCAGCCGGTGGCGCTTCGCGAGCTCGGCGAGGAACGCCTCGGTGCGCTCGTCGCGGTGCGTCCGCGAGGTGAGCACCACGAGCTCGGCGCCCTCCGGTCGGCGCACGCCGATCGGCTCGGCTGACCCGTCCCCCAGGCTGCGCCACGCGCCGAGGCCGGTTCCACCCGCGTAGGTCACGTCCGTCACTGGCGCGTGGACCACGCCGAGGTGCGGTCGGCCGGCCTCGACGAGGGCGATGTTGACGCTGAACTCGCCGCTGCGCGCCACGAACTCGCGCGTTCCGTCGAGCGGGTCGACGAGCCAGTGACGCGGCCAGGCGCGGCGGGTGTCGAACGGCGCGTGTACCTGCTCCTCCGACACGAGGGGCAGCTCGGGAGTCAGCGCGCGAAGGCCGTCCGCGATCACGCGGTGCGCCGCCAGGTCGGCCTTCGTCAATGGGCTGGTGTCGTCCTTGAAGCGCACGTCGAAGTCGGTTCGGTAGATCTCCATGATCGCCCGGCCGGCGGCGCGCGCGACGGCTACGACATGTGGGAGGAGCGTGGCGAGGGACGGATGCGGCGACATGGGTGCGACCAGGTCATGCTACCCGGGCGCCTCGGCATGGGATGATGGCGCGGTGACCGACGCCCTACGTCACGTGGTGGCCGACATGCACGCATCTCCGACGATGCTGGTGTACGACTTCGCCGGAGCCGGCGCGGAGGCGCTCGCGTGGCTCCACGCGGTGGGCGGCTCGTCGCGGACCGTCCTCGAGGCCGTGGACCGGTACGCAGCGGCCTCGCTCGCCGAGGCGATCGGCGGCGTACCGGAGAAGACGGTGTCGCCCGAGGTGGCGGCCGCCCTCGCGGCACGTGCGCGCCGTCGGGCGCGCGAACTGGCCGCGCCGGGGGTCAGCGTCATCGGCGTCGGCTGCACGGCCACCATCGCCACCGACCGTACGAAGCGCGGCGACCACGGTCTGTGCCTCGCCGTCGATGGCGCGTTGGGCCGGCACTCGCTGTCGTTGACGTTGCGCAAGGGGCAGCGCGACCGCGATGCCGAGGAGCGGCTGGTCTCGACGCTGGTCCTCCACGCCGCGGCCACAGGCTGCGGCGTGTTGCACCGGCGCAGCGTGACGCTACAGGACGGCGAGGTGCTCGACGAGCGCTTCGAGGGCGCGCGGCCGCTCGACGACCTGCTGACGGGCTCGCTTCCGCACGTCGCCCTGACGCCCGAGGGTGAACTGCTCGACGCGCTGCCGTGGCCGAGCGCCGGCGTCGCGATCGTGTCGGGATCGTTCAACCCGTTGCACGAAGGGCACCTCGGGCTCGCTGCGGCCGCACAGTCCCACCTCGGCCGGCCGGCTGCGTTCGAGCTCGCACCTCGCAACGCCGAGAAGCCCACGTTCGACGCCCTCGAGCTCTACCGACGCGCCACGCAGTTCCAAGGACGCGCGCCGCTGCTGCTCACCAGCGTGGCGCTGTTCTCGCACAAGGCGGCGTTCTACCCGGGTTCGGTGTTCGTGATCGGCATCGACACGGCCGCACGCGTGCTGTCGCCGCGCTTCTACGACGCCGCGCACGACCTCGACACCGCCCTCGACACCGTCCGCACCCACGGCTGCCGCTTCCTGGTCGCCGGTCGCCGCACCGGCGCCGCCAGCGATCCGAGGCGCGCCGCGACCGAAGAGGAGCCCTACATGACCCTCGCAGACATCGACATCCCCACCCGTCACGCCGACCTGTTCGAGGCCCTGCCCGAGCAGGCGTTCCGAGCCGACGTCTCGTCGAGCGCTCTGCGTGAGGGCTGGGCGCATCACGGGGTCGACGCATGAGGCGATCCCCCCACGATGGCCACCTCGCACCCGCCCGCCAGCACGCCTGGCGCGCCTTGCTGCTCACGCTGTGCTGCGTCCTCGGCGTGGCGCTGGCGCAGGACGAGGGCGAGGGCGAGGTGGAGGGCTTCGTGGAGCGCGCCCCCGCGACGCTGATGGTCGGCGTCCACGGCGGCCTTCCCGGCTACCGCAACGTCGGCGTCGGAGCGGCCATCAAGGCCGATCAGTTCGGTGTCGCACTGCGGGGCGGTTGGGGCACCGTGGGCGCATCGTTCGGAGCGCAGGGCCGCTGGTACCCGCCCGTGCCGGCACCGATGCCGTTCTATGTCGGCCTGGGTGTCGACGTCTACGCCGGCAACGCGACGCCGCATGCCGTGCTCGGTGCGCACGTGCCGCTCGCGCGCGCCTGGCGCCTCGACCTCGAAGGCGGGGTGGCGCGCGCCACCCTCGCTGGCACCACGGTGTGGGCCCCGCACGTGAGCGTGGGGGTCGCCTATGCGTTCACGTTCGACCTCGGCGCGGCGGAGCCGGGCGACGACGACGCGGCCGGGTCCGAGCCGTCGAGTTCCCGCGTCGCCGTCGGGGCCAGGTGCGAACCCGGCCCGCCCGACCCGGGCGCGCTCGACGCCGCAGTGTCAGCCGCGGTCCGGTCCTTCGTCCGCGACGGTGTCGCGCTCTACGGCAACGCGTACCGCGACCTGCGGTACCGCTACGCGATCACGGGGCGCTCGGTCGAGGGCGACGACGCCGACGTCGACATCCGCTACAGCGGCAGCGCCCGCGCCGTCGGCGGTGGCGAGGTCGTGGAAGCCTCGGGCGTCGCCCAGGCGCGTTTCACATGGAGCGGTTGCACCTGGCGGCTGCGCGACTTGAGCTACTGACGAGGGACGCGCAAGCCGATCGGCGCGGGACGGGGGCGCAACCGGACAGGGGGACGCTCCCACGGGTACACACCCCACGGCCGCACCGCGCTGGCGTGCTCAGCGTTCCCAGTCGACGTCGATGTCGTCGACGAGGCGTTCGCCGCGATCCAAGGCGTGGACCGCCGCCATCTCGTCGTCGGACAGCGTGAAGCCGAAGATCTCGATGTTGCGGCGCTGGTTGGCCTCCGAAGCGGCCTTCGGGATCGCCATCACGCCAGGTTGCTGGATCAGCCAGCGCAGCGCCACCTGCCCGGGCGTCTTGCCGTGGGCGGCGGCGATCTCGCGCAGCACATCGTCGTCGTCAACCTTGCCACGCGCCACCGGGCTGTAGGCCGTGAGGAGGTGGCCGAGGCGCTCGGCTTCACGCAAGAGCGCCGCCTGAGAGAGGAACGGATGGTACTCGACCTGGTTCGTGAAGATCTCGGCCAGCTCGCTGGCCTGACGGAGCATCGTGGGTGCGAAGTTGCTGACACCGACGTGGCGCACCAGACCGCGGTCTTGCAAGTCGCGCATGGCGCCCAGCGTCTCTTCGAGTGGCACGTCGCGGCTGGGCCAGTGCATCAGCAGCAAGTCGACGTACTCGACGCCGAGCGCAGCGAGGCTCGCCTCGCTGCTGCTGCGCACCGCGGCGGCCGCGAAGTTGCGCGGACGCAGCTTGGTCGTCAGGAAGACCTGGTCGCGGGGGACGGCCGAGCGGCGCAGCCCCTCGCCGACCTCGGCCTCGTTGAAGTACCCCTGCGCGGTGTCGAGGTGGCGGTAGCCGAGCGCCAGCGCACGCTCCACGGCGTCGACACACCCCTCGCCGCGCAACTCCCAGGTCCCGAGTCCGAGGACCGGGACACTGCTGCCGTGGTGGTCGATGGTGTGCATCCTTACAGCCTACCCGTCGGCGAGGCGTGGCGCGTCGTGCAGGGAGTAGAACGACCCCCCTTGCGGTGGATGGTGGTGTGATGGCGCCTGTGACCTCGCTGCAGCCACCGCGTCGACGTTTCCTCGGATGGGACACCGTGGTCGGTGGCGCCGGCCTCCAGCTCGTGCAGTCCGCGCTCTTCTTCCAGAGCTTCGGCATCTACGTGGTGGCGTGGACAGAGGAGCTGGGCTGGTCGCGCGGCGCCATCTCGGCCGGCTTCGCGCTGGTCACGCTCCTGGGCGGCTTGCTCGGCCCGTTCCACGGCATGCTGTTGGAGCGATTCGGCGTTCGCAGGGTGATCGTCTTCGGCCTATTCGTGCTGGCCGCAGGCTTGATGATGCTCTCGGGAGTCACGAGCCTGACGACGTTCTACCTGGCGATGGCGCTCTCGGGACTCGGTCTGTCGGCGTCCGGGTTCCTGTCGATCACGACGGCCGTCGTGCCCTGGTTCGTGCGGCGGCGGTCGACGGCCCTAGCGCTGATGTCGATCGGCATCAGCCTCGGAGGTTTGCTGGTCCCGCTGATCGCGAGCGCGGTCGTGGACATCGGCTGGCGCACGACGCTGCAGCTCTCGGCCGGCATCGTGCTCCTGGCCGGACTGCCGCTGGCCGTCTTGATGCGACGTGACCCGAGTGCGTACGGTCAGCTCCCTGACGGGGAGGTCGATCTGCGAACCGCTGCCGTTCGCCGTGTGACGCCGCGTCGAGTTCGTGAGTCCCGCATCGACCATACGCTTGCGGAGGCACTACGCACTCGGGCGTTCTGGCTCTTGGGCGTCGGCCACGCTGCAGCCTTGCTCGTCGTCTCGGCCGTGACAGTCCATCTGGTGGCGCACGTGTCAGAGGGGTTGGGTTTCTCGTTGCAACTCGCCGCAGTCGCCGTCGCGCTCTTGACGCTGACCTCGGCCGTCGGATACCTCTTCGGCGGCACGCTCGGCGACCGCATCGACAAGCGCATCCTCACGGGTGCCGCGATGATCGTGCACGGCGCTGCGTTGCTGGTGTTGGCATGGGCACCGGGTTGGTCAGCCGTCGTGACGTTCGCCGTGCTGCACGGTCTTGCGTGGGGTGTGCGCGGGCCGCTCATGGGGTCGTTGCGAGCGGATTACTTCGGCGCGAGCCACTTCGGATCGATCATGGGTGCTTCGATGATGGTGTTCATGGTCGGCCAGTTGGCGGGCCCGGTCTTGGTCGGGTCGCTCGCCGACGCCTTGGGCGACTACCGCCTCGGTTTCACGATCCTCGCGGCGCTGGCGATCTTCGCCTCCGTGAGCTTCTGGTTCCTCGCGCCACCGCCGCCACCGCTTCGGCGCAGTTCGCACACCCGCCAGGACGATGATGAACGTGACACGAGCACCCGGGTGGACACGTAGACTTCGGCATGTCCGACGTAGCGCTCGG
>REEJ01000202.1 GCA_007695125.1 Trueperaceae bacterium | reverse complement strand
GCCACCGAGATGGCCAAGCAGATGGTGCTCGACATGGGCATGGGCGGTGACGAGTTCGTGGCCTGGGGGTCCGATGCCGGACCGGTGTTCCTGGGCGGCGAGATCAGCCGCCGTAAGGACTTCTCCGAGGAGACCGCACGCCAGCTCGAGGAGCAGGTGACGGAGATCCTGCGCGACGCGTACGAGCGCACGCACGACCTCATCGAGGCGCACTGGCCGGCCGTCGAGGCCGTCGCCAGGGCGCTGCTGCGCGTCGAGACCGTCGACGGCAAGTTGGTGGCCGAGGCCTATCGTCGCGCCGAGGCGGGCGACGACACCGAGAGCATCGCCGACTGGATCGTGAACGCGGTCGAGGAGCACGAGCGCCGCATCCAGGAGTCCAACGAACGACAGAAGGCCAAGGCCGAGGAGCGCGCACGCGAGGAAGCCGCCCGCTCCGCACCGCCGACCACGTCGCCCCCGTCTCGACCCGCGGCGGAAGGGAGCGGCAGCTAGCGGGGCCGGGGACCCCGCTGCCATCGTGCCGCTGCTCGACGGCAAGTACGAGATCCTCGCCGAGCGCCCGCTCGGCGAGGGCGTGGTGCGCTTCGACGCGACCACCGCCGATGGACACCCGATCCGGGTCGTCTGGTACGACCTCGCCCCCGCCGACGAGACGCACTTCGAACGCTACCGCCGCGGCCTGCGACGGCTCTCCCGCGAGGGCCTCGCCGACGTGCTCGACGTGGTGTCGCGGCCCGGCGCGCGCTACGTGGCGTGGCGTGAGCACCACGACGACGGTGCCGAGGCGATGCTCGACCCGACGTTCGCGGCGCGGCTGCGCGATGCGGGTGTCGCGCCCGAGCGTGCACGGCTGCGGATGGGTCCGCACGGGCCGCTCGTCGCCGACCTGCCCTTCGGAGCGGACAGCGTCCCCGACACGCAGCGCGCGCCGCTGGCGAGCGCGCCGGAGCCGCGGGCGCGCCGTGGCGTGCCGACGCTGTCGGACACCGCGGCATCGTGGGCGGTCGCGGCGGGGCTGGCCGTGCTCGCGCTGGCGCTGGTCGCCGGCGGCTTCGCCGTCCGCGCCAACGATCGGCTGATCCAGGTGCCCGACCCCGGCGGCGCAAACGCCACGACCATGGCCGAGCGCCTGGTGGCGTCGGGCCTGCGCGTGGAGGGCGTCGCCCGTGCGTCCGACGAGCCGAGCGGCACGGTGTTGGGCCTCGATCCGGAAGCGGGCACCCCGCTGCGCCCCGGTCGCGCCGTGCGCCTCGTCTACGCGGTGTCGCCCGGGCAGGTGGCGCCGGCCACGGTGCCGGCGCTGCTCGGGCAGTCCCTGGCGAGCGCAGAGGCGCGCCTGAGCGAGGCCGGTCTCGACGTCGGGCGCGTGGTGCGCGTGTACGAACGAGCTCCCGTCGACGTGGTGCTGGCGCAGTCGGCGGCGGCGGGCAGCGTCTTGGGCATCGGCACCCCGATCGACCTGCTGATCAGCCTCGGCCCGCCCCAGGAGACCACGTTCGTGCCCGACCTGGTCGGGCTCGACGAGGACGACGCGCGCGCGCTCGCGCTCGTCGCCGGCCTCACCGACGCTGCGCTCGTCGTCGAGCGCGTCGAAGCGAGCGAGGCCGAGCCTGGCACGGTGGTGTCGCAATCCCTGGCGCCGTACCGACGCGTGCCGCTCGACGGCGCCGTGCTTCGACTCCTCGTGGCCGAGGGGCGCCCCGGGATCGACGCCGCCGAAGGGCTTCCGAACCTGTCGGGCTTGAGCGAAGCCGACGCGCGCGCCTTCGCCGGCGGCTTCGACGTGCGCGTCGAGTACGTCGAGGACGGCATGCTGCCAGACGGTGTGGTGCGGCAGTCGCTGCGCCCCGGGTCACAGCCGACCGACGGCGCGCTCACCTTGACCGTCAACGTCCGGCCCGTGCCGATTCCGGTGCCGACGGTGCAGGCGCAGGTGCGCCAGCCGCGACTGCGCGACGTTCCGTACCTGTGGCTGATCGAGCCGGGCATCCCGGTCCAGACGGCGGCGGTGACGGCGGTGACGCTCGACGGCGTCGAGACGGTGGTGCGGACGGTGCAGGTGCGTGGCGGGGAGCGCGTCGAGGGGACGTGGCTGACGACGTACCCGGGCCCGGTCCGGTTCGAGTTGACGCTGAACGGTGAACCGTACGGAGGCTCGCAGCTGGTGCCGTGAGGACGCCGCCGGCGCTGCACGTGTCGCCGGCGCTGCGAGCAGCGACACCGCCTCTCCGACGACCGGGCGTATGATGGCGCCTGGCTATGACGCGACCATCTTCATCGGTGGTTGCCGATGATAGACCACGCGCTCGGGTACCCACCCCGGGCGCGCGCCACCGAGAGGAACCGTGCGCCAGACCCTCCGAGACCTGCTCCGTTACATCTCCCGCTATCGCGCCGTCTACCTGTTCGGCATCGCGCTCCTCGTCGTGGCTTCGTTCGTCAACACGTTCGTGCCCATCGTCGTCGGCCGCGCGATCGACTCCTTCAGCGAGGGCACCATGACGATGACCACGGTCTGGTGGTACATCGGCGCAGTGATCGGCCTCGCGCTCGTCGGCGCCGGCACCATGATCATCGTGCGTCGCACCATGCTCAACGCCAGCTGGGAGATCCAGTTCGACATCCGCCGCGACCTCTTCCGCCACTTCACGCGGCTCGACGGCGACTTCTACGACAACTACCGCGTCGGCGACCTCATGGCCCGGCTCACCGCCGACCTCAACGCCGTACGCATGCTCGCCGGCATCGGCGTGTTCCAAGGCGTGTTCACCGCGTTGGTCCTCGGCTTCACGCTCTACCGCATGGCCACGCTCGACGTCGGGCTGACGCTGCTCACGCTCACCATCGTCCCCTTCATCACGATCTCGTTCTTCATCCTGCTGCGCATCATCCACCGGCGCTACGAGAAGGTGCAGGAGCAGTTCTCGAACGTCTCGGCGATGGCGCAGGAGAACTTCTCCGGCATCCGCGTGGTCAAGGGCTTCGGCATCGAAGACCGCGAGCTCGCCACCTTCAAGGCGCTCAACGACGAGTTCATCCGCCGCAACCTCCGACTCACGCGGGTCGACGGCCCACTCTTCCCGCTCATGGAGCTGCTGTTCGGCCTCACCATCTCCCTGCTGTTGCTCGTCGGCGGACGCCAGGTGCTCGGCATCGGCGGATCGCTCACGATCGGCGAGTTCTCGGCCTTCGTCTTCCTGTTCGAAGGCATCCAGTGGCCACTCATCGCGCTCGGTTGGATCGCCAACATGGTCCAGCGCGGCTCCACCTCGTGGGGCCGCTTGCGCAGCATCTTCGACGAGCGCCCCCGCATCCGCGACACCGAGGAGACCGACCACACGCTCGAGCGGGTGCGCGGCGAGATCGAGTTCCGCGACGTGTCCCTGACGCTCGACGGCCAAAGCGTGCTCGACCGCGTGTCGCTGCGCATCCGGGCCGGCGAGTCGATCGGCCTGACCGGTCGCACCGGCGCCGGCAAGACGCTGATCGTCAACCTGATCGGACGCCTGATCGACCCGGACGAGGGCGAGATCCTGATCGACGGCATCCCGATCCGCCGCTACCCGGTCCGCGTGCTGCGGCGCTACATCGGCCTGGTCCCGCAAGAGCCCTTCTTGTTCAGCGACACCATCGCCCAGAACATCACCTACGGGGTGCCCGACGGCGACGACCCCGCGGCGCTGCAGCGGCGCGTGCTCGAGGTGGCGCGGCTCGCGCAGCTCGCGGGCGACGTCGAGGGCTTTCCGCTCGGCTACGCCACGCCGCTCGGCGAGCGCGGCGTGACGCTCTCCGGCGGGCAGCGGCAGCGCACGGCGATCGCTCGCGCCATCATCCGCGACCCCAGCATCCTGATCTTCGACGACGCCCTCTCGGCCGTCGACACCCAGACCGAGGCCGCCATCCTGCAGGGGCTGCAACAGGTGCAGCAGGGGCGCACCACGCTCGTGATCGCCCACCGCCTCTCCGCCTTCGAGCACTGCGACCGCGTCTACGTGCTCGACGGTGGCCGCATCAGCGAGCACGGCACGCACGATGCGCTCGTGACCGCCGACGGCTGGTACGCCGACATGGCGCGTCGGCAGCAGCTCGAAGCCGACCTGGAGGAGGTCTGATGCCCGGCGACCACTGGCGCGACGCCGACCGCGACGACGCCCGCCGAGGCTCCAGCGACGTGGGCGGGATGTACGACCCGACCTACGACGTCGAGGCCGAGAAGGCCCGCCACGCTCGCGAGCGCGCCGGCAAGCGCGCCGCGCTGCGCGCCGAGGGGCGCTTCGACGAGGACGGCAACCCGATGGACGCGGCCTTCGACCGCGGCCTCGCGCGCCGCCTGCTGGAGTACCTGAAGCCGTACCGCAAGGCGATGCTGCTCGCGGTCGCGCTGCTGGTGACGTACTCCGCGCTCGTGCCCGCCTTCCCCAACCTGATCGCGATCGCCGTCGACCGCTACATCGTCGCCGAGACGGCCCCCTGGAACCTGCTGAGCGTCGACGAGCGGCTCTCCGGCCTGTTGACGATCGTGCTGATCTACCTGGGCCTGCGGGTGCTCAACTTCGGGCTGCGCTACGGCTACACCTACGCCGTGGCGTGGATCGGCCAGCACGTGATCTACGACCTGCGGCGCGACACCTTCGGCAAGATCCAGAAGCTCCACATGGGCTTCTTCGACCGCACCCCGGTCGGCCGCCTGATCACCCGCATCACCAGCGACGTCGAGTCGATCCAGACGGCCATGACCGACGGCGTCGTGGGCCTGATCGCCGACGTCGGTCTGATCATCGGCCTGATGATCTACATGTTCATCATCGACTGGCGTCTGGCGCTCGTGGCGCTGACCGTGATGCCGCTCTTGTTCTTCACGCTCAACTACCTGCGCGTACGCATCCGCGACGCGTTCCGAGCGGTGCGCCTGCGCACCAGCCGCTCGAACGCCTACCTGGCCGAGAACCTGAGCGGCATGAAGACCGTGCAGCTCTTCAACCGCGAGGACCGCAACGCCAGGCGTTTCGACGAGCTCAACCTCGACCTGCTCGACGGCTACAACGAGCAGGTGCGTTGGTTCAGCCTGTTCTGGCCCAGCGTCAACCTCGCCGGAGCGATCGCGACCGCCATGCTGCTCTACTTCGCCGCCTACCAGCTGGTCGGTCCGGGCGCCGTCGATACCATCACCATCGGCGTGCTGATCGCCTTCATCCAGTACACCCAGATGTTCTTCCGGCCGCTGCAGGAGCTCTCGGAGCGCTTCAACGTGCTGCAGCAGGCGATGGCCTCGGCCGAGCGCATCTTCTCGCTGATCGACACGCCCGAGAAGATCGTCGACCGCGACGACCCGCTGGCGTTCGAGGGCCGCTTCCGCGGCGAGGTCCGCTTCGACGACGTGCACTTCGCCTACGACGGCGACGACTGGGTGCTGCGGGGCGTCGACTTCACGATCGCACCGGGCGAGTCCGTCGCCTTCGTCGGCCACACCGGCGCCGGCAAGACCACCATCATCAGCCTCGTGAGCCGCTTCTACGACGTGCAGCACGGCGCCGTCCGCATCGACGGCAAGGACGTGCGCGACTACGACCAGGTGCAGCTGCGCAAGCACGTCGGCATCGTGTTGCAAGACCCCTTCCTGTTCAGCGGCACCATCCGCAGCAACATCACCCTCGGCGACGAGTCGATCCCGGACGAGCAGGTGATCGAGGCGGCGACCTTCGTCAACGCGCACGCCTTCATCACACGCCTGCCGATGGGCTACGACACGCCGGTGCGCGAGCGCGGCGCCGGCTTCTCGACGGGCCAGAAGCAGCTGTTGGCGTTCGCCCGCGCGCTGGTGCAGAACCCCGACATCCTGCTGGTGCTCGACGAGGCCACCGCCAACGTCGACACCGAGACCGAGGAGCTGATCCAGGACGCGCTGAAGAAGCTGATGCAGGGCCGGACCAGCATCGTGATCGCGCACCGGCTGTCGACCATCCAGGACGTCGACCG
>REEJ01000294.1 GCA_007695125.1 Trueperaceae bacterium | reverse complement strand
GGCGGTCGCGGTCGTCGGGCCAGGTGAAGCGGCCGCCGACCTGCCAGATGAAGGGTGTGAAGTCGTAGCGCATGCGGTCCTTGCGCATCCGCCACAGCGCGACGACCTCGCTGGGGTCCGCCAGGAAGTTCGACCAGATGTCGTGGTGGAAGGGGATCACGACCTTGGTGCGCAGGCCCTCGGCCATGCGCAAGATGTCGCTGGTGGTCATCTTGTCGGTCATGCCCCGCGGGTTCTCGCCGTACGAGGCGAGGGCGACGTCGACGCGGTGCTCGTTGCCGTGTTGCGCGTACCAGTTGGAGTAGTGCGAGTCGCCCGAGTGGTACAGGTTGCCGCCCGGCGTCTCGAACAGGTAGTTGACGGCGGCGTCGTCCATCGCTTGTACCGGGCGGTCTTTCAGCGTGACGCCCTTGGGCGCGGTCACGAGCACGGTGCGGTCGAACGAGTCGAGCGCGACGATCTCGACGTCCTTGATGCGCACCCGATCGCCCGGCCTGACCACGCGGCAGCGCTCTGCGGGCACGCCCCAGCCGATCCAGATGTCGACGCAGGCCTGGGGTCCGATGAAGGGGACCGACGGGTCGCAGTGCTGGAGGACGGCGGCGGCCACGTTGGCGTCGATGTGGTCGCTGTGGTGGTGGGTGGCGAGGACGGCGTCGAGGTCGCGGATCGCGAACGGGTCGATGGGGCAGACCGAGTTGCGCAGGTTCGGCTGCAACGCCACCGCGCCGATGGCGCGGCGGTGCTGGTGGTGGGGAGCCATCTCGGAGACCTTCTGGGTCGCCTTGCCGCGCTCGACCCAGAGGTCGACGAGCAGGTTGGCGCCGCCCTCGCTCTTGAGCCAGATGCCGGTGCAACCGAGCCACCACATCGTGAAGGTGCCGGGGGCGACCGTGGTCTGCTCGATCTCCTCGTTGAGCCAGGTGCCCCACTCGGGGAAGTTCGCCAAGATCCACGACTCGCGGGTGATGCTGTCGACCTTGCTCACGGTGTCGATGCCCTCCTACCGCCGGTTGACGCGATGCGGAAGCAGCAGCGGCTCGACCGGGGACTGATTCGTCTGTTCCGCGAGCGTATGCGCCCCGCTGCTGCGGGTCAACACATATGCCCATGGACGTGCACATGTGTGCAAACCGTGCTAGGTTACACGCGAATCGAGCCGGAGGAGGCCTGACGTGAGTCGACACGCGAGCGATGGTCTGCCCGACGACGCCAACGCGCGTGCCGACCAGGACGACGACCTCATGATCGAGGCCGCCACCCTCTACTACGAGGAGCAGTTGACGCAGGCCGAGATCGGGCAGCGTCTCGCCACCTCGCGCTCGACCGTGTCGCGGTTGCTGCGCGACGCGCGCGCTCGAGGGGTCGTGCAGTTCACGATCCACCACCCGTGGGCCCGCCATAGCCGGCTCGAGGCGCGGCTCCGAGCGACGTTCGGCCTGCGCGACGCGCGTGTGCTGCGTGCCGGCCAACGCTCCCCCGAGGCCGTGCTCGACGGCGTCGGCGCACTCGCCGCGCGATACCTGCAGGGCGTGATCCGCGACGGCATGGTGCTCGGCGTCTCGTATGGCCGCACCATCGCCGCCACGATCGGCCACCTGACGCCCACTCGGCCGCTCGACCTCGTCGTCGTGCAACTGCTCGGCGCGCTCGGTTCCGACAACCCGTTGATCGAGGGCTCCAACCTGGCGCGTGACCTGGCCGCCAAGTACGGTGCCACCTACCGCTACCTCTACGCCCCGCTGGTGGTCGAGGACGCCCGAACGCGCGATCGCTTCGTCCAGGAGCCGCTGGTGCAAGACGTGCTCGCCGTCGGCCGGCAGGCCGACATCGCCCTGGTCGGCATCGGCGTGCTCGGCGACGAGGCGCCCAGCCTGATCTACCGCGGCTACCTCGGCGTAGCCGACATCGCTCGCCTCCGCGCCCTGGGCGCCGTCGGCAACATGTGCGCGCAGTTCTTCGACGCCGACGGTGTCCAGCTCGACACCGACCTCAACCAGCGCGCGATCAGCATCGGCCTGGACGGCCTGAAGGGGATCGGCCTCGTGGTCGCTGCGGCGTCGGGTCGGCAGAAGGCGCCCGCCATCCTCGGTGCGCTGCGCGGCGGGCACGTCGACGTGTTGATCAGCGACGACGAGGCGATCGAGGCGGTGCTGGCGTGTGGCGCCTCGTGATCGTGCCGGTCGCCGCGAACCACCGGCCCACGGGCGCCTAGGGCTCGGCCGCGCGCCGGGATGCAGTGAGGGGTGCGCGTTGCGTTCGCGAGACGCCGATCGAGTCAGGCGTATGGTCAACTGTGCCTTGGTACCGGCGCGCTCACGGGCGTCGCCGGGCCTGCTGCAGGCATAATACTCCTGGTACCGGGGAGCCTCCGAGAGGAACGTGCAGTGCTCTGCGCGCGGTCGGGAGTTGCGCCAGCGAGGAGGGCACAGCCTGTATGGACGCATCGAGCCAGCACACGAACGAACGAGGCCGTGGTGGACACGGCGGCCACCTCCCCACCATCATCCAAGGCGGCATGGGTGTGGCGGTCTCCAACTGGCGCCTCGCCAACGCGGTCGCCTCGCAGGGCCAACTCGGCGTGGTGTCCGGAACCGGCATCGACACCGTCATGGTGCGGCGGCTGCAGGACGGTGACATTGGTGGTCACATCCGCCGCGCGCTCGAGAGCTTCCCCTTCCCGGACGTCACCAAGGAGATGCTGCGGCGCTACTTCCTCCCCGACGGTCGCCCAGACGGCAAAGCCTACGCGCGTGTCCCGATGGCGACGCACGTCGACGGTTCGCCGCTGAAGCGGGCCGTGACGATGGCGGCCAACTTCGTCGAGGTGTTCCTCGCCAAGGAGGGGCACGACGGCCCGGTCGGAGTGAACCTGCTGACGAAGATCCAGCTCCCCAACCTCGCGTCGCTCTACGGCGCGATGCTCGCGAAGGTCGATTACGTGCTCATGGGCGCGGGCATCCCGCTCGAGATCCCACAGGCGCTCGACAAGCTCTCGAGCCACCTCGCGACCAGCATGAAGGTGGACCTCATCGGAAAGCTCGAGGCTGGGCCACTCATGGCGACCATCGACCCAGCCGAGTGGGACGGTGCTTCGCTCGGGCCGCTCCAGCGTCCCGCCTTCCTGCCGATCATCTCCACCCACGCGCTCGGCAAGGTGATGCTCAAGCGCGCCACCGGCTCGATCGAGGGGTTCGTGGTGGAGTACCCGGTCGCAGGTGGGCACAACGCCCCGCCGCGCGGTGGCGGCGGTGGCCTCGACGAGCGCGGTCAGCCCATCTACGGCGAGCGCGACGCGGTCGACCTCGACGCGATGCGCGCGCTCGGGATGCCATTCTGGCTCGCGGGTGGCTCCGGTTCGCCCGAGCGTGTCCGCGCGGCCCTCGATGCTGGCGCCGCAGGCGTGCAGGTCGGGACCGCCTTCGCCTACTGCGACGAGTCGGGTCTCGCCCCGGAGCTCAAGCGCTCGGTCATCGACCAGGCCGTGGCAGGTACGACCGATGTGCTCACCGATGCGCGCGCGTCCCCGACCGGCTACCCGTTCAAGGTCGTGACGCTGAGCGGCACCAACTCCGACGAGGAGCGTTACCAGGCGCGCACCCGCGTGTGCGATCTTGGCTACCTGCGCGATGCCTACACGACCCCGGAGGGGAAGATCGGCTTCCGCTGCGCCTCCGAGCCCGTCGCGGACTACGTCGCCAAGGGTGGCGACGTGGCTGAGACGGTGGGGCGCAAGTGCCTGTGCAACGCGCTCATGGCCAACGTCGGCATGCCCCAGACGCAGAAGGGCGGCGAGGTCGAGCGGCCGCTGCTCACCAGCGGCGACGATATGGACGTCATCCGCCGCGTCTTGCCGCCGGGCCGCACCAACTACGGCGCCCGCGACGTCCTCGACTACCTCCTCTCTGGGGTCGCCGGGGCACGCTGACGTCGTCGGGCCGGCGCGCCAGCGCGTCGCGCGTCAGCCCGCTTTCCGCCCATCGGGGTGCTGTGTGCCCTTCACGGCGCCTCGCTCGCCGGTGACGAAGTCGCGCTCCATGTAGCGCACCACGTCGTCGGTCGACAGCACCTTCGCGACCGTGCTGTTGGCGACCGTCAGCGCCGTCTCCTGGTTGGCCGTCGCCGTTGCGACCGCGTCGCCGACCACCACGACGTCGTAACCGCGCGAGTTGCCGGCGTAGGCGGTGCTGAGGACGCACTCGTCGGTCCACAGGCCGACGATCACGATGGTGTCGATGTCCTCCGCCTTGAGCTTCTCGTCGAGGTACGAGCGGCCGTGCTCGTCGAAGGTCCAGAACATGTCGAGGTGCTTGCCGAGGTAGAACCAGCCCGCGGCCTCCTCCTCGTCGGTCGGCGCGATCTCGGCCAAGGGTTGCACGCCCTCCGTGCCCGTGAACACGTAGGCGGCGTTCTCGGGCTCTTCGGGGCGTAGCCCGCGCGGGCCGTACCAGCGGTCCATGGCGTTGGAGATGCCGTCATCGAAGGCGCGGCTCCAGGCGCTCCAGGCGATGCAGACCCCGTCGCTGGCCGAACGCGCCGCACGGAACGTGTCGACGAGCCGGACGACGTTCGGCAGGATGCCGCCCGCGTACGGCCGGTACTCCTCCTGGCAGTCATCGACCAGCAGGGCGATCCGGCGGGGGCGGTCGGCGAGGTCCCACGCCGCCCAGAAGGCGAGGGGCTGGCCGTGCGGACCGTCCGGGGTCGAGCTGAAGTTGGGCATCGGCTCGAGCGCCAACTGCATGTCACGGTGCTCGCAGGGGCCTTGCAGGGCTTCTTCGAGGGGCACGATGGTGGGTTCCGGGCTCTTCGTCATGCGGCTCCTCTCGAACGGCGGCGCGTGCGCCAAGGGCGCGACACTGACGGCTCCGCGCCGCACCGAGGCGACGCGCAGCTGTGGGTCGACGGGTCACCATCGACGCTAGGCCGCTGCTGGAGGAGGCGTCAAGGGACGGTGCTCACGGTGTGAGCGCGGCGACGGCTCACCTCTCCGCCGTGGCGGGCAACGTCGCCGCGCTGCGCGTTGCTACGATCGATGGTGCGGTTGCCATGGCGTCTCAGGCGCGTCGAGCGTCGGTCGGGTTGGTGCGAGCGTGACGAACAGCGGTTGGTATGCGTCGAATGCGGCCGCGGCCTTCTTCGAGGCGCTGGAGCGGGTCCACGAGCGGCCGCGACCGTTCGAGCGCTGCACGACGCGCGCGTTGTGGACCGATCCGCACGTCTCGAAGGGCATGCTGGCGGCCCACCTCGACGACACCGTCGACGTCGCCTCGAGGCGGCCCGCGTTCATCGACGCCTCGGTCGCGTGGATCGCGACACGGTTCGGCCTGACGGCCGACACGGCGATCGTCGACCTCGGTTGTGGGCCCGGGCTGTACACCGTTCGGCTCGCCGAGCGCGGAGCGCGGGTCACGGGCGTGGACTTCTCCGAGCGTTCCATCGCCTACGCGCGGCGTGTCGCGAACGAGCGCGGGCTGGCGATCGACTACGTCCTGTGCGACTACCTCGCGTTCGACAGCGACGCACGCTTCGACCTGGTGCTCATGATCATGCGCGACTTCGGCGTGCTCGATCCCGATCAGCGGCGCGCGTTGCTCGAGCGCATCGGCGCGCTCCTGACGCCGGGCGGCCGGCTGCTCTTCGACGTGGACTCGCTCGCGGCGTTCGCCACACGCAAGGAGAGGGCGAGCCTCGAGCTCGATGGGGAAGGTGGGTTCTGGGCTCCAGGACGCTGCTACAGCTTCCTCACCACGTTCAGGTACGAGGTGGAGCGGGTGGTCCTCGACAAGCACACGATCGTCGAGCGTGAGCGCGTTCGCACCGTGCTCGACTGGCACCAGCATTACAGCCCGGAGACGCTCGCGGTCGAACTCGAGGGCAGCGGCTTCGAGGTCGAGGAGGTCCTCGGCGACGTCGCCGGCGCGCCATACGACGCGGACGGCGACGAGTTCGCCGTGATCGCGAGGCGGCTCGGCGCGCCGAGCCC
>REEJ01000341.1 GCA_007695125.1 Trueperaceae bacterium | reverse complement strand
GCGTCAGGCACCCGCCCGCTCGGCGGCGGCGCGAGCGCGCAGCAGCGACCGGGCGAGCGTGAGCGACATCACCAGGGGGTTGGCCGCCAACGCTCGCTCCATGGCGTCGGGATCGTCGGACCAGATGGCGTCCGCGGCCGCCGCCTGGTAGTCGGCGAGCATCCGGATCAGGCCGGCCCTGGCAGCGCCGAAGCGCGGCTGGGGGATCGCCGTGGCAACGCCGCCCTCGACGAGGCACGGCACCTCGACCACGCGCTCGGGATCGAGGTCGGCGAGCGCGCCGCCGTTGCGCACGTTCAGGGTCAGCCTCGTCGAGGCACCCGTGGTGAACGCCGCGATCACCTGGACGGCGAAGTCGCCGAACACCGAGCCACCCCGACCAGCGCTCAGACGCGGCGCAGGCGCGAGCGCCTGCTCCTCGAAGTGGCGGTACATCGCCGGCAGCTCTGCGGCGATCGCTTGGGCGCGCGTGCGCTTCGCGGCGCGAGCCTCGGCGACACTCTCGTCGCGGAAGTAGTAATACGGCAGATAGCCGTTCGGCACACGGCCGTACGCCCGCGTGAGAGCGAACTGGCGCTTCACGCGTGGCGACACGTCGGCGCGCGCCTGGATCTCGTCGGCCGTGGCGGCGATGCGCAGGGCACCGTCCTCGACGCCGTGCTCGCCCTCGATGCCGCACGCGCTGCTCCACGTGGCGTGGTTCACGCCGCTGGCGCTCAGGGTGATGTCGTGCGGGGCGATGCCCAGGGCCGACGCCAGGTGCACGCGATCGTCGTCGCTCTGATCGCAGATCGCGACGCAGGGCACGTCCGTGAAGCGCGTCAGCGCCTCTGCGACGATCTGGGTGGGGTTGGTGTAGTTGACCAGCAGCGCGCCTGGCGCGTGCGTGGCCATCTCGCTCGCCACGCTTCGCATCACGCCCAGCGTCCGCATCGCGAAGAAGAAGCCGCCGGGACCGATCGTCTCCTGGCCGATCACACCGAAGCTGAGCGGCACCGACTCGTCGAGGTGGCGCGCCGCTAGGCCGCCCTGGCGGAACGTGGTCAGGACGACGTCCGCCCCCTCGATCGCCCGCACGCGCTCGGTCGTGGCGCTGAGGCGCAAACCGGTGCCCTCCAGGAGACGCCTGCCGAGGCGATGGACCACGTCGAGTTCGGCGGCGGCGACGTCCATGAGCGCGAGTTCGCAGCCCGCGAAGGTCGCCGCATCGGCGGCGAAGGCCTGCAGCAGGCCGGGCGCGTAGGCGCTCCCACCGCCGATGATCGCGATCTTCACGCTCGTGCCTCCCATTCCAGGCGGGTCGGCGCCGCGCTGGCGCCGCCATAGGCCGTCGTCGCGCGCGCACCGAACCAGCAACCACGCGCCAGGCAGTCCTCGAGCGGGACGCCCTCCCACCAGGCGTCGAGGAACCCCGCATCGAACACGTCGCCGGCCCCGGTCGGGTCGAGCGCCATCACGTTTGGCGCCTGAGCGTGGAGCACCGCGCCGCCGGTCACGGCGCCCCACGCACCGTCGCCACCGGCCTTGACGACGCTGATGCCGTGCGGTCGACGTGTCGCGAGACGCGTGACGAGGTCGGCGCTCGTGACGTCGTCCGGGGCGCCCAGCAGGCGTGCGGCCTCGAGTCGATTCGGCAGGACCACGTCCGCCTCGCGCACCAGCGCGCGCACCGCCGGGAGCGTGAGCGCGCGCTCGTCCCAGCCCGGATCGAACGACACCGTGGCGCCGTGCGCGTGCGCACTGGCGGCGAGCGTCGGCTGGGCGAGCGCGGTGGGGAAGCCGGCCACGTGCACGTGCTCCGCATCGCTTCCTGCCAGCACGGCGGCCACGTCGATGGCGTCAGCGCCGGCGCCGAGATAGGTGGCGAACGCCCGATCGTGCGCCGCGGTGAGCGCCGCAGTGACGGGGGTGGTCCCGGGGGCTCGCAGCGCCACCCAGCTGAGGTCGACGCCCTCGGCAGCGAGGCCGTGGCGCACCACGTCGCCGAGCGCGTCGTGGCCGACGGTGGCCGCCAGCGACACGCGATGGCCGAGGCGGGCCAGGGCGATGGCCGTGATGGCGCTCCCGCCCGGGGCGACGGCGAACCGCTCCGCGAACACCTCCTCGCCCCAGTCGGGCAGGCGAGCGAGGTCGCCGAAGACCAGGTCGCAGTAGACGGGGCCGATGACCACGACGCGCCTCGGCGTCGCCGCGGTCGTCGTGGCAGCGTTCAGCGTCACGACGGCGGGTGTCCGTCGGGTTCGAGTCCGAGCTTGGCGAGGGTGGCGTGACGGTAGGGCGAGGCGACGGGGCCGTCGAGCAGGGGATCGCTGGTGTCGCGCATCCAGGCGACGAGTGCCCGTGCGAGCTCGTCGGCGACGTCGGCGTGCTCGGGGTCGTCGATCAGGTTGTGGCGCTCCTCGGGATCCGCGACGAGGTCGTAGAGCTCCACATGCGGCCGCTCGCGCACGATCTCGTCGACCATCGTGGCCGTGATCGGGCTGCGCATCACGTCGCCGGGCACGTTCATGACGTCGACTTCGAAGTGCGCGATCAGCTTGTGCCGCACGGTGCGCACGGCGCGCATCGGCTCGTAGGCGGTGTGGAAGGTCTTCTCGGCGAAGACCATGGTGTTCGCCGGCGCGGCGACACCCTGCAGGAGCGGCCAGTGGCTGCGGCCGTGCAGTCCGTCGGGAACGCCGAGTCCGAGCCCGTCGAGCAGGGTCGGCAGCAGGTCGACGTGGCTCACCAGCGCGTCCAGCCGGCGGCCGCCCACGAGACCGGCGGCGGGCCAGCGCATGAGCAGGGCGACGCCCAGCCCGGGGTCGTACATCGTCGCCTTGGCGCGCGGCATGGCGAGGCCGTGATCGGTGGTGAACACCACCCACGTGTCGTCGCGGTCGTCGCGTTCGTCGATGGCCGCCAGGATGCGGCCCACGCCCTCCGACATGGCGGCGATGGCCCCCTGCACCTCGGCCATCTCCTCGCGCGCTGCGGGTGTGTCCGGGAGGTAGGAGGGGACCTCGACGCCGCGTTCCGCCCGCGGCGGCTGGCTCTTGAAGCGGCCGTGCTCGTCGCGGTGCGGCTCCAGGAACCCCACGTTGAGGAAGTACGGCCGGGTTGCGGAGCGCACGACGTCGACGGCCGCCGCCGCGGTGGTGGTGGCGTCGGTGTGCGAGGCGGCGTGGTGATCGAAGCCGAGCGAGCGCACGTGCTCCGGCGTGTCGCGGATGACGTGCTGCACGCCGACGTGGGCCGTCGCCCAGCCGGCCTCGCCGAGGTAGTGCGCGAGGTGTCGCACGCCGTCGTAGAGATGCCAGCCGAACGGCGCATGGGCGAGGCCGAGCATGCCGACGTCGTGGGCATGCCGGCCGGTGTAGAGCGCAGCCCGGCTGGGGCTGCACTGGGGCGCCGTGGCGTACGCCTGCTCGAACAGCAGGCCCTGCAGGGCGAGCGCGTCGAGCGCGTCGGAAGGGACCGTCGGGTGACCGTAGCAGCCGAGGTGCCGGCCGAGGTCGTGGCAATCGATCAGGACGAGGTTGGCGCGATGCGGGGCGTCGGACATGGGACTCAGCCTTTCACGGATCCTGCGGTGAGGCCGGCCGCGATCCGCTGTTGGAAGACGAGCACGAGGATCACGAGCGGGAGCGTGACGACCATCGCGGCCGCCATGATCTCGGCGATGGGCTCCTGTTGCTCCACCACCCCGGCGAACTGTGCGATGGCGACGGGCACGGTCTGGGCCCGTGGGCTGGTGATGGTGAAACTGAGCGCGAAGAGGTACTCGTTCCACGACACGATGAACGTCAGCAGCCCGGTGGTGACGAGCGCCGGGACCGTGAGCGGCAACAGGATCCGCACGAAGATCTGGCCGGTGGTGGCACCGTCGACGACGGCGGCCTCCTCGATCTCGCGTGGCAGGCCACGGAAGAAGCTGGTGAGCACCCACGCCGCGAACGGGAGCGTGAACAGCGGGTAGGCGTAGAGCAGCGCCGCCTGCGTACCGAAGATGCCGAGCTCGCGCACGTTGGTGTAGAGCCCCGAGAGGACCGAGATCTGCGGGAACATCGTCATCGCCAGGACCGCGTAGAGCATCGCCACCTTGCCGCGGAAGCGCAGGCGACCGAGCGCGTAGGCGGCGAACGACCCAGCCGCCAGGGCGATGATCGCGCTGCCGCCGGCGACGATCACGGAGTTGCTCAGCGAGCGCATGAACGTTGCGGAACCCAGCACGTTGACGTAGTGCCGGAAGGTCGGGTCGCGCGGGATCAGCGTGGCGGGCCCGAAGAGCTCGCTCTCGCTCTTGAGCGACGTGGAGATGGCCCACACGAACGGGAGCAGGGCGTAAGCGGCGATCAGGACCACGACCAGGTAGAAGGGGAGGCGGCGCAGCGCTCGCGCCCAGGTGGGCTGCGTCACGAGCGGTTCACCCCCAGAAAACGGACGTACAGCACGGCGAACCCGAAGATGAGCACGAAGATGAGCACGCCGATCGCGGAGGCATAGCCGGCCTCCTGGTTGTTGATGAGCACTTCGAAGTTATAGGTCGACACGCTGTGTTCCGAGCGCCCGAAGAGGACGTTGAACAGGTCGAACACGCGCAGCGCATCGAGGGTGCGGAAGATGAGCGCGACGGCGATCGCGGGTCGCAGCAGCGGGAGCGTGATGGAGAGGAACTCGCGCACGCGACTGGCGCCGTCGACGCGGGCGGACTCGTAGAGCTCCTTCGGGATCACCTGGAGACCCGCGAGCAGGAGCAGCGCCATGAACGGTGCCGTCTTCCAGACGTCGATCATGATCGCCGATGGGATCTGCAGCGCCGAGGTGGTGAGCCAGGCCTGGGGGCTGTCGATGATGCCCGACATCATCAGGGCGCGGTTGACCACGCCCGCCGACGTGTCCTTGAGCATCAGCTCCCACAGGCGCGCCGACACGACCGTCGGGATCGCCCACGGCACCAGCATCACGGCGCGCATCGCGCCGCGACCGCGGAACTCGGAGTGGACCGTGAGGGCGATGAACAGCCCGAGCACCAGTTCGAGCGACACCGATGCCACCGTGAACACGAGGGTGACCCAGATGCTGCGGATCCAGGTGCGGTCGAGCGCGCTGATCGAGAGCGCCGTGTCGGGTCCGCTGACGAGCGGGACGTTCAGGTTCCACGCCGTGCGGTAGCCCTCGGCGAGCCGTTCTCGCGGCAGCGTCTCCCAGCGGATCGCGCCGCTGGCCGAGCGCGCGCAGCTGCCGTCGTCGGCGCGTCGGCAGGCCACTTCGTCGAAGCGGACCGTGAGGAGCGTCCGGTAGTGCTTCAGTCCGACGAAGTTCGGCACGTGGTCCGATGCGAAGCGCTTGTCGGTCAGGCTCGTGATGATCGTGGCCTCGAGCGGGCGCGCCGCCACGACGACGAGGATGAGCAGCGCCGGCACGAGCAGGTTCCAGGCTGCGCGCATCTCGCGGTTGACGAGCGACTCGTCCGGGAGGTCGGTCTGGCGAGCGAGCCGCGCCATGCCCCAGCGAAGCGCCAGTGCCACGCCCGCCGCGAGTGCGGGGCCGAGCGCACCGCCCGCGAGCGCCGCGAGGTGCCCGTCGGCGGGCGGGAGCAGCGGCGTTCCCTGCACGATGCGGGCGATCGCGACGACCGCGCCCAGGATCGCCAACCAGCTCAAGGCGTCGCGGCCGGTCCGCATCGCCGCGACCCTGCGCCGCGCGACGCGCAGGCCAAGGACGATCGCGAGCGCGCCGAAGACGAGCATGGCGAGCGGAAGCACGATGCCGAAGGCGTCGAGGAAGGCGATGACGGGCGAGGGGCGCGCTGCGCCCAAGCTCGGATCGAGGGCGTCGCGCATCCCGGCGTCGTTCACGACCTGGAGGCCGAAGCCTACGAGCGTCGCGATGCCGATGCACGCCAGCGCGACGGCCAGCGTGAGCGAGAGCGGCGTGGCGGAGCGCCGGGTGGGCGTGGTGGCCTCGACCATGGGGAGTCCCTGGGGCGGTGGGGGGGCCGCCCCCGGCCCGGGGCCCCCCCCCCCCCCCC
>REEJ01000348.1 GCA_007695125.1 Trueperaceae bacterium | reverse complement strand
GGCCGAGGCTGAGGGCGAGGGTCATGAGGCTGCGTGCGATCATAGTGTTCCTCCTATGCTCGCCGGCCACGTTGGGTCCGGACGAGGCTGCTGGCGGGGCGGACCTGGACGGCGCCGGAGCGCTCGTCGTGCGTCGGCCCGTCCGCCGATAGAAGAACCTTACGGGGAGCCCGGCTGTACAAAGTGTGTCTAGACTACGATGAGGGTTTGGCTAATGTTGGATGAGAGGTTTCTGTCGCCCCGGAACGCGCCGAGAAGCGCGTCTGACACGGGCGTCGTCGCCCTAGGGTGCGCCGTTGGACCGAACGCTTCATGAAGGTCGTGGCCGCAACGATGGCGGACACCAGCGGCTCGGCGCGACTCATGCCGGCCAGTCGGCAGCGAGCATGCGCGCCAGCGTCGGCTTGACGACCTTGCCCATGGCGTTGCGCGGCAACTCGGCGACGAGCCGCACGATGCGCGGGCGCTGATAGGGCGCGAGTTCGTCCGCCAGGAACGCCAACAACCCGTCGCTCGTCAACGGCGTGCCCGCGCGCGCGACCACCGCCGCTGCGACCACCTGACCGTACGTCTCGTCCGCCACACCGACGACGGCCGCGTCGACGACGTCGGGGTGGCGGCGGATCGCCTCTTCGATCGCGGGTGCGCTGATCTTGTATCCGGCGCTCTTCAGGATGTCGACGCTGGTGCGGCCGAGCACCTGGACGCAGCCGTCGTCGCGCAACCGCACGGTGTCGCCCGTTCGGAACCAGCGCGCACCGTCGTCGACCGTGAAAGCCTCGTCGGTCGCACGGGGTTGGCGCCAGTAGCCCTCGAACACCGTCGCGCCACACACCTGCAGCTCGCCCTCGTCCGCCGCCGCACCGTGGTCGTCCACCACCCGGATCCGCACACCCGGCAGCGGCCAGCCGACGCTGCCGGGCACGGTGTGACCGTCGACACGGTTCGACAGCGCCACGCCCAGCTCGGTCATGCCGAAGCGCTCCACCGGGTAACGACCCGCCAGCAGCCGCCAGCGTTCACCGATCGTCACGGGCAGTGCGGCGCTCCCGCTGGTACACAGGCGGAGCGCAGCGAGCGCCGCCGAGGCACGCGCGACAGCGTCGGCGGGCAGCCGCTCGAGGTGCTCCACCAACCGCGCGTACATGGTGGGCACGCCCATGAAGACCGTGCCCTCGGCGGCCGCGGCCACGACGGCGGCGGGGTCGAACCGCGGCAGCGCGACCACCCGCCCGCCGGCGGTCAGCGTGCACAGCAGAGCGATGATGAGACCGTGGACGTGATGCAGCGGGAGCGCGTGCACGAGCGTGTCGTCCGGCCCCAGCCGCCAGGCCCGGGCGATCGCGCTGCACTGCGCCGCCACGTGGCGGTGGCGCAGCACCACGCCCTTCGGTCGACTCGTCGTTCCCGACGTGTAGACCAGCAGTGCGATGTCGTCGAGCCGGGGCAGCGCCACCTCGGCGCCAGCGTCGGCGGGGCTGGACGCAACGACCCCGCCGCCCGGGGCGTCCCACGGGTCGCCCTCGGGCACCACCACGATCCGTTCCCCGGCACACCTGCGCGCCTCGTCCGCCAGGGCGGGTGTGGCGATCAGCACGCGAACGTCGGCGTCGTCGAGCAGCCGTTCCCGCTCCGAGGGCGGATGGAGCGGGGTGAGCACGAGCGCCGCCGACCGTGTCCGCCACACCGCGAGGAGCGCGGCGACGAAGGCGGCGCCGGGCTCGGCCAGCAGCGCGACGCGATCGCCGGGCACCACCCCGTGCAGCGAGCTGAGCAGCGACGCCCAACGAAGGCTGGTGCGCGCGAGGGCGCCGAAACTGGTGCCCGTGTCACCGCAGCGCAGCGCCTCGCGGGCTGGGGGGTGGGTCGCGATGGCGTGGAGGACGGTGTGCACGAGTGCCACGATAGCCGGCCCGGCAGGGTCTGGCGCTGCGAGCGTCGCTGGCGCGGGCGTGCGACGATGGACGGCGACACGCCACGAGCCGGGGAGGCCGACATGGGGCGACACGCACGCCGACATGCAGAGGACCGCCGCGGAGCGGCGCAGGGGGTCGCCGATGCCTGACGCCGCGGCAAGGGGCGGCACCGCGCTCGAGGTGCTGGCCGTGTTCACGCGCCTTGGGCTGACGTCCTTCGGCGGCCCCGTCGCGCACCTCGGCTACTTCCGCGCAGAGGTGGTCGAGCGGCGCCGCTGGATGGACGATCGCGAGTACGCCGACCTCGTCGCCCTGTGCCAGTTCCTACCGGGTCCCGCGTCCTCCCAGGTCGGCATCGGCATCGGCTACCGGCGGGCAGGGGTGCCGGGCGCGTTGGCGGCCTGGTTGGGCTTCACCCTGCCGTCGGCGCTGGCGCTGGTGGCCTTCGCCTTCGGCATCGCCGCCGTGGGCGACGTCGCCGACGCCGCCTGGTTGCGCGGGCTGCTGATCGTCGCTGTGGCGGTCGTCGCTCACGCCGTGAAGGGCATGGCGGCTCAGCTCACCCCCGATCGGCCGCGGGTGACCGTCGCGCTGCTCGCCGCCATGGCGGCGCTCGTCTGGGTGAATGCGGCGGCGCAGGTGGCGATCATCGCGGTGGGCGCGCTCCTCGGTGTCACGCTCCTGCGTGGTCTCGAGGCGCCGGCGGGTGATCGGCAGCGGGTCGATCGGCGCGCCACCAGCACCGGCCACGCGATCGGCGACCTGTCACGGCGCGCCGCGGTGGCGCTTCTGGCGGTGTTCGCAGCGCTGCTCGTCGCGTTGCCCCTGGCGCGGCAGGTCACGCCGGACCAGGGCTTGGCCGTCGCGGACGCCTTCTACCGCACTGGCTCGCTGGTCTTCGGCGGCGGCCACGTCGTCCTCCCGCTGATCCGCGCGGAGGTCGTACCCGCGGGCTGGGTCGACGACGCGACCTTCATCGCCGGCTACGGCGCGGCCCAGGCCGTCCCGGGCCCGCTGTTCACGTTCGCGGCCTTCCTCGGCGCGGCCACGGCGCCCGGCGCGCAAGGCGTGTGGCTGGCGACGGTGGCGCTCGTCGCCGTGTTCGTGCCCTCGTTCCTGCTGGTCCTGGGCGTTCTGCCGTACTGGGAGGCGCTGCGCCGACGCGCTGGCGTGCGCCGAGCGCTCGTCGGCGTCAACGCGGCCGTCGTCGGCCTGCTGCTCGCGGCGCTCTACGACCCTGTCGCCACCAGCGCCATCCGCGCCCCGCTCGACGCGGCGCTGGTGCTGGCGGCCTACCTGGCGTTGGCGGTCTGGAAGCTGCCGCCGTGGCTCGTCGTCGCGCTCGGGGCGGGTACGACGGCGCTGCTGGGGTCGTTCGGCGCCTTCTAGCGCTCGGCCGTTTCCCTCTGCGAGCGATCGCGGTGGTTGGGGACCGTGGGGCCATGGCGACGGGGTGGGCCGCGGAGGCGAAGGCGTCCAGCGCCAGGGCGCACTCAACCGGCTGGCGCCGAACGGTCCTGCGTGATGCCCACCCGCCGCTCCAGCGGCGCGAAGCCGAGTCGCCGGTACAGGCCGAGTGCGGACCCCTCGGCGTCGGCCTCGAGCAGGAGCAGGTCGCTCCCCCAGGCTGCGAGCGCCGATTCGGCGGCGTGGTGCAGCAGCGTCGATGCGACGCCGCGGCCGCGTTCGTCGGGATGGGTCACCACGGCTTGGAAGCGCGCCACCTCGTCGACCCGGAAGATCCCCAGCGTGCCGACCAGCGCGTCCGCAGCGAACGCGCCCCACCACACGCCGTGACCCGCCTCGACGGCTCGGCGGTTGAGGCGCATGACGTCGCTCACCAGGCGCGTGTAGCGCGCACGCTTCTCGGGTGCGGCGTCGGCGGCCTGGAGGCGCACGGCGGCGTCCCAATCGGCAGTGTCGGACAGTGGCTCGAGGCGCACGTCGGTCCGCGGGTGCTCGGGCGGCCGCAGCCGCGGCGCCGCGAGCACGACACCGGAGTCGCGCTCGAAGCCGGCTGCCAGGAACGGCTCGAGCGCTCCCTCCTCGCCGTCGAGGCCGTCCCAGGCGAGCGCGCGGTACGGGTACGCGGGTGGCGTGCCGATGGTCGCGTCGAAGAGGCCGCACCAGCGCTCGAGATCACCTGGTTCGGGAGGCCGATCGAACACCAGCAGGTTGCCGCCCCGGAACGAAGGCGCGAGCGGGTGCGTCACGACCAGGTGGTCGTGACGGTCGCGGACCACGCCGCGCCAGCCCGCCAGGGCGAGGTCGGTGTGGAGGCCGAGCGAGCGGACGCGCATCCTGGAGTCTACCGAGTGCGCCGGGCCTCACGACGAGGCGTCGCCGAACGAGAACTGGATCTTCATGCGCGTCGGATCGTGCGCCGCGAGACGGAGCCCTTCCGCGAACGCGTCGATCGGCAGCACGTGTGAGACGAGCGGCTCGACGTCCACGGCGCCGCCCTGGATCAGCGCCACCGCTTGCGGGACCGTCTGGTTGACGGCGAAGGTACCCATGAGCGCCAGGTCGCGCCGGAACAGCGTGTAGGGGGAGATGCGCGCCATGGCGTCGCCGGCTGCGACGCCGAAGACCCAGACCGTGCCGCCCGGGCGGGCGTGTTCCACGGCTCCTTCGAGGACCGAAGGCACGCCGGTGGCCTCGACCACGAGCTCGAAGCCGAGGGGCGCGACGTCGGCGAGCGCAGCGAGTTCGTCGGGTGTCACGGCAAGGTCGGCGCCGAGCGAGCGCGCCAGCGCGAGCCGTGACGGCGCCAGGTCGACGACGGCGACGCGCGCGGCGCCGCTCGCCTTGAGCGCCTGGATCAGCAGGCACCCCATGGGGCCCGCGCCGAAGACCAGCGCGTGGTCGCCGGCTCGGACGCGGACCCGCTCCAGACCCCACACGACGCACGCCAGCGGCTCGACGAGCGCACCGGCGGCGAACGACAGCTCGCCGATCGGCACCACCACGCGCTCTGGGACGACGACGTAAGGCGCGAAGGCGCCGTCGCGGGTCACGCCGACGACCGCGAGGTCGTGGCACTGGTTCGCCCTGCCGCGTTGGCACTCCGGGCACAGGCCGCACGGGAGGTTGGGGTCCGCGGTCACGCGCTGGCCCAGCGCGCTCCGGCGCACGCCCTCGCCGAGCGCGACGACCACGCCGGCGAACTCGTGGCCGGGCGTCATCGGGAAGCGCGCGAGCTCGTAGTCGCCGTCCAGGATGTGCAGGTCGGTGCCGCAGATGCCGGCGCGGGCGACCTCGATCAGCACGTCTCCGGGGCCGGGGGTGGGGACGGGCACGTCGACGACGACGGTGTGTCCCGGGCCGAGGATCCGGCCGGCGCGCATGCTGGTGGGCAGGGTAGGCGGTTGGTCGGTCACTGGGCGGCTCCCATCGTGGGTCGTGTGACGAGGTGGCGCCGTGCGATCCAGCCAGCGGCCGGCACCGTGATGACGGCCGTGTTGGCCACCACCCCTACAGCATGCTCCCATCCGGACGTGTGGTGCCGTCGAACGCCACCGGGCAGGCGGCGCGCATGCCAGGGACGCGCGAGCCAGGCCATTCAACCGTTCGGTTGACAATTGGGGATGTGTCATGCATCATGCCGCATGACCGACCTCCTCGACGAACCCCGGACCCCAGCGCTGGACCCCGTGTTCCACGCCCTCGCCGACCCGCACCGGCGCGACATGCTGCGTCGCCTCGAGGGCGGCGCGCGCACCGTCGGAGACCTGGCGGCGCCCTTGCCGATCAGCCTGGCCGCCGCCTCGAAGCACCTCCAGACGCTCGAGCGTGCCGGCCTGGTCCGCAAGGAGGCCGTCGGGCGGCGGCGCATGTGCGTCCTCGAGCCGACGGCCCTGCGCGCGGCCCATGCCTGGCTCGGACGCTACGAGCGCTTCTGGACGGAACGCCTCGACGCACTCGAGCAGCGGCTCGTCCTCGACGCGTCAACCGACGGCGTGAACGCCAGCGACGCACCGGAGCACGGCGATGGCTGACGAGCGAACCGCCGCCCACCCCGTCGGCCCGGGTGCGGTGCGCCTCGAGCGGCGCTTGGCGGGACCCGTCGAGCGTGTCTGGGCGTACCTCACCGAACCACGCTTGCGCGCCACCTGGCTCGCCGACGGCGACCTCGAACCGCGCGTCGGGGGCCGTGTGACCCTGCGCTTCCGCCACGTCGAGATCACCGCCCCCGACGACGCTCCGCCGGAGCGCTACCGCGACACCCACGAGCACGGCCACGTGGCCAGCGGGGTCGTGACCGCGTGGCGGCCACCGACGTTGCTGCGCCACACCTGGGACGACGGCGACGAGGCCTCCGAGGTCACCTTCGAGCTGCGCGAGGATGCGGACGCCGTGGTGCTGACCATCACGCATCGCCGACTCGACACGCGCGCCGCGGTCGTCAGCGTCGCGTCGGGCTGGGACACCCACGTGGCCACGCTGGCCGCGCGGCTCGACGGCAGCGCCACGCCCGCCTACTGGCGCGCCTTCGTGGCCAGCGAGGCGCGCCACGCCACGGCCTTCGCGGACCGCGCCGAGGCCGACGGCCGGCCGGCAGGGGCCGCCACGCTCCTCGCGCTCGACGCCGGCCGGCATCAGCTGCGCTACCGCCGCCGCGTGGCGGCCCCCAGCGAGGCCGTCTGGGAAGCCGTGGCCGAGCCGGAGCTGCGCGACCGCTGGTACCCGGCCGAGCTGCGC
Organism: Trueperaceae bacterium; assembly: GCA_007695125.1. Taxonomy (GTDB): domain Bacteria; phylum Deinococcota; class Deinococci; order Deinococcales; family Trueperaceae; genus CSSed10-48. The sequence continues at coordinate 20,680 of REEJ01000348.1, read as the reverse complement.
TTCCAGGGCCACGTCGGCGGCTGGGCGCGTGAGCGCTTCGCCGACCAGCCGAAGCCGCTCCCGGCGGGGACGCTCACCGCCTGGGAGCCGTCGCGGCGACTGGCGTTCACGATCGAGGCCGACCCGCAGACCGACTCGGCGAGCATCCGCCACGCCCAGTCCGTGGCCATCGACCTCGAAGCGGACGGCGAAGCGACACGGCTCACCTTCACGTACACGTTCGGCGACCGTGCGCTGGCTGCCTCCGTAGGCGTGGGGTGGCACGCGTGCCTCGACGCCCTCGTGGCCGTTGCGGAGGGGCGCGAGCCGACGGGCGATCGAGGAGCGCTGCGACGCGTGTACGACGCGTGGTTCGTCGGCGTCGAGGCGCCCGAGGCGCCCGACACGCCCGACACGGCATGACGTTCGGCCCGCCACGACGGCCGGGCGCCGGGTCACCATCGCTCAGGATCGGTCGAAGTCGAGCCCTCTCGCAGCCAGCGCCTCGCCGAGGATGGCGATCGCCTTCGGGCCGACGCCGTGGATGGCCAACAACGACCGCTTCGAGTGCCGGGCCACCTGCTCGAGGCTGCAGATGCCGTTGAGGGACAGCTCGCGGGCAGCGGTCTTGCCGATCGCATCCGGCAGGTCTCCGACGGGGCGAACGTCAGGTGTCGGGGCCATCGTGTCTCCTTCCACTCGGTGCGCCGCAGGGAGCACGCGGTCCGCTCGACCGAGCGGCCGGGTAGCGGCGCGCACGTACCGTGCCACCGTCACGCGAGCGCCTCGCGACCGCGCTCCACGTGGGCGGCGAGATGCTCGAGCGTCGAGCGCAAGCCCGCTTCGTGCGACGTGCGGTCGATGCCGGGCGGCACGCCCTCGGCGACGAACGAGACGCGGGTCCCGCCCGCCGAACCGTGGAGCGACCAGGTCATGACCATGGTCCCCGCGAAGCGTGGATCGTCGGCCTCGAAGTCGACCTCGAGGACCACGCGCTCGTCCTCGATCGCCTCGACGAAGCGTCCACGGACGACGTCGGTGCGGTCCGTCGTCTTCCCGGGGCTCCCCAGCGAACGTTCGTCGTATCGCAGCGTCACGTGCACGTCGCCGCCTGGTCGGGCGTCCCAGGCGTGCACGTCGGCCGTCATCCCGTCCGGGGGTAGCCAGAGGGCCACGGCCGCGGGCGTCACGAACGCGCGGTACACGTGTGCGGCGGAGGCCGCTACGACGCGCGCCGCTCGATCGGTGCGGCGAGAGCTAGGGTGTGTCTGACGAAACGTCATAGTTCCGTGGCGAGTTCCAACCGGCGAGTCGCGACATCAGGCAGGACCGTACGTCAACCTGATCACGTCCCCGTCGATGCGATCGTGAGCCAGAAGGCGGAGCGGTGGCCGTGTGCCGGCGAAGTACGGCTTGCCGTGACCCAGCACGACGGGGTGCAGGTAGATTCGATACTCATCGATCAAGCCACATGTCGTCAGGCTTCGCGCCACGTCCGGGCCGGCAACGGCGATCTCCCCGTCGCGCTCGGCCTTCAGCTCGCGGATCGCGTCCTCGAGATCATCCGCGACGAGCCTGGCGTTGGGGCCGACCGACTTCAACGAGCGCGAGACGACCCATTTCGGCGCTCTCCGCCAGGCCGCCGCGAAGGCGTGCTGCTCTGCATCCCACTCGGGACGATCGTCGTCCCAGTAGCGCATGCTCTCGTACATCCTTCGACCGTACACACTGCCCGCCAGCCCCTCGGTCCACTCGACGAAGTGGCGGAAGAGCGTCGGACTTGGCGCCCCCATGTCCTCATGGTCGACGTAGCCGTCCAGCGACTGGTTCATTCCGAACACGAGCGTGGCCATAGCCACTTCCTTTCCTTACGTGGCGCATCCGATCGGCGCCTCGTTCGCCCGCATCGCGTAGCGCGAGCAGGTGAGGTGCGCGTATCGCCCGACGGGAAGGACGCCCGGCCGACGGTGTGGCGCTCGGGGCGAACGCTGAGCTGCGGTTCGCTGATCATGCTTCGACATGCCCGTTCAGCCCGTGGGGAACTGGACGTCACCCGTGAAGTCGATCAACCAGCGGATACCGTAGCGATCGATGCAGGCGCCGAAGAGCGCCGACCACGGCGAAGGCTCGAGCGGCATCTGCGTGGTGCCGCCGTCGCTGAGCGCGTCGAACACGCGCCGGGCCTCGTCGGCGTCTTCGGCCTCCAGGTGGATCTCGACGTTGGTGCCGACGATGTGCGCGGCCGCTCCGGACGAGGGCACGTCCGACGCCATCAGGGACGTCTCCTTGGCGATCGGTAGCGAGATGTGCGCGATCAGGTCGCCTTCGTCGGACTCGCTGGCGCCTTCAGCCGCGTCCGGCGACGGCATGTCGCGGTAGCGCACGACCGCGGTGTACTCGCCCCCGAAGACGCTGCGGTAGAAGGCGTAAGGCCTCTTGGGTGTTGCCGACGAAGTACAGGTAGGGCGTAGCGCGCTTCATGGTCGATCCTCCTCGTTGAGTCGCGTGTCGTGCTGACGCGCGATGTGCAGTTCGTCGACGAGGTCAGCCCGCAGGTACTGCTGGATCGTGTTCGGCCCACCGCCGATCCGCACGTCCAGTTCGCCGGCCGCCTCGCGAGCACGATCGAGGGCCTCGTGGATGCCTCCGGTGACGAAGTGGAACGTCGTACCACCGTCCATTTGGAAGCCACGCGCGGCGAAGTCGTCGTCGAGCCCGGTCGTGCCGTCCTCCTCTCCGAACAGGGTGCGTTGGAAGGTGCGTGTCGGGGAGAGCCACTTGGTCAGATCCTGTCCGTCGACGCCGAGTGGATGGTCGATGTCTTGGTTCGGACCGGCTCCGTACGCGTCGAGCGAGATGGTGAAGCTCGCGACCCGTACGCGCGACACGGTCATGCCTCCCGCTCGTCGCGAGGCACGAGGCGCAAGAACGCCATGCCAGAGGCGAACCTGCGCTCTTCGACGAGGTCGAGGTCCAGCCGCCGCTCGAGGTCCTTGAACACAGGATCGCCCGAACCCATGACCACCGGCACGGAGTACAGGGCGTACTCGTCCACCAGCCCAGCGTTGATGAAGTGCGCAGCCAGCGTCGGTCCGGCGACCGAGATGTCGAGGGACGAGGCCTCCTTGAGCCGCCGGATCTCGTCCGGCCGAAACCCGCTCACGAGTGTCGTGTTCCCACTCGACACCCGTCCGAGCGTCGACGAGATCACGAGCTTGTCGAGGCCCTTCCAGGTGCGAGCGAACTCGTCCTCGAACCCAGCTGACCCGTCGCTCTGCGCCGCATAGGTCTCCCAGTAGAGCATCGCCTCGTACATGCGCCGACCGTAGATCTCGGTGCCGTACCTTCGCATCTCATCGTTGATGAAGGCATGGACCTGGTCGTCGAAGTGTTCCGACGGTCCAGCGAGGAAGCCGTCGAGCGACATGAACATCCCGTATGTCAGTCTGCCCATCGTGCTATCCCTCCTTCCGGTCGGCCGTGCCACCCAAGGACTGGGCGTGGCTGGCGCGGTTCATGGCGCCGGGTACTCGTCCGGGTACGGGATCGTGGGACTGCCGGCCTGGAGCCCGAGCCCGGTCAGGCGTCCCTTCGGCTCTTCCCACGGCTCCTGCCGGCCGAGCGCGGTGAGCTCGAGCATCTGGTCGGCGCTGCCGACCTCGAGGCCGCGCGCGTAGGCCGAGTAGGTGTGGAACACGCGGTCGCCGATGCGCAAGAAGCAGCTCATCGCAGGGAGCTCGATCGGTCGTTCGCCGCTCACGTAGTGCTCCGTGCCCGCGAGCGCGTGCTCTTCGGGCGAGCGGTAGTTGTACTCGAGCGGCGCCACGCGCTCGTCGAGGGTGGCGTGGTGGTCGTGGTTGAAGGTCCCCGAGCCGGACGAGTACCAGGGCACCTGCCAGCCCATGCGCTCCTTGAACGCTGCGAGCTTCGGGTACGGTGCGCGCGACACCAGGACGAAGCTCGTCGTGCGCGCGCGCAGGTGGTTGAGGTGGCCCCGCGCGATCTCGTCGACGGCCGCAGAGCAGCTGCGGCACGGCAGCTCCCAGTCCGGGCCGTACATCACGAACTGCACGATCAACTGGATCCGGTCCTCGAACAGGTCCAGGAGGCCTACCTCCCCTCCGGGTCCGTCGAAGCGGTGGTCGGTCGTCACCTCGACCATCGGCAGGCGGCGACGCGCCGCCGCCACCGCGTCGCGTTCGCGCGTGAGCGCCTTCTCGCGCTCGAGCAGCGCGCGGCGTTCGCGCAACCAGGTCTCTCTGGACACGACCTCCGGCAGGTCGAGCGCCGCCAGGTCGCCGTCGTGTGGGTGTGTCATGCCGCCCCTCCTCCTGATCACGGTCGAGCCCTCTCGCTCGACGCTCGGGTGTGCGGTTCGGTCGGCTGTCGGATCACCCCCCGTTCGAGCGCTCGGCGCGCGTGCGCGGCGCGCCGTCCATGTGTTCGAGTCGATCCAGGGCGGTCTTCCAGGCCGGCAAGGCGGCGTCGAGGGCTCGTCTGCCGGCAGTGGTCAGCACGAGCGGGCGTTCGCGAGCGTCGTCGGTGTGCAGCGTCTCGATCCAGCCGTTCCGCTCGAGCGTGACCGCACTGCGGGTGAGGGTGGTTCGCTCGAGGCCGAGCCCGTCGGCAAGGCGGCCGCGACCGGTCGGACCGCGTTGGGCCAACGCCGCCAGCACCGAGAACTGCGTCGAGCGCAACCCGTGCGGGCGCAAGTAGGCGTCGAAGTGGCGCGTCAGCGCACGCGCCTGACGGCGGGCTGCGAGGCACGGGCAGGAACGGGTCGCGCTGAGGTCGACGGTCTCGGACACGTTCGATGAGTGTATACGCACGTATCGTCGAACGCAACCCATGCCTGGTAGGCAGCGTCTCCGATGCATGCCTCCGGACGCACCGCGAGCGCAGGGCACGCTTGATCGGATACGTCCAGGGCGCCCGCCGATGCAGCACCGACACGCGCGACGCGCAGGTATATCCTCATGGCACGGGCATTGCCGTGGGATCGGTCCTCTAGGGAGGCCACACCATGAGCGAACGCGAACTGTACGAGAAGAAGCTCAAGGCCAAGATCGACGAGTGGAAGGCCGAAGCCGCAAAGATGCGTGCCAAGGCCGACGGAGCGAGCGCCGACGCACAGCTCGAGTGGAAGCGTGAGGTCGACGAGATCGAGGGCGAGATCGAGCGCGCCGAGGATCGCCTGAGCGAGCTCCGCGATGCCAGTGGTGACGCGTGGACGTCGGTCAAGGAGGGCGCCGAGGACGCCTGGGCGTCGATCAGCAAGGGCTTCGAGAAGGCGGCCGAACGCTTCCGGGACTGATCCGCCGCGGGCGCGTCAGCCCGTCGACCCCGTGCGCGGCACCACGCCGAGCAGCACCAGGTCCACCACGTCCTCGAGCCAATCCCGTGTCATCGGTGCGTGCTCGAGGAGCGCCCGATGCAGGATCGCGCCGACGAGCGTGTGGATCACCCGCTCGCCAGGTAGGCCGTGAAGCCACTCGCCACGTGCCTCCGCGCGCGTCACGAGCGCCTCCATCGCGTCGCTCGTGTGCTGCTCGAGGCGGCGTGCCGCGAGCGCGGCGACGTCGGCCTCGGCCTGCGCCGACAGCGCCGCACGTGCGACCGCGCGTCCCCCAGGCGTCGCGACGAACTCGGCTACGCGCCACAGCAGGCCGACCAGGTCGCCTCGAAGCGTCCCGGTGTCCGGGGCGTGGCCCGCGACGGCGTCGGCGATCCCCTCGAGTGCGGCGGCCACGAGCGCCGCGCGCGTCGGCCAGCGGCGGTAGATGGTGGTCTTGTTGACCTCGGCGTTCCGGGCGACGCGCTCGACGCTGAGACCGGCCAGCCCCGCGGTCGCGAGTTCGGCGAGCGTCGCCTCGAGGACGGCGTCGGTGACGCGCTGGCCGCGTGGACGACCGGCGTCGCGACGGCGGGAGCGCTGCGGCGTGCCCATGCGCGATCCTACCGCCCGGCTCCAGAGCGGCGTGATAGCGTGGCCAATGCAACGTCACGTTGCAATCTTGGAGAGGCGACCCATGCGCATCGCGATCGTCTGCAACGACACACGAGGGGGCGTGCAACCGTACGTCGCGCTCGCCCTCGGGCTCCGCGGCGCCGGCCACCACGTCCAGGCGGTGGCTCCGGGCGGCCTCGCCGAGATGTTCGGCGACGTCGGCATCCCCGTCACGTCGCTCTCCGGCGACGTCCAGGCGATCGTGCGCGACTCTGGCGGTGCGGCAGAGCGTGGCGCGCTCGCGAGCCTCGTGTTCGCGGCGCGGCAGCTGCCGCGCGTCATGGAGACCTGGATGCGTGAGACGCTCGACGGGTGTTCGGGCGCCGACCTGATCACCGGCGGCATCGGCGGTATGGGGACCGGGCTCGCGGTCGCCGACGTGCTGGGCGTGCCGTTCGTCGAGGCGCACCTGCAGCCCGTCGGCATGCCGACCGACGCCTACCCGGGCGTGCTGATGCCCTGGGTGCCGCGGTGGGCGGGTAGCGGAGCGCTGCGCCTCAGCCACACCCTCTCCGAGGCCGCGCTGTGGGGGTCGATGGCCGGTCCGACGCGCCGCGCTCGGCGCCGCGTCCTCGGCCTGCGCGGCGGGCCGCGGGCGAACCGTGATCAGCCCGTCTTGTACGGCTTCAGCCCGGAGGTGGTCCGCGTGCCTTCGAACGGCGCTCGCCGTCGCCACACGACCGGCTACTGGACGCTGCCCCTGGACGCGGCGTGGGAACCGCCGGCGGCCCTGGCGGCGTTCCTGGCCGCGGACGGTCCGCCCGTCGTCTCGATCGGGTTCGGCAGCATGGCGAGCGAGGACCCGGCCGCGCTCGCCGCGCTCGCTCGCGGCGCCGCCAGCGACGCCGGTGCGCGAGCGGTCCTGCTCTCGGGCTGGGGCGGCCTCGCCGGGGCGCCGGACGACGACACGGTGCTCACCATCGACGCCGTACCCCACGAGTGGCTCTTCCGACACGTCGCGGCCATCGTGCACCACGGTGGTGCGGGCACCACGGGTGCATCGCTGCGCGCCGGCGTCCCCGTGACCGTCGTCCCGTTCACCATGGACCAGCCCTTCTGGGGTGCCCGCGTCGCCGCCCTGGGTGTGGGGCCGACGCCGATTCCGCGCGCCAGGTTGACGCGCGAACGACTCGCCTCGGCGCTCCGGCGATCGCTCGAGGACGACGCGATGCGCGGGCGTGCGGCCGCCCTCGGCGAGCGGATCCGGGCCGAGGACGGCGTGGCCGAGGCCGTTCGGCAGTTCGAGGCGCTCGCCGCGGGTCGCGACTGAGCGAACGCAGGTTCCCGTCCAGCCCGGTGCGGTGCTGGCGCCGCACCCGTCAGTGGGCGACCGGCGCAGACGGAGGATCGACCGTCGAGCCGGGCGGTTCGCCCGAGCGTGGCTCCGCAGCGGCCCGAGCGGCACGCGCAGCGATGCCGGCGGCCCGCAGGGCGAGGCCGATCGCGAGGGCGAGCATGAGGGCGCCGAACAGGAACGGGGCGCCAGGGAGGTAGACGCGAGCCGTCGGTGATGTGAAGGCGGCGAAGAGGGCCGTCGCCAAGAGCGGGCTGACGACCGCAGCGAGGCTCCCGAGGCTGCCGAGCGCGCCCTGGACGCTGCCCTGTTCGGTGTCGCTCACCGACCTCGAGATCAGTCCCTGGAGGGCCGGCCCGGCGATGCCGCCGAGGCTGCCGACCACCATCACCGGCAGCATCATCCAACCCACTGGCACGAGTGCGTAGAGCGTGAACGACGCGACGCTCGACACCAGGCCGAGCACGATGGCCCTGCGTTCGCCCAGGCGATCGAGCAGCGGCCGGATGCCCAGTCCCTGCACGAGGGCGGTGAGGACGCCGAGGAACGTCAACGCGAGCCCGTTCTCGAGCGGACCCCACCCGAAGCGCAGCGTGGTGTAGAGCACCCAGACGCTCTGTAGCACCAGGTACGCCATGTTGGACACGACCACGACGACCGCTAGACCGGCGACACCGGGGTACGCCCGCAGCCGGCCGACGCTGCCGACGGGGTTGGCCCGACGCAGCTGGAACGGGCGTCGGCGCTCGCGTGGCAGCGACTCCGGCAGCACGAAGTAGCCGTAGAGCCAGTTCAGCAAGACGACCGCGGCGGCGGCGAAGAAGGGCATGCGCAGATCGATGCTGCCGAGCAGGCCGCCGACGGCGGGAGCGACGATGAACCCGAGGCCGAAGGCGGCGCCGACGAGCCCGTAGCGCTTGGCGCGCTCCGACGGTGCGCTGATGTCGGCGATGTAGGCGTTGGCGACGGTGATGTTGGCCGCCGTGAGGCCGGCGATCAGGCGCGCCGCGAACAACCAGGCGAGGTCGGGCGCGAGGCCCATGACGAGGTAATCGATGCCCGCGCCGAAGAGGGATACCAGCAGCACCGGGCGCCGCCCGAATCGATCGGAGAGGGCACCGAGCACGGGCGCGAAGAGGAACTGCATGGCGGCGTACGCGGCGACGAAGAGTCCGTAGGTGCGCGAGGCGTTGCCGACGTCACCGCTCGAGAGCTCGGTGATCAACTGCGGCAGCACCGGGATGATGAGCCCGATGCCGAGCACGTCGAGGAAGATCGTGATGAGGATGAAGACCATGCTGGCCGTGCGTGCACGCCGGCCGCGTCGGGGAGGGTGCTGGGAGCGCTCGGCGACGGGCTCGGTCGGCGCCGCCGGGTCGCCGTGCGGGGTCTGCTGCATGCGGTCGTCGGCTCCTCGGTGCACGGTGATGGCGAGCGCTCAACCATACGCCCCTCTCGCGCTCCGCCTTCGTGGCGCCGGACACCGGGTCTGGATGGTGGCCGCCGACGGTGTGCGTGACGGCTACACTGGCGGTCGATGGCGAGCCACCCGGTCCAGATCCACCCGCTCGTGACGATGGACGCGCTGCGCACCTGCGAGCAGTTGCAACTCGCCGTCTGGGGGTACGCCGATCGCGAGGTCGTGCCCGCCGCGCAGATGCGGGCTGCCATGCACGCCGGCGCCCTGATCGCCGGCGCCTTCGTCGGGCGCGAGCAGATCGGCTTCCTCTACGGCTTCCCCGCGCTGCCCCATGAAGCCGGGCTGGAGGGGGTCGGCCTGCACTCGCACATGATGGCCGTGCTGCCTGAGGCGCGTGGACTCGGCGCCGGGCGGCGGCTGAAGTGGTTCCAGCGCCGCTGGTGCCAAGACCGCGGCATGCGCTGGCTCACCTGGACGTTCGATCCGCTCATGGCTCGCAACGCTCGACTCAACCTCGGTTACCTCGGCGCCGTGGTCCACGAGTACCAGACCGACTTCTACGGCGTGTTGGGCGGGCAACTCTCCGGCACGCTGCCGACGGATCGCTTCGTGGCGCTGTGGTGGATCGGCCACGACCACGTCCGCGGCTGCGCCGCCCGCGACGACGCTGCACGGTTCGGCGACGGCCGTGACGACGACCCGGCCGCGTTCGCCGCGACGGCGGCGGCCGGCGACGCGGCGGCGGCCGAGGCGCCCTGGGTGCTCGAGATCGCCGCCGATGGTGGCCCGAGCGAGCCGAGGCTGGAGCTCGCCGCGCCCGTCGTGCGCGTCGCCGCGCCGGCCGACGCATCGCGCTTGCGACGCGAGCACCCGCCCGTGGCGCTGGCCTGGCGGGAGGCCTTCAAGGCGGTGTTCCCGACGTACTTCGCGCGCGGGTACGAGGTGCGCGGCTTCGAGGGCGGGGCGTACCGCCTCATGCGAGAGCGTCTCGAGTCAGAATAGAAAGCGCTACTTGACAAACTGATAACCAGCGACTACCATGTGTGACGAGGAGGGCGACATGCCGTACCGTCAACCATGGGACATCGGCTTCGAACGAGCCACGGAACTGCGGCACGCCGCCATGCGCGAGCGCGCCTACCGCGACGCTCGCGGCCGTTCCGCCCCGACGCTCCGGGCCACCGCCGCGGATCTCGCACGCAGCTTCGCGGCACGCCTGAGCCGCTTCGCCGACCGCCTCGACGCGCGCCACGCCCGCGTCGTCACTTCGCGACCCGACGGCGCCTGAGCGCGCGCCACAGGAGGATCCCATGACTGAGCACGACAGCAACGACCCCTTGGCGCGCGACATCGAGCGCATCAACGTCCTGCGCGATCAAGGCAGGCTCACCGGCGCGGAGGCCGATCGACTGATCGCCGTCTTGCGCGGCGCGGCCCCTGACGCCGAGATCGACGCCGAAGCCGGCGCCACGACCGACGTCGCACCGACGCTCGCGGACGAGCCCGCGGTCGAGGCACCGCAGGCGACGATGCCCCCCGAGCGACCCACACCGCCCACACAGCCCACACCGCCGACGGAGCCCGCGCCGGCGACGCCACCCGTGGCGCAGGCCTCCCACCCGCGCGACGACCTGGGCGTCCCCTGGCTGATCACCGAGATGCTCGCCGCCGATCTCGTGGTGGAGGCGAAGCCGGGGATCGACGCTCCCACCCTCAGGAAGCCGGTCGAGGACGCGACGCTCGAGCGCGAGGGCGATGGCTGGCGCCTTCGCTACCGCACGGAGTGGAGCAACTGGGGGATCTTCGGGTCCGGCCGCGGCGCCCCGGCGCGCATCGAGGTCGACGTCCCCGAGGGCATGGGGGTCGAGCTCGACGTCAAGGCGGGCGACGTGACCGTGCGCGGCGTCGCGCACGTCCGTGGCCGCATGCTGGCGGGCGACCTGACGATCGACGGCGCGAGCTTCGTGGACGTCGACAAGAAGGCCGGTGACTTCGAGGCGCGGATCCGACCGACCGCGGGCAAGCAGCGTCTCGTGGCCAAGGCCGGCGACCTCGACGTCGTGCTGCTCCCTGGCTCCGACGTCCGCGTGTCGGCGACGGTCAAGGTCGGCGATCTGCGCATCCGCGGCGACGGGTTCAAGGGCTCGCGCGAGTCGCAGGGGATCGGCCACCGCCAGAGCTTCACGCTCGGCGCGGGCAGCGCCGAGCTCGAGCTGCGCCTCGCCGCAGGGAGCATGACGCTGAAGACGGAGGCGTGACATGGGAGACGCCGACAGCCGCAAGCGCATCCTCGACATGCTCGCGTCGGGCGCGATCTCGGCCGATGACGCCGCCAAGCTGCTCGCCGCGATCGGCGGTGAGGCCAGGCCCGGCACGTCGCCGCCGCCGCCGAAGCCGCGCACGGCCGCGCGCGTGCTGCGTGTGTCGATCGACGCACGCGACGACGAGGCCGGTAACGAGCGCGCCAAGATCCGGGTCAACATCCCGCTCGGACTCGCCAAGTTCGCCAGCCGCTTCCTCCCGCCCGAAGCGAAGCGCGAACTGCAAGCGCAAGGCATCGACCTCGCCGACCTGCTCGCCAGCCTCGGCGACGAGGTGCACGAGGGGCCGCTGATCGACATCGACGTCGACGACGAGAGCGGCGGCGGCAAGAAGGCCAAGATCCTGATCGAGGTCGCATGATGACGCTCCCGAACTGGGGCGATCCACGCTTCTGGGAGCGGGCCTGGGACGACCTGCGTCCGCGGTTCGTCTTGGTGCGCCTCGAGGTCGGACGGTTCCGGTTGCGATGGGGCGTGCCGCTGTGGCCGTTCGAGGAGACCCTGCGCTTCGGCCTGCTGGCCCTGCCCTGGCTGGCGTACGCCTGGCAGTACGCGCCCCGCTCGTGGCGCGCAGAACTCGCGCGTCCAGATCGGAAGGCTCGTTTCGTGATCGAGCCGCCCGTGGGTGCGCCCTGGCCAGCGCTCGAGGCGCTCCTCGACGGCCATGGCGAGGGTCTGCTGCGCCTCCCGCCGGGTGAGCCGTTCGTCCAGATCGTCGCCCTCGACCGCGAGGACGCCGTCCGCATCGAGATCACGCAGGTCTAGTGCCTGCGCACGAGGAGACATGACCATGGCCCCCCTTCCCATGCCCACCGCCTGCCCAGTCACGGGCGAGCCGCTCGAGGTCACGCGCCTGCAGGCGCCCGGCAGCGGCGTCGCCATCGAGGGTCGCTTCCGCCCCAACGAGTTCGCGCTGCTCTCCCCCGAGCACGTCGAGTTCCTGCGCCTGTTCGTCAAGGTGCGCGGCAACCTCAAGGAGGTCGAGCGCGCCATGGGGGTCAGCTACCCCACCGTGCGGCTGCGCTTCGAGCATCTGCTGCGCGCCCTCGGCTACGAGAGCGCAGAGGACGCTGACGACGCTCGCGACGACGTCCTGTCGCTCCTGGAGCGCGGCGAGATCGACCCCGCCGAGGCCGCCAAGCGCCTCGAGGGCCTCAGGCGGCGCTGACGCGCCCGCGGCGGACGCGCCCGTGATCGTCGGCACGTCGGCACGTCGGCGTCGGCACGTCGGCGTCGGCGCGCGAGCGACGGACGCGGCTGCGCCGTTGCGCGCACCGAGCGCAGGTCGGTTGAGCCCAGATCACGGACCATACGGCTCGGGCCCGTATACTGTCGCCCGTGCCAGATCACTACGACACCCTCGGAGTCCCTCCCGATGCGGACGCCGCCACCATCAAGAGCGCGTACCGCAAGCTGGCGCTGCGTTACCACCCCGATCGCAACAACGGCGACGGAGAGTCCGAGGAACGCTTCAAGGCCATCAACGAGGCGTACGCCGTGCTCTCCGATCCGGAGAAGCGCGCCCGCTTCGATCGCTACGGCGACGCTGATGCGCAGGCGGCGTTCAGCGGCGACATCTTCGACGTCTTCGCGTCGGTCTTCGGCGGCGGCATGGGCGGCCGGCGAGGTCCGCGTCAGCGCGGGATGCCCGGCGAGGACCTCGAGGTCGAGATCGAGGTCACGCTCGAACAGGCCCGCGACGGCTCGACCATGCAGGTCGAGGTCGAGCGCTTCACGGCCTGCGACCATTGCCACGGCGACCGCAGCGAACCGGGCGGCGAGGGCAAGCGCCGCTGCGATACCTGCGCCGGCGCCGGCCAGGTGCGGGCGCAGGCCCAGTCGATCTTCGGCACCGTCGTCACCACCCAGACGTGCCCCAGCTGTCGCGGCATGGGCGAGGTCATCGTCACCCCCTGCACCGTGTGCCGCGGCGCCGGCCGCCGCCCCGAGACGCCCATGGTCGACGTCCCGCTCCCGAAGGGTATCGACGGTGGGTACCGCCTGCGCATCCCGCGCGAGGGCAACGTCGGCGTCGACGGCGGACCCACGGGCGACCTCTACGTCTACATCCAGTTGGCGCCGCACGAGCACCTGCAACGCGACGGCGACGACCTGCGCAGCGAGTTGCGCATCGGTTACGCCCAGGCCGCCATCGGCAGCTGCTTCGAGGTGCCCACCCTCGACGGCCCCGAGCTGATCGACATCGTGGCCGGCACGCAGAGTGGCACCGAGGTGCGCTTGCGCGGCAAGGGCATGCCGCGGCTCCGCCAAGTGGGTACGGGCGACCACATCGTGACCGTGGTTGTCGAGACGCCGAAGCGCCTCTCGAAGCGCGCGCGCACGCTCCTCGAGGAGTACGCCGAGGAAGTGGGCGAGACGCTCGAGGCTCGCGAGACGCTCACGGAGCGCATCAAGGGCTTCTTCACCGGCCGCAAGCGCGGCAAGCACGAGGCTTCGGAGCACGACGCGGCCTGAGATCGGCGCGACGCAGGCGTTCGTGAAGGCGCGCGGCCACCCGGCCGCGCGCTCCTTCGTGTGCGCCGTCGGGTTGCCCTGAGTAAACGGATCGGGCGGTATTGACAACATGGTGTAGCATACCTACTATGTTCCGTAGGAGGTGTACGCGCATGGGCTCGCGCGCCGACCCGAACGAAGCCACGCTCTACAACCGCCTCGCCGTGCTCCGCGCCGAACGAGGACTCTCGCGCAAGGACCTCGCCGATGCGCTCGACGTGCACTACCAGACCGTCGGGTACCTGGAGCGGGGGGAGTACCACCCGTCGCTCACGCTGGCGCTGCGCATCGCGCGCTACTTCGACCTGCCGATCGAAGCGGTCTTCTCCGACGAGCCCTTCGATCCCATGAGCAACCGGCTCTACGCCGCACCCTCGCGCGACCGGAGCGGCGACCGGTGACGCCCGCACGCACCGTCACCCACCACGCGGACGCCGCCGCACACGGAGGACGCATGACCACCCGTCGACCCGATCCGAAGCACGCCGCCGCCGTCGCCGCCCAAGCCGAAGGGCTCCTCAACGACACCCGGCTCGACCCGTGGCGCTCGAAGAGGCGCCGTCGCGCCATCGTCGTCGCGGCACTCGCCGTCTTCGCAGCGGTGGCGACGGCGGCCTGGTTCGACCGATCCGTCGCGCTGCTCGCGGCGCTGGCCGTGGCCACGCTGGTGACGATCGCGCTGCGGCGCGTGGTACGAGGCCTCGCCGACCTCCCAGACGCGTTCGTCGACGAGCGCATCCGCGCCATGCGGAACCAGCGCTACCTGAGCGCCTACCGCATCCTCAGCGCGTCGCTCGTGGCCGTCTTGATCGTCCTGTACATCGCCGCAGATGGCCAACGGATCGGCTGGGACATCGCGGCGCGGCACATCCACGCCCTGTTTTGGTCGGTGTTCTGGGTCTCGTTCACGCTGCCCTCGATGCTGCTGGCGTGGAACGAGACCGAGATCTGAACGACGGCCCCAGGCCCAGCGTCAAGCCGATCCACCCGCCACGCGCCCGAGCCACGCCGTCAACGCCGGCTCGTGCGCGTCGGCCGTGCCTACCAGGCGCAGCGCATCCGCCGGTCGCTGCCGGAACCAGGTGCGCTGCCGCTTGGCGTAGCGCAGCGTCGCCTGCTCGATCCCGACGAGCGCGTCCTCCAGGCGCATCTCCCCCGCCAGCACGCGCCGCAGCGCCTCGTAGCCGATCGCCTGCCGCGCCGTCGCCCAGGCGTGCATGCCCGGGGCGAGGGCGCGCACCTCGTCGAGCCAGCCGGCTTCGATCATCGCGTGGGTGCGCTCGCGCACGCGCTGCTGCAGCGTCGAGGGCGGCGGGAGCGCCACGGCGAAGGCGAAGGCGAAGCGCGGTGGCTGCGGCGGGAACGACGACGGCGGGCGCCCCGTCCGACGCACCACCTCCAGCGCGCGTATCACGCGGCGCGGGTTGCGCTGCGTGCGCTCGGCATCGCCGACCGACGCCGCGGCCAGCTCGGCCAGGAGGGCGTCCATGCCGCGCTCGGCGAGCTCGGCGGCCAGCAGCGCCTGTGCGCGCCGGTCGGCCTTCGGCGTGGTCGGTAGGCCCTGCGCCAGCGCGTTCAGGTAGAAGCCCGTCCCCCCCACCACGAGCGGCACGCGGCCACGCGCGAGCACGTCGGCGATGGCCGCCTCGGCCGCCCGCACGTAGTCGGCCACGCTGTACGGCGTGGCCGGGTCGACCACGCCCACGAGGTGATGCGGCACACGCTCGCGCTCCTCGCCGCTCGGGCTGGCGGTGCCGATCACCAGGCCGCGGTACACCTGCATCGCGTCGGCCGACACCACCTCGAGCGGCCAGCGCTGCGCCAGTCGCAGCACCGTCGCCGTCTTGCCGGACGCGGTCGGCGCGGCCAGCGCGGGCACTCGTGGGAGCGCGTCCCTCACGCGCGCAGCGTAACGCGCCCGGCGAACGACCGATGCTACACTCGGCGCCATGGACATCGAGCGCTTCGGCACCGCCGCCGACCTCGACGAGTTGATCGCGGTGCGCGATCGCATCGAGTCGCTCGTCTCGCGCGACGTACACGTCGACAACCTGACCCCCAAGGCCGACCTCCTCGACCTCGGCGACGCCCTCCAGTTGCGCATGGAGGTGCCCGGCGTCGATCAGGGCGACATCGAACTCGCGCTGCAGGGGCGCGACCTCCTCGTGGCCGGGCTGCGCGAGACGCTCGAGGAAGGCGTCGAGAGCGTCTTCAGCGAGCGGCCCAACGGACCCTTCCAGCGCACCGTGCGGCTGCCGACCGACGTCGAGCGCGAGCACGTGAGCGCGCACCTGCGCGACGGCGTCCTCGTGGTGCACCTGCCCAAGCACGAGCGGCGGCGCTGAGGCCCGGCACGCACGACCCTCCGCCCAGCGTCCCGTTCCCCGTGCGCGCCCCGTACCGCGTGCGCGCCGACATGGCCCGCCTCGGCGACGAGGCCGCGGTGCCGAGCGAGCTCGATCCTGGGCCCGCGACGGTCTTTCGCGCCGACCGCTCCTGGCCCGCGCTGGTGGGCGAGCGCCTCGAGGCGCTCGAGCAGCGCCCGGGCGACGTCCGAGCGCTCGACCCAGACGCCGATCTCGAGACCCTGCACGGCGCCGGCCTGGCGCTCGCGCGCCACGCGGCACTGGAACTCCCGGAGCGCGTGCAGGTCGACGGCGACGCCGTGTCGCTGCCGCTGCTGGGCGTCCGCAGCGATGCCAGCGGCGCCGTCTACGCCACCGCAGGCACGCGCCCGCCGGCGCTCGGCGCCGACGCTCGAGCGCGCGTGCTCGCGATCCTGAGCGATCGGCACCCCCACCTGCGACGCCTCGAGGCCGTGGCGCTGGCGCTCCAGGAGGACCTGGTGGTGATCGGCGCGCGACACGCGTCCGCGTTCGGTGAGGCCAGCGCAGGCGCCGCCCCCGGCGCCGACACTCGCGAGGGGGCCGGCCGAGCAGCGTGGCTCCACGTTGCGTTCCCGAGCGGTTGGGATCCCGGAGCGATGGCGGGTGCGAGCTTCGAGCGCCTGCACGCTCCCGTGCCGGAGGCCGACGTGCTGCAGCGTGCTGCGCCCGCGCTCGTGCAGGCGCTGCTGCGCAGGGGGCCCTTCGTGCGATACGTGTGGGGCCTCGCCCCCGACGGGGCACGCTCGCGGCACCCACGTCACGCTCGCCCGATGCCTGCCGACCACCCGCTCGGCGCGACCTGGCTGCGCGTCGAGCGGCAGACGACGCTGCCGCTGATCGAGGTCGGCCTGGCGCTGTTCGCGATCGGCGTGCACGTCACGCCGCTCCCGGCGGCGCTCTCGACGCCGGAGCGCCGATCGGCGTTCGCCGACGCGGTCGCCTCGCTCACGCCCGCGGCGCGGCGCTACAAGGGCGTGCCGTGGAGCGACGCCCAGGTGCGGGCGTGGTGCGCGGAGGTGCGTTAGTCCAGGTCGATCTCGAACGTCGCGCCCACGGCGCCGATCGCGACCACGTCGTCGGTCTCGAGGTCGTAGCGCAGCGTGCGACCGCGCACCTCCTCGTCGCCGCGTCTGCTGACGGCCGGATCACCGGTCAGCAGCGCGATGCCGGCGGACTCGTCGAGCTCGAGCCGGTCGGCGCGGCTGACGCGGTCGTCGCTGGTCACCACCACGTCGCCCTCGAGCGTGGCGTCCTCGGTCTTCACGTCGAGGAGCAGCACTCCGGCCGTCGCCTCGAGCGTCACCGCCCCATCGTCGCTGGCGCGCGACAGGGCGATGGGGCCGTCCATGCGTGCCAGGTCGGTGTCTTGCTCGAGGAAGAAGCGGGTGCCCGTGACGGTGGTCCGGCCCTGCTCCAGCGTGACGGGTTCGGCGTCGGCGTCGTCGACCGCCTCGAGGCAGCCCGGGCGGTCGATCGTGGCGCGACCCGGCAAGAGCTCGATGGTCTCGTCCTCGTCGCCGTCTGGCACGCGCACGATCGCGATGGCCGAGGTGAGACGCGTGGCGTCGATCGTGGTCTCGACGAAGCCCGGCGGCGGTCCGACGAAGAGGTGGGTCCGAACGGAGTCCTCGCAGTTCGGGTTGTTCAGGATGCTGCGCGCGCCGTCGGCCGCGAGCGCCCGCTGCACCACGGTGATCACGCGCTCACCGCGCTCCACGATGACGGTGGTGGCAGTGCCGCCTTGGGCGAGGGCGCCCGCCGCGAGCGCGCCTAGGAGCGCCGCAGCCGCGAGCCCCGCCCAGCGCCGCGGCACGCGGCGCTCACTCCCCCGTGAGCGCGAACTGGTCCGCCGAGTACGTGGTGGGGACGGTGGCGTCGATGGCCTCGACGAAGCGGAAGCGCACGTCCTGGCGGATGCGGTCGGTCTCGAGACGCACGCCCGCGGACTCGTCGACGGCCAGCGCGGGAGCGCCCAGCACCTCTGCGACCTCCTCGTCGTCGTCGTAGAACACCACGTCGCCGCGGCTGGTGATCGGTCCGTCGACCACGACCACGTCGCCGACGGCGTAGAGCGCCTTCAGGTCGGTCAGCACGCGGATCTCGTCGGCCTCGATCGTCAGCGGACCCTCGTCGCCCTGCCGCGTCACCAGCGCCCGGCCGTCCTCGGAGGTGAGTTGGCCCAGGTCGCGCGCCTCCTCGAACAGCAGCCGCTCCGCCTCGGCGGTCTGGTCGCCGTTCACGAGCAGCACGCTCCCCTCCGAGACGCTGATGTCGGTGTCGACGTCGAACACCACCTGCTCGGCGGTGATCACGACCTCGTCCTCCCCCTCGATGGCCGGCGCGATCACCACCGTGGCGCTGCCTGACAGGACGCCGAGGCCGGTGGCTTCGCTGTACGCCAGGCGCTCGCCGGTGGCGGTCAGGCGACCGCGTGTGACGACGATGCCGCCGTCGAAGTCGGCCTCGCGCCGCCCTTGCGCCTGCGACAGCAACACCTCGTCTGGCGCGCGTAGTTCGGCGCGCGGCGCCCGGATGGTGAGCGTCGAGACCGTGGCGACGATGCCGTCGCGCTCGGGGTGCTCGTACACGATCGGGCCGAAGCGCAGGTTGCCGCTCTGCGTACCGCCCGAGGAGTCGATGGTGATCAACCGCCGCTCGAGCGCCTCGCCCTCGAGCGGCGTGTCGGCACGCTCGTCGACGTCTGTCGGCGCGACGTCGGCGGCCGATGAGTCGGCCTGGGACAGCGCCGCGCCGAACGCCAGGAGCAGGGTCGCTGCGAGCAGCGCGAGCCGCGGCGTGAACGAACGTCGGTGGGTGACGGTGAGCGCTTTCGGCACGGTGTGTCCTCTCGGTTCCGGGGTCATTCGGTGGGAGCGCGCTCCGCCTCGAAGGTGGCGTAGCCGACCGTGCCGGGGCCGCCGGCCTCGAACTCGGTGAAGTCGAACGCGATGCGCATGTCCTCGTACACGCCGTCGAGGCCATCGCCGGTGATCGTCGCGCGCGGCACTTCGAAGCGCGCTGCGCGTTGGTCGATGCGCACCTGCCGCCCGGCGCGTGCCGCCATGTCGAGCACCAGGCCGTCGGCTTGCAGCACGGCCTGGAGGGCGTCGCCGCGCAGGTCGTCGTTGCGGTCGATCACGACCTCGTCGCCGGTGAGCGTGAAGTCGACCTCGCCGGCCACGCTACGCGCCCCGTCGCGCAGGTCGAAGAGCGTGGTCGTCTCGGCGGTCGGATCGAACGACGCCTCGGGGACGACGAAGGTCCAGATCGCGTCCGGGTCGGCCTCGGGGTAGAGCGTCAGGCGCGCCTCGAACAGGCGGATGCTGGCGTCGGGGGGGTCGGCCCGACGGTCCGGCAGCGCGCTCAACGCCACGAGGGCGAGGATCACGGCTGCGAGCACGACGACGGTCCACTTCAACACGCTCCCACGATACCAACGCTCCCGTGAAGTGCCGATGACGGCTGGGCCGGCGACCCTTCACGCTCACGCCATGCGGACAGGGCGGCCGGAGGCGTCGCGGTGAGCGGTCGCCCGTCGTCGTCGAGACGGACGGCGGCGCGCGTTCGCGCCACGGTGAACGCATGGATGAGCAGACCACGACCCCAACCGCAGACGCCGGAGCCCGCGTCCGCCAGGTCGCCGCACTCGTCGCGGCCGCCGTCGTGCTCGCACTCGGCGCGCTGGCGACGCATGCCGGCGCCGAGACCGATCCGAGCGCCGCGCTGGTCCTCCCGACGCCGGACGCCCCGATCGAGGTCCCCACCTTCGTGTTCGACGACAACCCCGATCCTGATCAGTGCGGCATCCCGCAGCCGATGGGGAGCGGCTACACGGGCACGTTGCACGGCAGCGTCGACGGCGTGGTCGTCGAACCGATGGTGCATCTGTACGACAGCCACCTGCGGTCCGAGGTGCACGGCACCGTGCAAGCGGGCAGCGTGGTCGAGGTGGTGATGTACCAGTCGAACCCGGTGCTCGACTTCTACCTGGTGCGCTTCCGCGCCGACGACGGCCGTTCGGTGGAGGGCTGGGTGCCGGCACCCTTCCTGGACGTGCACGAGCGTTCGAGCGGCGCCTAGGCGCCTAGGCGTCGCCGCCGTGCGTCCGTCAACTGAACGACGGACGGCGAGGAAGCCCAGCGTGCATCGTGGGACAAACGTCCCGAACGAACCATGGAGGTCCCATATGAACCGCGCCATCCGATCGCTCGCCCTCGCGTCCGTCCTGCTCGTCGGTCTGACCATCACGATGGTGGTGGCCCAGGGGATGAGCGAAGGCCCGCCCGACTACCGCGAGTGGACCCGCCTCAACCCGCAGCCCAACTCGATCGCGAGCGCCCACCCGACGGTGAAGGACGTGTTCGTCAACGACGCCGGCGCCGACGCCGCCCTGAACCGCGACTTCCCCTTCCCGGAGGGCTCGGAGCTGATCAAGGCGAGCCTGGGCGATGACCTGAGCGTCTTCGTCGTCACCACCATGCGCAAAGTCGCCGGCTTCGATCCCGACAACGGCGACTGGCAGTACGGCATGTTCGAGCGCGGCTCCGACGGTGCGTTCGAGGGCATGTGGGCCGACGTCGGCAGCGACATGCACATGATGTGCGTCAGCTGCCACACCAATGCCGCCGACAACGACTTCGCGTTCCTGACCTACACCGGCGACTGACGACCCTCCCCCCTGCGTGCGGCGGCCTGCTCCCAAGGGCGCCCGTGAGAACCGCGGGGGGGGGGGGGGGGGCGCGCGGCCCCCCCCCCCCC
>REEJ01000337.1 GCA_007695125.1 Trueperaceae bacterium | reverse complement strand
TCAGGCGCGCGCACGGCTCGGTGGCAGCCACAACCGCGCCCGCGTGCCATCGCCACCCTCGATGTCGAAACCGCCGCCGTGCGCGTGCGCGACGGCCTGCACGACGCGCAGGCCCAGGCCGGTGCCGGCCGTGGCCGGGTCGTAGCCGCTGCCGGTGTCGCGGACCTCGAGCCAGGCGCGACCCTCGTCGCTGCCGCCGGCGATCACCACGCTCCCGTGACGCGTGGCCCGGAGCGCGTTCATGACGAGGTTGCCGAGGGCCTGGTCGAGCAGGCGGGGGTCGCCGTCCACCGGCGCGCTGGTCGCGTCGAGTTCGAGCATCACGCCGCGTTCGAGCGCGAGGGGCAAGAAGCGGTCGTAGGCATCCGCGGCGAGCCGCTCCAGATCGATGCTCTGAACGTTGGCGTCGCCGACCTCCGCCGTGGACAGCGCCAGCAGGTTCTGCGCCAGCGTCTCGATGCGGCTCGCCTCGTGGTGGAGCCGACCGATCAACTCCGGCGTCGCCTCGAGGCGCCCGGAACGCGCCGCCTCGAGGCCGGCCCGCAGCCCCGTCAACGGCGTGCGCAACTCGTGCGCCGCGTAGGCCAGGAAGCGGTGTTCGCGCCGGCGCTCGTCGCGAAGCCGGGCGAGCAACGCGGCGAAGGCGCGCGCCAAGCGTGCGGGCTCGTCGTTGCCGGGGATGGCGGGCAGGTCGTCGCGTTCGGGCACGCGCTCGGCCGCCGCGGACAGGCGCCGCAGCGGGCGCAGCGCCAGGCCGACGGTCCACCACGCGAGCAGTCCGGAGAGGAGCGTCACGAGCACCACCACCCCGATCGCCACGCCTGGGTACGGGCCGAGCACGTCGCGCAGGCCCTGCAGCGTGCGCCCCACCTGGACCACCACACCCGCGTCCTCGTCGCGCATGGTGTAGACACGCCACTCCTGCACCGTGGAGGCGCCCGTGCCGACGAGCACGCGCTCGGGGTCGAGGGGCCGGGGCGCTGTCGTGGCGCCGGCCGCCCAGATCATCTGGCTGTCGACGTACACGTGTGCTGCCACGCTGCCGCGCTCGTTGCCGAGGTAACTCGTGACGACCGCGGGGACGCGCACCGCCTGGTCCTCGCGCTGCACGGCGACCTCCGCGATCAGCGAGGCCAGCAGTCGGTTGTCGTCGTCGAGCGTCGCCAGGCGCAGCCCACGGAGGCCTGCGTACGTGAGGGCGAGCCCGAGGACCGCCCCGAGCAGCGTCAGGCCGGCCGCGATCGCCACCAAGCGCACGCGCAGCATCAGGCGTCACCTTCCGTGGTCGCTGCCCGATAGCCGACGCCGCGGATCGTCTCGACGATCTCCTCGTCGACCTTGACGCGCAGGTTCCGGACGTAGACGTCGACCACGTTCGAGGCGTGTTCCGACCCGAGGCCCCAGATGCGGTCCATCAGGTCGGCTCGCGTGAAGACGCGCCCCGGGTGTTGCATCAGCGTGAGGAGTATGTCGAACTCCTTGCTCGTGAGGCGCACCTCGGTAGCGCCACGCGTGACGCGCCGCTCGGTGGGCCGTACCTCGACGTCGCGCCAGCGCAGCACCTCGGGCCGTCCGTCGCCGCGCCGGTACAGGGCGTGGAGGCGAGCCAGGAGCTCGTCGACGGCGAACGGCTTGGGCAGGTAGTCGTCGCCGACGCGCAGACCGCGCACGCGATCGGGGACGGCGTCGCGAGCGCTCAGGAAGAGCAGTGGCTGGCGGAAGCCGGCGGCGCGCAGGTCGTCGGCGAGCGCGAAGCCGGCCTCGTCGTCGCCGGGCAGCATCACGTCGAGCACGGCGACGTCGAACGGTTCACGCCAGGCCAGTTGCCACGCGGCGTCGCGATCATGGGCGAGCTGCACCTCTACACCGTGCGCCTCCAGGACGGCGCACACGGTGGCCGCCAGGGCGGTGTCGTCTTCGACGATCAGAACGCGCATCGTCTCCTCCGGTGACCGCCTCGCGGGCGCGGCGTGGTGCTCCGAACCGTAGGCCGCCGCCATGAAGCCGCCATGAAGCGGCGGTGAAGCGGGGCCGTGCCCCGCCGTTTCACGTCGGCTTCACGTGATGAGCCTACCTTCAGCGTGCACGCCCAGCCTCAGGAGGAGATCCCATGGTCGATAACGCCGCCCGCATCAGCTTCGCCGATCGCATCCAATGGAACCAGCGCATCAAGCCCGCCCTCATCGTGCTCGTGATCGCTGCGGTCGCGTACGCCATCGGTGCGTTCTACATGGCGCCCCGCACGGCCGCGACGCAACCGACCTTCCTGCCGGCGACCTTCGCTGCCCTCCCGACAGGCTCGGTCCTGCTGACCAACCCCGACGGCACCGGCGCGCTGCTGCCCGTGCGCATCGCGGACACGACGGCCGCCCGTTCGGCCGGCTTCCGCGGTGTCGGCGATCAGGCGCTCGTCAACGCCTTCTTGCTCTACCCGCTCGCGCGTGAGACCACCACCCGCACGAGCTACTCGGTGGAGGGCGCGCGCGCCCCGATCGAGTTCGCTGCCATCGACGCGACCGGGACGGTCGTCGCCATCGAGACCGGCGCGGTCGGCGCGACCCGCGTCTCCGTCGCCGAACGGCATCAGTGGCTGATCGCCGCGTCGGCCGGCACGCTCGAGCGCTTCGGCGTCACGGTCGGCTCGACCCTCGACCCGGAGCGCGTGCAGCGCTTCTGACGATCGCGTAGCGACGCACCGACGCAGCGCACGACGACGAGCCCGTGGGCAAGATCGCGCCCAGGGGCTCGTCGTCGTGCTGCGGGCGCCGCGCGTGAGGATCTCGTGACACGACCCGCGCTACCCTGTCGGTCGCATGTGGATCTGGATGTGGTTGTCCCTGCTCGGCCTGGTCTACCTCGCGTCCGCGGCGCTCCTGGGGTTCGTGCTGTACCAGGACCGTGCCAACGCCGCCGCGGCACGGACGCGGCGCCGTGGCGGCGCACGCGATCCGCGCTCGAGCGGTAGCCCCGAGATGGTGTTCAGCACGCACTACTGACAGTGATGATGGGCGCGCTGCGCTCGTCTCGTCCTCCGCTCAGTCCGCGTCGTCCTCCAGCGACGGCTCGTACGTCCCCATCCGCGCCGCGGCGAGCACCCTCGCCCGCTGCAGGAACACGGCCTGGGCGCGCTCGACGTTGGCGCGCTCGCCGCGCCAGGCTGCCTGCGGCGCCGCCTGCAGGCCGCGTCCGTACGAGAAGGTGAGCTCCCACGGCGCGCCGACCTCCAGGGCCAGGCGGTTGATGGCGTCGAGGTTCAGCGTCGACTCCTCGTCGCCTTGGCCGCCCGACAGGAAGGCGATGCCGGGTACGGCGGCGGGCACGGTGTGCAACAGGCACGTGAGCGTGAGCTCGGCCACCTCTTCGGGCGAGGCGCGGTCGCTGGCGTCCGAGCCCGAGAGCACCATGTTGGGCTTGAGCACCATGGCCTCGAGGTCGACGCCGTGGTTGGCGAGCTGGTAGAAGGTCTCGCGCAACGTGGCCTCGGTGGCCTCGAAGCAGGCGCCGATGTCGTGGTCACCGTCCATCAGCACCTCCGGCTCGACGATGGGTACGAGGCCGGCCTCCTGGCACAGTGCGGCGTAGCGCGCGAGCGCGTGGGCGTTGACGTCGATGGCGTAGGCGCTGGGGCGATCCGCGCCGATGTGCAAGACGGCACGCCACTTCGCGAAGCGCGCGCCCAGTTCGCGGTACTCCGTGAGGCGCTCGCGCAGGCCGTCGAGACCCTCGGTGACGGTCTCGTCGGGCGCGCCTGCCAACGGCTGAGCGCCCGCGTCGACCTTGATCCCCGGGATCACGCCGGCGTCTTGGAGCAGGCGCACCAGCGGGGTGCCATCGGCGGCCTCCTGGCGCAGCGTCTCGTCGAACAGGATGACGCCGCTGACGAAGCGCTCGTATCCCGCGGTGCGGAAGAGCAGCTCGCGGTAGTCGCGGCGGTTGGTCTCGGTGTTCTCGACGTCGATGCCGTCGAAGCGCTTCGCGATCGTGCCGGTGCTCTCGTCGGCCGCGAGGATGCCCTTCCCCTCGGCGACCATCGCCTCGGCGGTGCTCCACAGGTCGTGGTTGTCGTTGATGGGCTGTTCCATGTTCGCATCCTCTCGTGCAGGACGACCGAGGTCGGTCGAACCACGCTCTCATCGTAGACCCGCGGTGGCAAAGCCATGTCCCGGCGCCGACGCTGCCAGCGGGCGCCGACGCAGCCACTCGGCGCTTCCGACGCGCACGACGGGGCCAAACGGCACTGGCGCCGCGATGCGTGCCTGACGTCATCATGGAAGGTGCGCATCGGGAGGGCGCCCGCGTGACCGTCCAGCTGCTCGGTGGGATCGGGGTGTTCCTCCTCGGCATGGTGCTGCTGACCGAGGGCCTCAAGGGCCTCGCCGGGAGCGCGTTCCGGCGCGGCTTGGCGCGTTACACGGGGGGCCACGTGCGCGCCGTGGTCGCCGGAGCGCTGGCGACGGCCGTGATCCAGTCGTCGACCGCGACGACCATGACCACCATCGGGCTCGTGGCGGCGGGACTGCTCCCCAGCGTCAACGCGGTCGGCGTGATCCTGGGAGCCAACCTCGGGACGACCTCGACCGCCTGGATCGTGGCGTACTTCGGCCTGAAGGTCGACATCACGAGCGTGGCGTTGATGATGGTGGCGATCGGCGCCGTCATGCGCCTGCTCGGCAAGGATCGTGTCGCAGCTGCGGCCTTCCCCGTCGCCGGCTTCGGCCTGCTGTTCGTCGGGATCGGCCTGATGCAGGCCGCGATGGCCGGCGTCGCCGACGGCTTCCCGCTGCCTGGCGCGGACACGACCACGTTCGGCACGTCGCTGCTGCTGGTGTTGATCGGCGCCGCGATGACCATCGTGATGCAGTCGTCGAGCGCAGCGGTGGCGACCACCCTGACGGCGCTCTCCGCGGGCGCGATCGGGCTGGAGCAGGCGGCGGCGATGGTGATCGGCCAGAACGTCGGCACCGCACCCAAGGCACTCCTCGCGGCGTTGGGCGCGTCGGTCCATGCCCGGCGCACCGCGATGGCGCACGTCGTGTTCAACGTCGGCACGGCCGTCGTCGCGCTGGCGATCCTCCCAGCGTTCGTCTGGTTCGGGGCGCGCTTGGGCGGTGAGGGCGGCGACGCCGCCCTGACGCTGGCTGCTTTCCATACGCTCTTCAACGTCGTCGGCGTCGCGTTGGTCCTGCCGTGGTTGGGTCGCTTCACGTTCCTGGTGGCGCGGCTCGTGCCCGAGCGTGGCGTGGTGCTCACGCGTTACCTGAGCAACGCCAGCGCCGAGGATGGGCCCGTCGCGGTCAAGGCCGCACGCACCACCTTGCTGATGTGCACCGCCGAGTTGGGTGACGAGGCGACCGTGCTCGCCACGGGCGTCGCGTCGGCCCGCGAGCAGCACGCGGCCCGCGTCCGACTCGAGCGCGTTCGCGGCGCGCTCGACCAGACCCGCACGTTCCTCGCCGGCATCCGCAGCGACTCCTCGAAGGAGTCCGCGCATCGCCGCCACGTGTCGGTGCTGCACGCGCTCGACCACCTGCAGCGGGCGGTGGCGTTGCTCGGCCGCTCGGCCGCGCTGGAGCGCTTCGCCCGTGCCCCCGAGACGGGCGAACTCCGCGATTACCTGCGCGAGGCGCTGAAGGCGATGGTGACGTGGAGCCCGCTCTTGGCGCCCGACGGCCCAGCCGAGCACGTCCTCGCAGCGTTCGCTGGCGTCCCGGATGTGCGGCGGGCCGCACGCCGCCGCGTGCTGCGCCGGGTGGCGACCGCCGATGCCGACCCGGACGAGGCGGAGGACACGCTCGAGGCGCTGGCGTGGGCGAACGCCTTCGCGCACCACCTGCAGCGGGCGGTGCACCACCTGCGCGAGCCGGCACCGGGCGACGACGCGTGACGCACGCGCGTTACAGTGAAGCGATGTCTGGTGAACGGAGCACGCCAGCGACGCGTCGGTTCGACGTCCTCGCCCTCGGTGAGCCGATGCTCGAGTTCAACCAGCAGCGCCTCGGCGCAGATGGCGCCCCGACGTACCTGCAGGGCTTCGGCGGCGATACCTCCAACGCGGCCGTGGCCGCCGCCCGGCAAGG
>REEJ01000336.1 GCA_007695125.1 Trueperaceae bacterium | reverse complement strand
CCTCGATCTCGGCGAAGACGGCCTCGGTGCACCAGAAACAGCCACCGGCGAGGGTAGCGACGGCGTGCGTGTGATCGGAAGCGGTGGTCATACGCCCATGCTAGGCACGGCGCCGGTGGCTCGGGCGTCGTGCAGGATGCCGGATACCCGCTGCTGCACTCGTCAGGACCAAGGCGGCAGCCGCCACACCCACGACGGCACCACGAGGGCGAGCCCCGCCAGCCCCAGCACGACGTGGAACGCGGCGCGCGGCCGCAGCGGCGGCCCGCGCCGGTCCCGCGCGCCGCTCAGCACCAGCAGCGCCCCCACCATGACCAGCGTCAGCCCCGTCATCGTCACGACCGCCAGCGCCGCGCTGGCGGCGGGCCACCACGTCGGATCGAGCGCCAGCGAGCGTTGCGCCACGTCGAACGCGCGGAACGTCGCCACGAGCCACGCCACCACCGCGAGCGCCTGTATGCGGGCGGCCCAGCGCAGCACCTGCAGGCTCGTCCCCGGACCGCTCGAACGCGGCCCACGACCTCGCCACCTGAACCACGCACCCAGGGGCCACGACACCAACGCCACGAGCGCCGCCACGGCGGCGGCGAGCAGGCACGCGAGCAGCAGCTCGAGGCGTTCCAGCGGCGGCACGCGCTCCAGCGTCACGGGAAGGCCCAGCCAGCCGTGGATGCGCGGCTCCCCGTCGGGCCCGCGGGTCGCCGCCACGATGTCGCCGCCGCCGGCGCGCACGTAGGCGCCGGCGGCGCTCGGGTGATAGCGCCGCGGTGGCGAGGCGTCGGCCGGGGTCACGACCACCACGCTACCGTCCGCCTCGACCCGGACCGGGAACTGCGCGAGGCCCGTGAGCGTCAGGAACGCCTCGGGTCCGGAGCGCGCGACGCGGTTCGGGCGGTAGACGCCGCTCTCCACCCGGCCGTCCGCCGGCAGTGCAGAGGCCGGCACGGCGGGCGGAGCCTCGCGGGCGTCGCCGACGAAGCGTTCCACGATGCGCTCCGCCAGCCACCAGCGCGGATCGCGGATGCCGTCGGCCGTCTCCCACGCACCGGTCTCTCCCGCGGGGCCATTGACGTGAACGAACAGGCCGAGCGCGTACGCCGGCACGATCAGCAGCAACGAGTGCGTCCCAGGGAGGTCGCCGGCCTGCAGCACCACCTCGTGGCCGAGCAGCCACCCCTCCGCCATACCTAGGGTCGTGCCGGCCGCCTCGGGGTGGGCCCGGGCTGCAGGCGTGAGCAGCGCCGTTCGGACGTCGTTGGCGAGCGGTCCCGTCGGCTCCGGATCGGTGAGCGCAGCGAGCAGCGTCGCAGCGTCGCGGCCGCTCAGGCGCAGACCTCCCGCCGTCGCGTCGAGCACCGTCGGCGTCGTCACCGGCCGCAGCGCGCCGCCGGCCTCGCGGGCGTGGCCAGGGACCGTCGCAGCCTCGTACGCGTCGTCCGCCGGTCGGAACAGGCGCGCCGAGTCGAGCCCGAGCTGATCGAACACCAGATCTCGGAGCGCTGCTTCGGCGTTGCTCCCGCTCACGGCCTCCAGGACGAGTCCGAGCGCGTGATGTCCGGCGTTGCCGTAGCGCGGCCCGCTCCCGGCGGCTTCTACCCGCGGCGGCAATGCCAGGCTCGCCAGCGGGGGGCTCGGACCAGCGTCGAACGCGGCCGTGCCGAGCAATCGCTCGTCGAACCCGCTCGTGTGCGTCAGCAGATGCCAGGGCGTGAGCGGCGTGTCGTCGCCAGCCGGCGCGGCGGGCACGGATCCGGGCGGCAGCAACGTGTCGAGCGGCGCGGCCAGGTCGAGCTCGCCGCGCGCGGCCAGGTCGAGCACTGCGATGCCGGTCAGTGTCTTCGTGAGCGACGCCAGCCACAGCGGATCGTCGAGCGTCAGCGTGCGCGCCGCCGCCACGTCGGCCGTGCCGTACGCCTCGGCGACGAGCACCTCGCCGCCCAACGCGATCGCAACGACGGCTCCGGGCACACCCGTCGCGGTCAGGGCGTCGTAGACGATCGTGTCGAGTTCGAAGCGGGCGGCGGCGCGCTGCACCGTCGCGGCGTCGAGCTCCTCGGGCTCGAGCGCTCGCGGGCTCAGGTCGGGCTGGGCCAGCGCGGAGGCCGAGAGCGCGAGGGCCGCGATCGCGAGTGCGACGCGCAACGGCGCGACGAGCGCTCGTGGCCACGCGTGGGATGCCGCGCGGTACGTGGTGGGCATGTCCGATGGTATCGCCCCGGCGCCGATGCGGCGCGCGATGCCAGCGGCGCAGCCGTGTGGCGCCGCACGATGTCCGACTGCCATGGCCTTCAGCGCCGGCCCGAGTGTCGCCTCCGTCGCGCGTTCAGCCGTCTGGTCGCACGTGACCAAGGGCGCGTTCGTAGAGGTCCAGGTAGGCCCCTACGTTCGCCGTCGGATCGAAGACGTGCATGGCGCGATGACGCGCTGCGTGGCGGAACGCGGCCATTCGGTGGCGATCGTGGAGCAGTTCGAGAGCCGATGAGGCCATCGCAGCGGTGTCACCGACGTCGTGGAGGAAACCGCTGACCCCGTGTTCGATGACTTCGGAGAGGCCGCCTATGTTGGACGCGATCACCGGTACGCCGCTCGCCATCGCCTCGAGCGCCGAGAGTCCGAACGACTCCTTGCTGCTCGGAAGGACGAAGAGATCGGCACACGCCAGAAGCCTCTCGATGCGCGGAAAGCTGCCGAGAAAGCGCACGCGGTCGAGAACATCCAACGACTCGGCCACGGCGACCGCTCGTGGGCGATCCGGTCCGTCCCCGATCATCAGGAGGCGTGCCGGGAGCTCGGCGTGAACGAGCGCGAACATCCTGATCACGTCCTCGATGCGCTTGACGGGCCGGAAGTTCGAGACGTGGACGAGGAGATGCTCGGAGTCCGATGCGTATCGGGAGCGAAGCGAAGGGTCGTTGCCGGGGCGGAAGCGCATCGTATCGACGGCGTTGTACACGACATGGATCGTGTCCCTACGGACTCCCATGTCGTTGATCGTGGTGTCTGCGAGATACCGACTGACGGCGCTCACGGCGTCCGAAGACTCGATGCTCCACTGCGTGGCCCTCAGGTAGGCGGCGTCCAACCCGACGAGGGTGACGTCGGTGCCGTGGAGCGTCGTGACGATCGCTGGGATGGGCCTCGTTCGAACCATGGCGCGAGCGATGAGCGCCGCGGCTGCGTGAGGGATCGCGTAATGCGCGTGGATGACGTCGATTCCGTACTGCTCGACGACCTCGACGACCTTGCTGGCCTCAGCGAGTGTGGTCAGCGGGGCGTCGAACAAGGGATACGTCATCGACCCGATCTGGTGGAAGAACACGTTGTCGTGCCGTTCGTCCGCGAGCCTGAAGGGCACGGCGTTGGCGATCAGGTGAACCTCGTGCCCGCGCGCGGCGAGACGCAACCCGAGTTCGGTGGCGACCACGCCGCTACCTCCGACACCGCTGTGGAGCAACATGGCGATCCTCAACACGTCACACCCCCGTCGTCGCGCGCCCGATGTCTTCGAGGTCGATGCCCAGGAGCCTGGCCGCGTTGCCGCCGAACACGCGCGCGATGTCGTCCTCGCGGAGGTTGAGGGAGTAGCAGATGCGCAGCTGTTCGTCGAGGTAGCGCTGCGCGAAGCCGCGCGGGAACGCGGCCGAGTCGGTCCCGAAGAGCACGCGCTCGGGACCGATCGTCTCGAAGGCCTTGCGGAAGAGGTCTTCGAGCGTGAGCGGGTAGGGCATCCAGCGGACCCACTGGTTCGAGCCCGAGCTGTCGACGTAGACGTTCGGCAGGCTCCAGCACAGGGCGAGGAGGTCTTGCCAGTAGCCGGCGCCGAAGTGCGGGACGATGAAGGGGATCTCGGGGAAGTCGCGCGCCACCTCGAACAGCGACAGCGGGCTCATGCGCGGGTGCGCCACCACGCCGCCGCCGCGGCCCAGGTAGCCGAAGTGGATGAGCACCGGTAGGCGGCGCTCGGCGCAGAACTCCCAGACGTCGCGGACGGCGGGGTCCTCGAAGGGGACGGGCGTGGTCGGGCCGAGCAGCTTGTAGCCCGTGAGTCCGAGTTCGTCGACGGCGCGCCTGAGTTCGGCGCCGGCCCCCGGCTGTAGTTGGTGGTGGGCGTAGCCGACGAAGCGCTCGGGGTAGCGGCCGACGACGCCCGCGAGGAGGTCGTTGGACTGGCCCGTCACGAAGACGATCTTGGCGACGCCTTTGACGTCGAGCTCGGCCGCCCAGCGGTCGGCCATGGCGTCGACCTGCTCCGGCGTCTCCGCCGGCGGCTCGTTGAGCGCCGTGCCCCACTCCTTGTTCATGCGCCCTTGCCTGTCGGTGGCGTAGCCCGTCAGCAGCGGGTGCCGGACCGTCGTGCCGAAGCCCGGTGAACCGATCGTGTTGACGATCGGGAAGTGGGCGTGTGCGTCGAGGATCGGGAACGATCGCGCGAAGAGGTCAGACATGGCGGCTCCTGGGTCCGTACGGAGGTGGTGTACGCGCGTTGCGTGGCGCGGCAACCACGGCTGTGGCCGTGGCTGCGAGTGGCGCGCGGCCGACGCGGTTGCGGCAGACGTCGGCCTCGAGGTCCTCGAGCGCCAAGTGGGCGACGCCGCGCGCGGCGCCATCGGGCCCGAGGGCGCCCGACACGATACGCAGTGGCCGGGGTCCATGCCAGGACGCTCGGATGCGTTCGGCGAGCCGCCCGCCGCGGTCGGCCGGCCAGGCCACCACGAGTAGCTCGGGGTCGAGCAGGCAGGCGAGGTTGTGAAGCGTGGGACCGAGCAGGCGCGCCAGGTCGTCGAAGGCGCAGACGGTTGCCGGCGAGGCGTCGTCGAGGTAACCGTCGGCTCCCAGGCAACCGTCGGCGGCCTCGACGACGCGCCGCTCGAGCGGCCCGGGCCGGCCGGGGGCGAGTGGTCGCGCCTCGTCTTCGGCGCAGGTGACGACCGAGCCGATCTCACCCGCCGCTGCGTGAGCGCCGCGGTAGAGCCGGCCGTCGATCACGAGACCCGCCCCGACGCCCGAGCCGATGGCGACGTAGACGACCTGACGATGGGCGGCGCCGGCGCCGTAGTGGAGCTCGGCGAGCGCGAGGGCGTTGACGTCGTTCTCGAGCCGGACGGGGACGCCCAGCGCGGCTTCGAGGCGCGCCGCGACGTCGAGCCGGTGCCAGCCGAGGGCGGGGGCCAGGTCGACGCGCCCGTCCGTGGGGTCGATCACGCCCGGCACCGCGAGCGCCAGGCGGCGGATCGCCGGCGCGTCGGGGGCGTGGAGGAGCGGTTCGAGCCAGGGGACGAGGGCGTCGCTGACGCCGGGACCGAGGTCGGGACCACTGACGCGCGTCCCGACGCGCCCCACCAGGTCGATCCGACAGGCGTGGGCGCGTCGTCCGGAGAGGTCGACCGCCAGCACGAAGCCGGCGTCGGCGAGGAAGCGCACGCGCTGCGCGGGGCGGCCGCCCGTGCCTTCGTCCGCGCCGGCGTCGCCGACCAGGCCCTGGGCTTGGAACTCGGCCAGGATGGTCGCCACCGTCGGTGCGGAGAGCCCGGTGCGCTGCGCGAGCTCGGCTCGGGTCGCGGCGCCGTGGTCGGCGAGCGCGCGGTAGACGCCGTGCCGGTTGGCCTCGCGCACGTGCTCGGTCTGGTAGGGCGTGGCCAGGGCGGCTCCTCGAGGGGGTGTGAGGGCGTACTTCCGAAACCTGTTTTTCGAACTGTCGGGCCATGCTACGCGGCGCTCGTGACGGCGTCAAGGCGCGCGTGGACGGCGCGCGAGTACGAAGGCGCGGCGTGATATCCAGGGATATCTATCCTTGTCTCACGCTA
This sequence comes from Trueperaceae bacterium, assembly GCA_007695125.1. Lineage (GTDB taxonomy): Bacteria > Deinococcota > Deinococci > Deinococcales > Trueperaceae > CSSed10-48. The sequence continues at coordinate 277 of REEJ01000336.1, read as the reverse complement.
CACTCACTGATATCCTCGTCGTGTTCTTCGATTGTCTTTCGCGAGCCGGTTGAGAAGCCTGCGTCCTCGTGGCATGCAATCGGGATCATCGGGCGTGCGTCAATCACGTCGCGCGCGTGCGTGTTCATTGTGGAGGTGCTCATGAAGCGATGGATGATGGTCACTGGACTGGCGCTGATGCTCGGTGCTGGGGTAGTGCTGGCGGCCGCACCAGAGGAACTCGCGTTCGAGCTCGACGTGAAGGTCGCCTACAACGGCGAGGACGTGTTCTGGCTGC
>REEJ01000172.1 GCA_007695125.1 Trueperaceae bacterium | reverse complement strand
CGGCGGATCCGCTGTGCTGGGGCATCGGCACCGACCACGCTTCGTGACATCGCGCGGATGCTCGCGGGCCGCCCCGCGCGCCCTCGTCACGTCGAGCGCTTGCGGTAGTCGCCGATGATGGTGGTGCGCCGTCCGCCCTTCATCTCCTTCCACACCACGCGAGTGGGCGCCACGAGTTCCATTCCGCGCTCGGTCACCAGAGCATCGAGGGCGTCCGGATCGGGGAGTGTGTAGGCGCGGCTCGCGTCGGCTTGGTCGAAGCCGCTCCACACGTGCGCGCTTCCGGGCACGCGCTGCAATGGCTCGCCATGCGGGAGCGAGTCGGGTCCGAAGTTCTGGATGAGCACGCGTGCGCCGGGACGCGCCAGTCGGGCGAGATGGTCCAGCACGAGCGCGAACGTCACGTCGTCGGGTGCGTTCTGGAGGACGCCGAGCGCCAACACCAGACCGAACGAGGCGTCGCTGAGGTCGTCGAGTTCGGTCATCGGTCGGTGCAGGACCGTCCACGGTGCGGACGCTGCGAAGGGCTCGAGCCGCTCGCGCGTCGCGGCCGCCATCGCAGCGCTGGCGTCCACGGCGACGCCCGGGAAGCCTCGCTCGGCCAGGTACACGGCGTTGCGGCCCGCTGCGCAGCCGACGTCCAGCGCCGGCGTCGGCGGGCGTACCGCGCCGGAGTCGACGATCTCCGTCAGCCGGACGTCGGCTTCGCGATCGCGGAAGAACGCCACCGTGTCCGGATGTTCCCAGTCGGGCACGACCTCACCTCGGTTCCCGCCGCCGGAGGCGACGGGCCCATCGTGACCCATCGCGCCGCCCCGGGTCACGATGGGGAAGAAGAGGAGAGCCATCATGACCAACCCCACCGCGCACGCCAGCGGCACCTTCGCCATCGGCGGCGACCTCACCGTCCACCGCCTCGGCTTCGGCGCCATGCGGATCACCGGACCAGGCATCTGGGGCGACCCCACCGATCCCAGCGAGGCGCGCCGCGTCCTGGCGCGCCTGCCGGAGCTCGGCGTCGACCTGATCGACACCGCCGACAGCTACGGCCCCTTCGTCAGCGAAGACCTGATCCGCGAGGTGCTCCACCCGTACCGCGGCATGCTCGTCGCCACCAAGGGCGGCCTCACCCGCCACGGTCCCGACGTCTGGAAGCCGCTCGGTCGCCCCGAGTACCTGCGGCAGTGCGTGCTCATGAGCCTGCGCCGACTCGGGCTGGAGCGCATCGACCTGTGGCAGCTGCACCGGATCGACGCCGCCGTGCCGCGTGACGAGCAGTTCGGCGTCTTGGCGGAGATGCAGCGCGAGGGTCTCATCCGGCACGTGGGCCTGAGCCAGGTGAGCGTCGAGGAGGTCGAGGCCGCGCTCGAGGTGCTGCAGGTCGCCACCGTCCAGAACCTCTACCACCTCGCCAGGCGCGACAGCGAGGACGTCTTGGCGTTGTGCGAGGCGCGTGGGATCGGGTTCATCCCGTGGTATCCGCTCGCGGCCGGCACGCTCGCCCAACCCGGTGGCCTGCTCGACCGGGTGGCCGACGAGACCGGCGCGACCCACGGCCAGGTCGCGCTCGCATGGCTGTTGCGCAAGAGCCCGGTGATGCTGCCGATCCCGGGCACGAGCCGCGTCGCACACCTCGAGCAGAACACCGCTGCGGCGGGGGTCGAGCTCGACGACGAGCAGTTCCGCGCGCTCGACGAGGCCGGAGCGGCCGCCTGGCGAGAGGAGCTCGCGGCGCGGGAGGCCTGACGGCCCCTGACGGCACGTCGTCCGTTCCCGGGAGGGGCGTCACACGCACGAACGCGACCGGGGCGTCCGCGTCCACGACGTGCACATGCCATCATCGAGCATGCCGACACGCTTCGTCACCCGCCCATCCACGAGCGAGCCGGGCGCCCCGGACCCGCGGCTGGCCACCGGTGAGACACTTCGCTGGGGCGTCGTCTCGACCGGACACATCGCCCACGTGGTCACCGCACAGCTGTGTGCGCTCGAGGACGCCGAACTCCACGCCGTGAGTTCGCGTGACGCCGAGCGCGCCGACGCGTTCGCCCGTGAGCACGGTGCCCGCAGCGCCTACCACGACGACGCGGCCGGAACCGGCGTCGAGCACCTCGCGGCCGATGATGCTGTCGACGTGGTCTACCTCGCGACGCCACACGCCCAGCACCACGCCATCGCCCGCACGTTGCTCGAGGCGGGCAAGCACGTGTTGATCGAGAAGGCGTTCGCCGTCACGGCCGCCGAAGCCGCAGACCTCGCGGCGCTCGCGCGCGCTCGTGGGCGGTTCCTGATGGAGGCCGTCTGGACGCGTTTCCTGCCCGTCTACCAGGCCTTCGTCGACCATGTCGCCGAAGGCGCCATCGGCACGCCGCGGTGGGCGCAGGCCGACCTCGGCATGCGCGCGACCTTCGACCCGGACTCGCGCCTGTGGGCGCGCGATGCCGGCGGCGGTGCGCTGCTCGACCTCGCGGTGTACCCGCTCACCTGGACCGCCGCCGCGTTCGGCCTCCCGAGTGCGATCGCGGCCCGCGGCGTGCTCGCCGAGAACGGGGTCGACGCGCTGTGCACGCTCGACGTCGGGTACCCAGGCGATGGTCGCGCGCAGGTGACCGTCTCGTTCACGAGTGCCCACACCCGGTCCGCCACCATCGGTGGTGACGCCGGTGTCGTGCGGACGTTGGGCTCGTTGCCGAACCCAACCGGTTTCACGCTGACCCGCGGCGACGACACGAGGGAGGTCCGCGCTGCCACGCCCGCCCCTGGGTACACGTACCAGCTGCGCGAGGTGACGCGCTGCATCCAGCGCGGCGAGTTCGAGAGCGCCACCATGCCGCTTCGCGACACGCTGGCGTTCATGCGGTGCTTCGACGACGCGCGTGCACAGCTCGGCGTGCGTTACCCCAACGACGACGCGCCGCCGCCGTCGTTGCGGTGACGCGCGCGGATCGCCTCGAACGTCACCGGACGCGCGAACAGGTAGCCCTGGCCCTCCTCGACGCCGCGGTCGACCAGCGCTCGTCGTTGGGCCTCGGTCTCGATCCCTTCCGCGATGAGGGCGAGCCCGAGCCCGTTCGCGAGGGCGACGACGGCGTCGACGATGGCGACGTCGCTGGCGTCCTCCGCGCCGGCATCACGGCCTAAGCCCGCTATGAAGCTCTGGTCGATCTTCACGGCGTCAACGGGTAGGTGCTTGAGCCGCGACAGCGACGAGTATCCCGTGCCGAAGTCGTCGACCAACACCCGCGCCCCGCCTCGACGCAGGCGCGCGAGGTTCGCGAGGGCGTGGCCGCCGGGGGCCATGATCGCGCTCTCGGTCACCTCGAAGGCGAGGTCGCGTAGGGCAACGTTGGCGCCGGAGACCAGCTCCTCGACCTCGAGCACGAACGTTTCGACACCGAGTTGCATGGCCGAGACGTTCACGGCGCACGACCAACGGGTGCCGATCCCTTCAGAGCGCCACGCCGCAAGATCGCGACACGCGCGCTGCAGCACACGTCTCCCGAGCGCTCCGATCAGCCCCGCCTCTTCCGCGAGCGGCACGAACACGGCAGGGGAGATCGGACCCTGCTCGGGGTGATGCCAGCGCGCCAGCGCCTCCACCCCGACGACGCAGCCGTCGTCCAACCGGACGACGCTCTGATACGCGACGTCGATGCCGTCCTCGCGAGCGAGGGCCCGGCGCAGGTCGTCGGTGAGTGCGGTTCGAGCCCGCATGCGCGAGTCGAGCTCGGCGGTGAAGTAGGCGACGCCGCCTCCGCCCTCACGTTTCACCCGGTAGAGCGCCATGTCGGCGTTCTGCATCATCGCGTCGCCGTGCTCGGCGTCTCCCGGCGCCAGCGAGATGCCGATGCTGGCGCCGAGAACGGCCGTAGCCGCATCGAGCTCGATCGGTTCGCGGACCACCTGCACGAGCTTTGCCGCGATCGTCGCCGCGTCCTCTGGCTTGACGAGATCGCCGGCCACGACCGCGAACTCGTCACCGCCGAGGCGCGCGACGGTGTCCTCGGCCCGCACCGCGTCGCGTAGGCGGCTGGCGACGACGCGCAGGACCGCGTCGCCGCTCAGATGGCCGAAGCGGTCGTTCACGGCCTTGAAGCCGTCGAGATCGACGATCAACAGACCCGTCCCGAGATCGCGTCGGCGCCCGCGCGCGAGGGCCTGCTCCAACCGGTCGGCGAGCATCACGCGGTTCGGTAGGTCGGTCAGGGCGTCGTGCGACGCCAAGTGCTGCAGCTTGCTCCGCTCGAGTTGGAGGTGCTGCTCGAGCGTCAGGCGCTGCAGCGCCACGGCGACGGTCCCGGCAAGCAGGCGCGCCAGGTCCACGGCCCCTTCATCGAACGCGTCGCGATCGGAGAACGTGTCCAGGTGGAGGTATCCGAGCCGCTGACCGCCAACGTCGACAGGAACCACGAGCGTCGCCGCGATGTCACGCGTGCGCCCGGCCGACTCGAGCAGCGCCTGGGTATCGCCGGGGTGGTGCGTGTTGTCGTAGCCCGGTCGCAGCACCGTCGCATCGGCCGGCTGGACCTTGGCGAGGTCGTCGGGGGCGTAAGCGATCCTCTTGAGCAGCGCCAGGTCGAAGCCGGAGGCAGCGACGTAGTGGTAGTGACCGTCGTCGCGGACGATGACGACGCTGCCGGCCTCGGCTCCCGGGACCGTGGCCACGGCGTGGTCGAGCACGTGTTGGTACACCTGATCGTCGAAGTCTCGCGCGAGCAGGTCGTTCAAGAGCGTCAGGAGACCTGTCCGGAAGGCGTTCGCACGCGCCTCCAGCGCCTCGGCGCGCTTGTTGGCCGTCACGTCGGTGCTGCGGTGGACGACGGACCGCACGGCGCCGTCCGCGTCCGTGATGGGCTCGACGCGGATGCGCGCGACGTAGCTGAACGCCGGATCGGTTTCGCTCGCCACCTCGCGCTCGTCCTCCACCGTGGCCCCGGTGAAGGCCTTGGCGAGTTCGCGCTCGAGCTGCACATCGCCCGCCACGTCGGGGAACACGTCACCGACGTTCAAGTGTCGTCCAGTGAGGCGCCGGACCCGGTGTTTCGCGCTCCGGTTGAGATCGACCACACGACGGTCTGCGTCGATGAGGACGACCGCGTCCTCGCTGACCTCGAGGATCGAGCGCAGGTCGGCCTCCGAGCGCCGCAACGCGGCGTTGCTCTGGTGGATCTCGCTGATGTCGAGCAGCATGCCGTGCCAGATCACGCCGCCGTCGCCGCGATCGCTCGGATCGGCCCGCCCCAGCACGTGGCGCAGCGCGCCGTTCGCGTCGTGAACGCGGAACGTGTGCTCCCAACGCGTCAGGGTCGCGCCGGAGCGCGTCAGCGCCGCCGCGAAGTCGTGCTGGTCCTCGGCGACGATGCGTTCGATGGCCGGTGAAGCGTCGTGGATGAGCGCCTGCGGATCGATGCCCATCAGGCGTCCGAAGTTCGGGCCGGCGTAACTGAAGCGGCGCCGCCCGTCCGGGTCACGCTCGAAGCGGAACAGCGTTCCTGGCATCTGGCGCGTGACCGAGTCGAGGTGCTGGTTCAGCGAGCGGTTGGCCACCTCGGCGGCGGCACGCGCCAACGTCGCTCCGATCAGCGTCGCAGCGGTCTTCAGCAGGTCGATCACGGGCGCTGGCCACGAGCGCGGCGAGCGCACCGCGTCGAGACCCAGGAAGCCCGTCGTGCGCCCACGAGAGCGCAACGGGACCGCGAGCAACGCGACGCTGCCTTGGCGCGACAGATGGTGGTACTCCTGTGCCCGCGTGGTGTCGAGCGTCGATGCGTCCTCGATCGCGACGACGCCGCCGTCCTCGAAACGGGTCTGCCATCCCGCGAACGATGCGATCGGCACGCGCTGCAGCGTCGCTCGCTGCGCGTCGACGCCCGGAGCGCACCACTCGAAGGTGTTGCTTGAGGTGGCGCCGTGCTCGTCGTGCTCGAACACGTAGACGCGGTCCACGCCGAGCCAGTGACCGAGCTCGGCAAGCGCCGCGTCGATCCTCGAAGCGGCGTCGTCGCCCTCCGCTTCGCTGAGCGCCAGGGCCAGGTGCACGACGAGGTCGCTGACTGCATCCTGCCTGACCGTCGTGTCGTGTCGCTGCCGCATGCCTCGTCCCGACCCCCTGGATCGCCGTGCTCCTCGACCGAGTCTACGTGCCGTTCCTGCGCCACCATGCGCGATCGGCCACGGTGCTCCACGTGACGCATGAAGGGATCATGACGGTGCTCGGCGGCGCCGGCTGGAGACTCGGACGCCTGCGGCGCGGTAGCATCGACCAGCGTCGACGTACCGCATCGCGGTCCCCGTTGGCGCGTTCCACGTCATGGAGGTCGTCACGGATGCTCATTCGTCGTATGTCGCTGGTGCTCGTCACCGCACTCCTCGCATCGCTCGGTCTGGGCGTGGCCCAGACACAGCTCGTCGTCTCGACGGTCGCGGAGGCTTCCGGCCTCGACCCTCGCCGCCTCAACGACGTGTACTCGTACCAGCGGATCTACACGATGATGGAACCGCTGATCGTGTTCGAGAAGGACCTCGCCTACCGCCCGCGCCTGGCGACCGATTGGACGTTCAGCGAGGACGGCTCGGTCATCACCTTCAACCTGCGCGAGGGCGTCGTGTTCCACCACGGCAAGCCGCTGACGGCGGACGACGTCAAGTACACGATCGAGTGGGTGCTCGACGAGGACAACCCGAGCCTCATCCGCAACCTCTACGCCAACATCAGCGACGTGACCATCATCGACGACCTCACCGTGCAGATCACCGTCGACCCGACCAACGTCTGGATCATGAACTCTCTCGCCCGGCTGCACATCCTGCCGAGCGACATCGGTGACACGAACGACTGGAACACCAACCCCATCGGCACGGGCCCGTTCCGTTTCGTGGAGTGGGTGCGCGACGACCGCATGGTGGTCGAGGCGTTCGACGACTACTGGGGTGAGCGCGGCAACGTCGATCGCGTCGTGTTCCGTCCCATCACCGAGGACGGCACGCGCCTGCTCTCGTTCGAGGCGGGCGAGATCGACCTGTTCCACGGCCAGGTGACGCCCGGCGAGGTGCCGCGTCTCGAGACGACCGACGGCATCACGGTCACCCGCTCCACCGGTCTCGGCCACGCCTACCTCGGCTTCAACTTCCGCAACGAGACGCTTGCGAACGACGCCGTGCGGCGTGCGATGGCGCACCTGATCCCCAGCGAGGGCATCGTCGCGCGGGTCCTGAACGGCATCGGCACGCTCGGCGTCGGCCCGATCTCGCCCGAGTCGATCTACTTCGCCGACGACATCCCGCGCTATCCCTACGACCCCGAGCGCGCCCGCGCGCTGCTCGCCGAGGCCGGACTCGGCGACGGTGTGGCGGTTCGTCTGCACACCAACGAGAACCCGGTGCGCATCCAGATCGCCGAGATCCTGCAGTTCGAGGCCGCGCAGGCCGGCATCGACATCGACGTGACGATCGAAGAGTTCGGCGCGTTCATCGACCGCATCCTCGGACCCGACAAGGACTTCGACCTGTTCATCCTCGGCTGGAGCGGCAACGTCGATCCCGACTACGCCACCTATGGCTTGTTCAAGACCGGCGGCGACAACAACTACATCGCTTACGGCAACCCCGAGATCGACGTGTTGCTCGACCTGGGCCGCACCCTCCCGCCCGGTTCGGATGAGTCGATCGCGACCTACCAGCAGATCCAGCGTCTGTTGATGAGCGACGTCCCCTTCGCCTTCATCAACAACACTGAAGAGATCGGCGTCGTCCAGGACTGGGTCGACGGTTGGAGCGTGCACCCGTACGCGTCGGCCACGTTCCAAGACCTGCATCTGGTGAACAAGACGCGCTGAGCACTCGCGGATCCCGTGGACGTCGGTCCAGGGAGGTACAGGCGGCGGGCCGGAGGTACTCGGCCCGCCGCCGTTCATGTGGTTTCCGGGAGGATCGAACGCGCGCTCATCGGGAGCCCAGGCTCCTCATGCGGGCACTGGTACGGTCACCCGTCCGTCCGACCACCCCCCGCCTCGATCACAAGAGGAGCTTCATGTACACTCCCCACCCCCGACCACTCATCCTGATGTTCACCGCGCTCGCACTCGCGCTCGGAGCCGCGCTCGCGCAGACCGCACCGCCAGCGGATCCCCTCACCGACGATCCGGAAGCCGTCGTGATCGTGTTCGGCGACACGACGATCACGAAGGCGGAGTTCGATCAGGCCTTCGAACTCGCCGCTCGCAGCACGGCCATCGGACAAGGGCTGCCCGTCGACGAAGAGGTGCTTGCAGAGTTCGAACCGTTCAAGGCCGGGTTCCTCGAGCAGTACGCGACGCAGCGCATCTTGGCGGCTGAGGCCCACGCCCGGGGCCTCGCGGCCACGGACGAAGACGTCACCGCGGTCGTCGACGAACTCCGAGCCGAGCAGCCCGACGGTGACGCGTTCCAAGCGTGGCTCGACACGGCCGGCTACAGGGACGAGACGACGCTGCGCGACACGCTCGCTGTCAACCTCTCCGTCCAAGCCGTCGTCGACGACTTGGCAGCCGACATCGACGTCAGCTCGGCGGACGTCCAGGCGTGGTACGAGGCCAACCCCGAAGCGGTCACGATGGAGGACGGCGACATCGTCCCCCTCGAGGCGGTCGAGGACGAGATCGCGCAGCTGCTGGTGCAAGAAGCGGTTGCCCTGGAGGTCGAGTCGATCACCATGGCTGCCGGGCTCGAGCTGCACCCCCAGGGTCGCTGACCGAGCGCTTCACGCGTCCAGCGCGTCGAGGATCACCTTCGTGAAGAGCTCCACGGCCAGCGGCAACGCTGCCTCGTCGATGTCGAAGCTGGGGTGGTGGTGCGGGAACGAACTCGCCTCACCGGCCCGGGCACCGACGAACCAGTAACAACCCGGTGCGCGCTGCAACCACAGCGCCATGTCGTCGCCGCCCATGATCTGGGCGGCGACGATCACGTGATCGATGCCGTCGATCGCCTCGGCCACGTGGCGCACGCGCTCGGTCGCGGTCTCGTCGTTCACCACCGCCGGCGATCCGTCGCGCCAGTCGACGTCGACGCTGCCACGCATGCCGGTCGCGATCGACGCCGCCAGCGCGGCGATCCGTTCACGATGCCGTTCACGCGTCGCGGTGTCGAACGAGCGCAGCGTGCCCTTGAGTTCGACCTCTTCGGGGATGATGTTGAACGCCGTGCCACCGTGCACGCTGGTGATGCTGAGCACCGCCTGGTCGACGGGGTCGGTCTCGCGAGCGACCAACGTCTGCAGCGCCGTGATGAGGTGCGCAGCGATCACGATCGGATCGACGGTCTCGTTCGGCTTCGCAGCGTGGCCGCCACGCCCGCGCACGATCAGCCGGAAGGCGTCGGCGGCCGCCATGGCCGGCCCGGCGCGCACCGCGACGGTGCCGGTGGGATGCATCGTGCTCAGGTGCAGCCCCAGCGCGGTGTCGGCCTCGATGCCGTCGAGCGCACCGTCCGCGAGCATCGCCGCGGCACCTTGGACGATCTCCTCGGCGGGTTGGAAGACGAACACAACACGGCCGCGGAGGTCGGCCTGGCGCTCGCTGAGGATGCGCGCCACCGACAGGAGGACCGACGTGTGCCCGTCGTGACCACAGGCGTGGCACGCGTTCACGGTCGTCGATCGGTACTCGACGGTCTTGTCGTCGGGCATGGGCAGCGCGTCGATGTCGGCGCGCGCCAGCACGGTCCTGCCGGGACGCGCCCCTGCCAGGACCGCGACCACGCCGGTGCCGCCGAGGCCGGTCCGCGGTTCGAGACCGAACGAACGCAGCCGGTCGGCGACGATGCCGGCCGTCCGCACCTCTTGGAAGGCGATCTCGGGGTGGGCGTGCAGGTCGCGCCGCAGCGCGACGGTGTCGGCTGCGAGGTCCTGAGCGGCGGTTCGGATCGGGTCCATGGGAGCCTCCTGGGAGCGTGTCCGAGCGTACCCCGGCCGTTGGTCACTCGTCTTTGGCGTGCTCCGCCGTCGTGCCGTCGTCCGCTGGGGCGTGCTCGACCAGGCGTGACGAGAGACGTGCCAGGCTCTCCTCGCGCACGCCCGCTGCGAGCAGGTAGGCCGCGGCGCCGCCGTAGCGCCGGTCGAGGTGTTCGAGGGCGGACGCCAGCGTCTCGGCTTCCGCGCCCAGCAGTCGCGCGAAATCGACGGGGTCGATGCCGTGTGCTTCGGCGTCGGCGACGAGCCGGGCACGGATCGGGTCGATGCGGTCGTGCGTCAGGACGTAGTCGCCGACCACGTCGCCGCGCCCCACGCCGACGCCTTCCAACACGAGCGCTGCCAGGAGCCCGGTGCGGTCCTTCCCCACCGTGCAGTGGAACAGCGCGGCCCCGCTCGAAGCGGCAAGGCGCTCCACCGCGAGCGCGAACGCGGCCCCGGCATGGTCCAGCGCGGCGTGGTACCACCCACTCAGGTCCCAGGGGTCGACGGGTGGCCAGCCGGCGTCGTGAATCGGCTGCCAGATCGGAACGTGGTGCTCGTCGATGCCGCCGCGGCCGCTCAGGGCGCTGCGGTCACGCATGCGCTCACCTTCCTCCCGCAGGTCGATCACGGTCGTGAGCGGCAACCGGCGGAGCCGCTCGGCGTCCGCAGGCGTGAGCGTGAGCAGGGCGTCCGAGCGCAGCAGCACACCGAACCTCGTGTGGCCGCCGGCGCTCACGGGGAGGCCGCCGAGGTCGCGGCAGTTGACGCTGCCCGAGAGCGTCAGCGCGCGCTCGACGCTACCGTCGATGGGTGGCGAGGGCATGCCCTGAGGGTATCAGCCGGTGACCCGCCGTCGGCGGCCCTGGAACGTATCAGCCGTCGACGCCGCGCAGCGCCGGGTCGACGATGTCCCGCAGACCGTCGCCGAAGAGGTTGAAGCCGAGCGACGCGATCAGGATCGCGAACCCGGAGAAGAACGAGGTCCAACCCGAGATCAGCATGTAGTCGCGGCTCTCGGAGAGCATCAACCCCAGCGACGGGGTCGGCGGCTGCGTGCCGAGACCGAGGAACGACAGCGAGGCCTCGACCAGGATCGCGGTCGAGAGCGACAGCGTCAATTGCACCAGGAGCGGTGCCATCACGTTGGGGAGGACGTGGCGCATCACGACCCGGAGGCCGCCGGCACCCAGGGCTCGCGCCGCTGCAACGTAGTCCCAGGACAACACGGTGAGGGCCGGTCCGCGCGCCAGGCGCGCGAAGATCGGCAGGTACACGATCCCGATGGCGAGCGCGGTGTTCACGCTGCCGGGTCCGAGCACGGCCAAAACGGCGATGGCGAGCAGGATGATGGGGAAGGCCAACAGGACGTCCATGCTGCGCATCAACAAGCGGTCGGTCCAGCCGCCGAAGTAGGCCGCCGCCAGGCCTGCGGCGGAGCCGAGCAAGGCGGCGATGCCGACGGCGCCGAACGCCACCGCGATGCTGGTCCTGAAACCGTAGAGGATGCGCGAGTAGACGTCGCGACCGAAGTTGTCGGTGCCCAGCACGTGCTGGGCGCTGGGCCCCTGGAAGCGGTCGCGGATCGACTGCTCGCGCGGTCCATGCGTCGCCAGGAGCGGGGCGAACAGCGCCGCGACCAGCACGACCACGCACAGGACGAAGCCGGCGAAGCCGATGCGGTTGTGGAAGAGGCGCCGCGCCATGCTGGCCATCAGGTGTACTCCACCCGGGGGTCGATCCAGGCGTAGGCGAGATCGACGACCAGGTTGACGAACACGAAGACCACCGTCGCGACCAGGATCACGCCCTGTGCCAACGGGTAGTTGCGCTCGTTGATGGCGCCGATGACGAGGCGTCCGAGACCCGGTATGGCGAAGACCTGCTCGATCACCACGACGCCCGACAGCAGGTACCCGACCTGCACGCCGATCACGGTGATCACCGGGATCATGGCGTTGCGCAGCGCGTGCTTGTAGAACAGGGTTCGCGTCGCCAGGCCCTTGGCCTTGCCCGTGCGGATGTAGTCGAGCGACAGCACGTCGAGCAGGCTCGAGCGCAAGATGCGCGTGAGCGCGGCGATCATCGGCAGCGCGACGGCGAAGGTCGGCAGCGCCATGCGTGCGAGGTTGCCGACGGGGTCCTCGACGAATGGGACGTAGCCGATCGTCGGCCAGGCCGGGAGGTACATGGAGGTGACGTACAGCAGCAGCACGCCCACCCAGAACGAAGGGAGGGTGAGGCCGACGATGCTGGCGAGTCGCACCACGGCGTCGGCGCGGCCGCCGCGCGCGCCGGCCGCGAGCATGCCGAGCGGGAACGACACCACGATCGCGAACGCGAGCGCCATGAACGAGAGTTGGAGCGTGACGGGCAGGCGACCGACGATCTCGTCGGCGACGGGTCGGCCCGTCCAGACGCTGCGGCCGAAGTCACCCTGCAGCACACCACCGAGCCATTGTGCGTATTGCTGGTGCAGCGGGAGGTGCAGCCCGAGTTGCCGCCGCAACGCCTCGATGCGCTCCGGCGTGATGTCGATATTGGCACCCAGCATGATCGCGACGGCGTCCCCTGGGATCAACCGCAGCATCATGAAGATGAGCACCGAGACCCCGAACAGGACGAACGCGAGGTCGAGCAGGCGGCGGATGACGTAGGTGGTCATCGACTCCTCAGCGCACGCGCGCGTGCCGGTCGCCGGTCAGTCCCGGGCGACCGGCACGCACTGGCGGATGGTCAGCGCAGCGTGACGCTGCGCAGGTAGCGCAGGTTGCCCGTTGCGATCTGCTCGAAGCCCTGGACCTCGGCGCGGTGGGCGCTGAAGAGCGTGCCGTAGTTCAGGTGCGCGATCGGGCCCTCGCAGGCCAGGGCGCTCTGCAACTCGGTGTAGATCGACTGGCGCTCGGCGACGTCGGCGGTGGTACGGCCCCGCTCGAGCAGCGCGTCGACGGTGGGGTCGGAGTACTGGAACACGTTCGTCGAGCCGCCGGTGATGAAGGTGCGGTGCATGTAGCCGTCGGGGTCGATGTTGCCGCCGTTGAGGCTGACGAACGCGTCGAAGTTGGAGTTGCTCCAGTCCTGCACGAAGGTGCCGAACTCGGCCACGTTCACGGTGACGTTCAGGCCGGCGCGTTCGAGTTGCGCCTGCACCACCTGAGCGGTGTCGGCCACGTCGCGGCGGGTGCCGAAGGTCAGGATCGTGAACTCGAACCCGTCGGGGTAGCCGGCCTCGGCCAACAGCTCGCGGGCGGCTGCCGGGTCGTGGGCGTAGCAGGGGAAGGTCTCGGTCGGGACGGCCCAATCGGTCAGGGCCTCGGAGAGCGGACCGGCGGGGACCGCGTTGCCGAGGAAGACGCCGTCGACGAGCTCTTCGCGGTCGAGCGCCAGGTTGATGGCGCGGCGCACGCGCGGGTCGTCGAACGGCTCGCGCGTGACGTTCATGCCGACGAGCGTGTAGGCCAACCCGGGGACCTCGAGCAACGTCACGTTCGGCGCGCTGCCGAGCGTGAGCGCGGTGGTCGGGTCGACGTCGGGGATGAGGTGGTAGGTGCCCGTGCGCAGGCCGGCGGCGCGGGTGGAGGCCTCGGGGACGACGTTGTAGCGCAGCGTCGCCACGCCTGGCTCGCCTGGGCGGTAGTAGTCGGCGTTGGCCTCGAGTCGCAAGAAGGTGTCGGGGACGACCTCGGCCAGTGCGAACGGGCCCGTGCCGACGGCGACCTGTTGGAGGTCTCCGTGCTCCTCGACGACTTCGCGCGGCACGACGTAGAGGTTGGGCATGTTCGACAGGAACGGCGCGAACGGCTCGGTCAGCGTGAACACGACCGTGCGAGCATCGACGGCCTCGGCGTTGGCGACCTGGTTGAAGCGGCTGGCTTGCGGCGAGCCGGTCTCGGGGTCGAGGATGCGCTCGAGCGAGTACACGACGTCCTCGGCGCCGAAGGCGCGACCGTTGTGGAACACCACATCGTCTCGCAGCGTGAAGGTGTAGACCAGGCCGTCGTCGGAGATCGTGTACGACTCCGCCAGGGCGCCTTCGAGCTGGAGGTCGGCGTTGATCTCGAGCAGGCCGTCGTAGACCTGGCTGATCACGGCGAAGCTGGAGAAGGCCGTGACCTTGTGTGGGTCGAGGCCGGCGGGCGAGCTGTCGACCGCGAGCTCGAGCGTGCCGGTCTGGGCGAACGCCAGGCCGACGCACGCGACGACGAGCAATGCGAAGCGCTTCATGACTGCCTCCTTCGGGGGGCTGTACGCGCCGACCGGCGTGCGCGCGATAGGCGCACACGGTCGGTGAGTGACGGTCCATGCAACGTACCACTCCTAGACCACCTGGGTCAATCGTGCTACCTTGCCGGTATGCGCATCCCAGACGCGGCTCACGCCGCGCTCGAACAGGCCGTCGCGCGCGCCGAGGTACCCGGCGGCGTCGCCGCGATCGTGGCCGCCGACGGCGCGTGCGACGTCGAGGTCGCGGGCCTGACCCGCCTCGGCGGCGACGCCGTCCGCATCACCACACGCTTCGATCTCGCCTCGCTCACCAAGGTGGTCGCTACGCTGCCGTGCGTGCTGAGGCTCGCCAGCGACGGTGAGCTCTCGCTCGATGATCGCATCGGCCGCTTCTTCGTGAACGCGGGGTGGTTCCAGACCCCGAGCCTGGCCGACGTCCCGCTGCGTGCCCTGCTCACGCACACCGCCGGCCTGCGCAACTGGATCCCGCTCTTCGCGCGCGTCTCCGAGCGCCGGACCGCCCTCGCTGCGGTCCTCCAGGCGCCCGTCGCCGACGCGGGGCAGGTGCACTACACCGACGTCGGCTTCATGCTCTTGGGCGCCGTCGTCGAGCGCGTGACCGGGCAGCGTCTCGACGCCGCCGCGAGCGCGCTCGTGTTCGAGCCGCTCGGCATGCGCCGGACCGGGTTCGGCCCCATCGGCAGCGACGACGTCGCCGCAACCGAACTCTGCGGCTGGCGCGGCCGTCTGCTCGTCGGTGAGGTCCACGACGAGAACGCCACCGTGTGGGACGGTGTCGCAGGGCACGCCGGGCTGTTCGGCGACGCCGCCGACCTGGCACGCTACGCGGCCGCCTGGCTGCGCCGCGACCCCATCCTCGGCGCAGCCGAGACGCTCGCCGAGGCGACGCGACCGCAGGCCCACGGCGACGACGGCAGCGTCCGAGGACTCGGCTGGTTGCTGGCTCACCCGGGCGTGTTCGCCGGCGCGGCTGCGCGTGGGTACGGACACACGGGTTTCACCGGCACCTCGCTGTGGCTCGATCCCGACGATGGACTGGCCTCGATCTTGCTGACCAACCGGGTGCACCCGCGCCGCGACCACCCGAGCCGCATCCAGGACCTGCGTCCGGCCTTCCACGGAGCGGCCCACGGCCGGGCCGTACCGGTCACGCCCGCAGCCGACGCGGCGACGCCATGACGCTGCGCGGTCCGACCTGGCCCGCCGAGCCATCAACGAGCCCGCCCGCGCTGACGGTGCTGGCGCTGATGAGCGGCACGTCGCTGGACGGTATGGACCTCGTGGTGGCCCGCCTGGCAGCCGACGGCCCGATGGTTCGCGCCGATGTGCTCGAGCGCGTCTCGACGCCCTACCAGGCCGACCTGCGCCGGCGCCTGGTCGCGGCGCTCGAGGAGGGCGCGGCGGGCGTGCGCGAGCTCACGCAACTCCATGCCGAGATCGGCCTGGCCTACGCCGACGCCTGCGGTCCCGTGGCGGAGCGCCATGCGCTCGACCTGATCGCCCTCTCGGGCCAGAACGTCTACCACGTGCCTCGTGTCGATGAGAAGCGCGGTTGGCGGACCCGTTCAACGCTCCAGTTGGGTGAGGCGGCGCACGTGCTGGAGCGATGTCGCGTCCCTGTCGCCTGCGACTTCCGCCAGTCGGACGTCGCGGCCGGCGGGCAGGGGGCGCCGCTGGTCTCGTTCGGCGACCTCGCCTTGCACTGGCGTCCCGGCGTCGCGCGCGCGATCCACAACATCGGTGGGATCGCGAACCTCACCTGGCTCCCGCCTCGGCTCGAGCCCGACGCCGTGGTCGCGTTCGACACCGGTCCCGGGAACTGCCTCATCGACGAGGCCGCCACGCGCTCGTTCGGTGCCGAGTACGACGAGGGCGGCCGGATCGCCGCAAGCGGGCGGGTCGACGCCGACGTGCTCGTGGCGCTGATGCGACACCCCTACCTGGCGCTGCCGTTCCCGAAGACCACCGGGCGCGAGGTGTTCGCGCTGGCGCGTCTGGAGCGCGACCTCGGGCTGTCGTTCGACGCGCTCGCGCCGGCCGACCTGGTCGCCACGCTGACGGCGTTCACCGCGGGCAGCATCGCCCACGCATACGAGCAACTCCGGCGCGACCGACCGCTCGACGAGGTCCTCGTGGCGGGCGGCGGCGCCGCCAACGCCACCCTCCTGGCCATGCTGCGTGAGCGCCTCGCCGTACGCGTCCACACCTTCGAGGAGCTCGGCATGGTGTCGAAGGACCGCGAAGCATTGGCCTTCGCGGTCATGGCCTACATGGGCTTCACGGGTCGTGCCGGGACGCTTCCGGGCGCTACCGGCGCGACCCGCGCGGTGGTGGCCGGCAAGTACCTGTGGCCTCAGCCGCTCGATCCGTGGACGACGGGCGACGCTTCCGCATGATGGTCTCGTCGAGCTCGGGGAGCACGTAACCGTGGACCTGACCGATCGCCACGAAGCCACGCCGCTCGTAGAAGCTGCGGGCGCCCTCGTTGTGGGCGTTGACGAGCAGGAACAGGTCGTCGGCGCGCTCGAACGCCCACGCCTCGCAAGCAGCGAGGAGCGCCGTGCCGACGCCGCGACCGGCCGCAGTCGTCGCTACGGCGAGCAACCGCAGGTACGGGCTGCGTGCGAAGGCGCCCTTCGGAACGAGCCAGGCGACGCCGACGACGCGGCCGTCCACGATCGCCGCCTTGAGCCGATCGCCGGCTTCGACACCGGCTCGCCAGGACCGCTCCAGCACCTCGGCCGTGGCGCCATAGCGCTCGAAGAGCGGCTGACCGGCGACGAGCGCCGCGGCCTCGCGATGCGCTCGCGCCGGCAGGTCGACGATCGCCGGAGCCGTCACGTCCACGGCGCCCCCGGTCGCTCGCTCACGCCTCGGTCGCGGACGGTTCGCCTGACACCTGTCATGCCCGTGTGCATACCATCCGGCCGACGCGGGCAGCGTGCGCCGGCGAAGGGACGGTTCGCGTGACCGAAGGCATCGATCCGCAGTACGCCGATTTCGAGGCGTGGCCGATGGAGCTGCGCGTCCGAGCACTGGTCGAGGCGAACGAACGCGCGGTCACCGCCGCCATCGCGGCCGTGCCCGCCCTGACCCTGGCCGCGGAGGGCATCGCCGCCCGCCTCGCGGGTGGCGGCCGTTTGGTCTACGCCGGAGCCGGCACGTCGGGGCGCTTGTCGCTCCAGGACGCGGCCGAACTCCCCCCGACGTTCGACTTCAGCCGCACCGTGGTGCTGCTCGCGGGGGGCGCCGCTGCGGGCACCACCGCCAAGGAGGGCGCCGAGGACGAGACCGAGGACGCCGCAGCGGCGGTCGACGCTGCGTCCGTCGGCCCCGACGACGCGCTGGTCGGCATCGCGGCGAGCGGTCGTACGCCCTATACCGTGGCCGCCGTGCGCCGCGCGCGCGAGCGCGGGGCGTTCACGGTCGGCATCGCCAACAACGCGGGTACGCCCCTGCTGGAGGCGGCCGAGGTGGCTGTGCTCCTCGACACTGGCCCTGAGGTGGTTGCGGGCTCCACCCGCATGGTGGCCGGCACGGCCCAGAAGATCGCGCTGAACGCGCTCTCGAGCGCGCCGATGGCGGAGCTCGGGGCACTGCACGGCAACCTGATGGTCGCCATGCGGCCCACCAACGCGAAGCTCCGGCACCGAGCCGTCGACATCGTGGCCGTCGCGAGCGGCGCCACGCCCACCGACGCCGAGCGGGCACTGCGCGCCTGCGGCGGCGACATCCGCTGCGCCATCGTCCACCTGGGGAGCGGTTTGGCTCCGGCCGCGGCGAGCGCCCTGCTGGCGCGCCACGGAGGCCGCGCGAGCCTCGCGTTGGCGGCGCACGCTCGGCGCTGACCCGGGCCGCTAGGCGCAGCGCCGGTCGTGGCAGCGTGATGGTACGCGCAGCGCTCATCGCGCTCGGTCACACGCGGATGCGCGAGGCGCTGGCCGATGGTGGATCGTCCACGGTGACGCGCAGTGGCCGCTGCCGAAGGGGGTGCACATGCGCAGCCCGCTGTTCCCGCCCTTGCGCGCTCGGCACCTGCCGTGGACGCGCCTCGATCTCGAGCACCGTCACGTCGCGGTGAAGCTCGCGTCGATCCGAGCGCACGAGTCGCAGGTCAGGTCGCTGCGTCGCTACCTCGAGTCGTTCGCCCAGCGCAACGAGTCGTCCAGTCCTTTGCCGCTGGTGCCGCCGCGCTGACGGATGGTGTGGGCTCGAGCAGCGCCGTCATGGCGAGGTGCTCGACCGGTTCCTCGAGCCACCGCCGCCAACGAGTCGATTCGGTACGGGACCAGGTCACGAAACCGAGCGACGAGTACAGCGAGACGGCAGCGACGTTGCGACTGGTGGTGCTCAGCTGGATGCCGGGCACGCCGCGATCTCGCGCTGCCGCCAGGTACGCGCCGAGCAGGCGCCTCCCGATGCCCAAGCCGCGTGCCCCGGCTTGGACGTTCATGTGGAGATGGGCAGGGAAGGTGCCCAGCGGCGCATGAGGGTGTCGATCACGGAGTGCGGCGAGACCGAACCGTGCACAGCCCCAGGCGCCTGGGTAGGCACCCCTGAGCAAGCGACCGATCACCACCGGGACGAGCCTGCGGACGGCAGCGCGGTAGTCGCGAGGGTCGTCGATGCCGAGGCAGTACCCGACGACGTCGTCGGCTTGGTGGGCCACGAGCACGTGGCCGGCCGCCAGGTACGGCCCGACCCAGAGGTCCGAGAGCAAGCGCTCCGACGGGAAGAACGGGTCGGCCGGCGCACCGAAGAACGCGGTGTCGTAGGCGATGCGCGAGATGGCCGCTACGTCACACGCGCGCGCAGCCACGATCGTCGGCGCCGACCGTGTGCGCTCGTCGTCCATCACGCACGGCCAGCCTGCCGCGCCTGGGCCGCGCGGCCGTCCTTCACGGCGAACATGGCGTCGTCGGCGACCTTCAGCAGGCGGTCGGGCGCATCGGCGTCGTCGGGGAAGAGCGCCACGCCGATGCTGGCGCGGAGCTCGACCTCGCTGCCGAGGGCGTCGTACGGCGCGCGCAGCGAGCGGTCGAGCTTGTCGGCGACGCGCAGCGCGTGCGCGCGCGTGACGGGGTGCTCGATGAGGACGACGAACTCGTCCCCGCCTATGCGGGCGACGGTGTCTTCGGCGCGCAAAGCGGCGCGCAGCCGCTGCGCGACCTGGCGCAACACGGCGTCGCCGGCCGCGTGGCCGAAGCGATCGTTGACGGGTTTGAAGCCGTCGAGGTCGAGCATGAGGAGCGCGAGGCGACGCGCGTGCCGACGGGCGCCGGCGATGGCCTGCTCGAGTCGCTGCTGGTACAGCAACCGGTTGGGCAGGCCCGTGAGCTCGTCGTGGGTGGCGACGTGGACGAGCCTGCGCTCGAGTTCCAGACGCTGCATGGCGACCGCGACCTGCACCGCGAGCGCTTCGGCGATGCCGAGCGCCCGGTCGCCGAAGGCATCGCGCGCGCGGAAGCTGTCGAGGTTGAGGTACGCCGCGGGCACGCCGGCCACGACGACCGGGACCGCGAGCGTGCTGCGGATCTCGTCGAGCCGACCGTAGGTCGCCAGGATCTCGCTGACCTGATGGTCGCCGATGGCGTGCGCGCCGGTGTAGTCGACGATGCGCGGCCGTTCGCCGGCGCCGATCGTCATCTGCCGCGCCGGGATGCGGGCGCCCTGCAAGCCTGCGAGGTCGAAACCGATCGCGGCGGTGAAGCGGAAGTGGTCGTCGGGTTCGTGCACCACGATGCTGCCGGCGTCGGCGCCAGGGACCAGCTCCACCGCCCGCTCGATCACGTGCTGATAGAAGCGTTCGTCGAGATCGCGCTTGAGCAGGTCGTTGGTCAACGCCACCAAGGCGCTGCGCAGCGTGATCTCGCGCTCGAGCTCGCCCTGCCGTTCGGTGGCCGCCGTGACGTCGGTGGTGACGCCGTAGAAGGCCACGCCGCCGTCATCTCGTGCCTCGGGACGCGCCACCACGCGCAGCCAGCGTTCGCCGCGGTCGTACGACAGGCGGAAGGTGTGGTCGACGTTCTCGAGGGTGTCGATCGCCGCTTTGATAGCGCCCAGCAGAGCGGCGCGATCGTCGGGGTGCACGTTCGTCAGGGCGCCGTGCTCGCCGCTCGCCAGGGCACCCGTGTCGATGCCGTAGTTCGCAGCGGCGTTGGCCGTGACGTACGGGAAGCGCATCGTCCCGTCGGGTTCGACGTCGAGTTGGAACAGCACGCCCGGCACCCGCTCGAGGAGGCGCCGTTCGGGCCCCTCGTCGTCGTGGGGTGTGCGCCGTGGTGGTCGCTCGACCGACGTCATGTGAACACGATAGCAATGTCCGCTTACCGAACTCGCATTGGGGGCGAGTGCGCGTGGGTCACGATGCGACGTCGTGAGCGACGTCTCTGACGGCATGCGCACGATCGCTGTCGGCACCGCACAGCGCCTCGTACCAATCCGTGGCGGCGCTCAGCGCGCTCGGCTTCACGTCGCCCCGACGCAGCCCTCGTGCCGCGGCTGCGGCCTCGAAGCGCGCTGCGCCATCGGTCACCGGGACCACCCGCGGAGCTCCCAACTGGCCGAGGGCCCGGGCATAGGCGTAGTGAGGGTTCGACGAGAGGCCCTGCTCGAAGGCCGCGAGCAGGGCAGCGTGACGCTCCGGTGACACGCCTTCAAGGTAGAGGCGGTAGGTGGGCGGTCCTTCCCTCGTGTCGCAGGCGAGCAGCGCGAAGCGCGGCTCGACCCCGAGCGCGCGGCACGCGCGGTCGAGAGCGTCGCGGACGTGAGGTTCGTGCAACTTCTCCCCGACGTGGTCGCTGATGCCGGCCGTGCGGCCGAGGAAGCGCATGGTCGGTGCGTGCCGATGGTGCCCCTCGACACGCACCATGTCGCCGAGCCGGTAGCGGTAGAGCACGCCGGTAGTGACGACGACCTCGTACGTAGCGCCCGGTTCGAGTTGGTGCGCGAAGGAGCAGGTGCCGCTTGCGTCCAGGAACTCGAACACGTGCGATCGCAACGCCAGGACGGGCGCCGCGACGCCGTGCAGCGGTAGCGTCACGAACGCCTCGGTGGCGATCAGGCCCTTGCCTTGCAGGCTGGCCTGCGGCAGCCGCCGCGACAGCTCCCGGGCCGGACGCTCGGCGGCGGCGTCGGTCCAGCACGACGCCAGGCGCAACCAGGGCCACAGCGTGCGGCCCACGTCGGTCGGCTCGCCTCGCAGCGCCGCCCGGAGCCTGGTGGCGGCGGCACGATCGGGCGGCCGCGCGAGCGCCGCGAGGGGAGCGCCATCGAGCGGTGTGCACGTACCGCGCTCGAGGTCGTGAGCGAGCCGTTCGGCGTGCGCGGGGAGCGCGTCGAGCAGGATCGTGAAGAACGACGGGTTCCACACCGACAGCAAGCGCAAGCGTGCGCTCGCGACGAGGTGCAGCAAGCTTGCGTGGCGGAATGCGTCGGTCGTGCGGAGCGCGCGCACGCCGTCCGGTACGGCGAGGACGCTGCCGGCCAGGGCGGCGCCCACGCGACCGAGGTAGGCGGTGTCGGCGTCGAAGCCGATGGGCACGCCGCCGGCGCTATGGCTGGCGCGCTGCAGGGCGGGGCTGAGCGACCAGTAGGCGGGGCCGGTCATGAGCAGCGGGTCATGGCGGAACAGGTCGACGATCCATGGGGCTATGGCGCGGCCGAATGCACGTCGTAGCCCGCGGGTGGTGGGGATGCGCTTGGCGCCCGCGGTGCTGCCGCTCGTGGGTTCGAGTGCGAGCACGGGGTCGTTGCCGAGCACGTTCGGCTCCCCGGCCTCGACGCGCTCGAGGTAGGGGATGTGGCTGGCGTGGTCGCCGAGCGGCAGGGCGTGCTGCAGGTCGATGAGGCGTGTGACGCGTGCGAGGTCGAAGTCGCGCCCGATCGCGCTCGAGGCCGCGCACCGCATCTGCCGGCGGAGCAGGCGCTCCTGGCTCGCCTGTGGGTCGGCGCACGCGTGATGGAAGGCGCGCGCATCGGCAGCCAGGCTGGCAGCCCACAGCCCGTTCGCGAGCGCAGCGCGGGCTCGCTCAGGCACCGCTCGACCCCTTGGCGTCGCCCGCGTGGAGCGCCACCGGATCGCCCGGCGCCGGCCCGAGACCGAGGACGCGGCGCCCCCCTCGCGTCAGGTTGGCGTGGTCGAGGGCGGTGAGGCACACGAGTTCGTCACCCTCCGTGTGGCACGGGTTCAAGCGGACGAAGGTGGCCACGTGCGGATCGCTCGGGCGGTCCGCGACGTCCGCGACGCCCGAGCGCAACGGGGTGGGGTGCTCGAGCCGGACGATGCCGGTCGCAGGGTCGTAGCGCTCGCCGTAGCGCGAGCGAGCGAGGGCGTGGCGCACCGCGTCTTCGAAGGCGTCAGGCGAGTGCCCGGCGGCTGGTTGGTAGCGCCGGAAGAAGAGGGGGAGGAACCGGTAGGTCTTGTAGCCGGCGCTGATCAGGAGCCAGTACACGCGGCGGTCGGGTGCAACGCGGCGAATGCGGGCGGCGTCGTCGAACACCGCACGACCCCACGTCCTAGCGAGCGCGGCGTCACCGCGAACAGACGCGTCGACAATGGTGTCACCTGAGAAGAACGCCGTCACAGGAATAGAACGAACGTTGCACTCGAGCTCGGTCAGCGTCGAGAAGCCCACGATCGAGCCGGAGCGTCGGAGCACGACGGCGCGGTCCTTCTCGTTCAGGTCGGCCTCGAACCCGGCAGCGTCGACGCCCTCGTAGTGCGCGCGCATCAGGTCGAGCATGGCGGCGCGGTCGGCCGGGGTCAGGTCTGTGACGGCGACGACACTGCCACCTTCAGGCCCATTCGCAGCGTGCTCAGAGGCGTGCTGCATCGATGAACGGCACCCCCTTCAGCCGTGCCGCGAACTCCGGATCGGCCAGCGGCAGCGCGACCAGACGACTGCCGTAGCCGACGTTCCGCAACCGGCGGACAGCGCGAAGCAGCGGGTCGGTGGCGGCGAGCGTCAGCGCCAGCGCGTGGGCACCGTGGTCTGCGGCGAGCCGCACGGCGGTGCGCACGAGCCGGGTCGCCACGAGGGGGTCGTCGTCCGCGACGCACGCCAGGCTGGCGTAGGACACGCGCAAGGGCGAGCCGACCGCCGGCAGCCGCCTCCCGCCGCGCAGCACACGGCCGACGTCGAGGAGCGGCTTCAGCGCAGCGAGTCGAGGGCCGTAACCGCGCACCACCGTCTGCCGTAGAGCGTGTTGGTCCCAGACCGCCATGACGCCCCGCACGCGGCCGGCGCTCGTGTCGAGCAGTACGTCGTCCAACGACAGTCCGGGCAGGTCGCCCAGCAGGTCTCCGGCGACGACGAGCGGGAACAGGTCGCGCTTCGGGCCATGGCGAGCGAGGAAGCCGAGCACCTCGTCGAGATCCTCGGATGTCGCGCGCCGGACCCGTGTCTCGTCGGCGAGGCGTCGGGTGCGCGTGGCCGCGAAGGTGAGGGTGTGGAGTTCGGCGACCGGGACGAAGCCGTCGCCGCGCCGCGCCGGCCTGTCGACCAAGACCCGCTCGGCGCTGCGGTTGCCACTGCTGATCGTCGCGAACGCACCGTCGAGTCCGCGCTGCGCGAGGTGGTCGCGTAGCGCACGCAGGCCACGCGGTACCAGCGAACGGCCCTGGAACGCCGGTGCGACCCGCAGTTGGCCCACGTACCCGACCTCGCACGGCTGGCCACCCAGGTAGACGTCGCGCACGGCGGCGCTCGCGACCGCCACGACGCTTCCCTCCGCTCGCGCCACCAGCGTGAGCGGAGCACGGCCAGTGAGCGCCTCGCCGGCGCGGTACGAGGGCTCGCGCTGGAACGACAACGCGACCGCGCCGGGAACGGTCGACGCGCGGAGCAGCGCGCGGATGGCCGCGTCGTCGGCCGGGCCGGCGAGTTCGAGGACTGGTCGGCTCATGCTTCGAGCAGGGCGCTCCGGTCGCTCTCGTCGCCGAGGGGGTAGTGGTCGCGGGCGGAGACCTCGGCGCGCAGCATGCCGTTGATCACGAAGTAGTTGCGCCACATGAACGCGCTGGCCCGGTTGGTGCGCGTGAGCGATCGGCGCACGATGCTCGGCAACGCGTAGAAGCGCCGCCGCGCCGCCAAGCAGCCGGCTTGGAGTTCGTCCGGGCCCATGCCAGCGGGCTCGAACGGGATGACGTTGTAGGCGTAACTGGCATCGAGCCACCAACGTTCGAAGCGCAGCCGCCCCTCACGCTCGAGGCGCTCGTAGAGCGGCGTCCCTGGGAAGGGCGTGAGATGGTTGAACGCCGCCATGTAGAAGCCGTGCTCGTGAGCGAAGTCGACCGTGGCATCGAACGCGTCCGGTGTGTCGTGGTCGTACCCGAACACGAAGGTGGCGTAGAGGCGCAGCTTGTGGCGCCGCAGGTTGGCCAGCGCGACCTCGTACCCACCGCGCATGGTGTTGAAGCCCTTGCCCATCGCCGCGAGGTTGCGCGGGTCCAGGCTCTCGAAGCCGATCAGGACGCCCTGGCAGCCGCTGCGCACCAGCAGTTCGAGGAACTCCTCGTCGTGCGCCGCGTTGATGCTCGCCTGCGACACCCAGCGCACGTTGAGCGGCACCAGCGCCTCGAAGAACGCCTTGGCCTGGCGCATGTTCGAGGTGATGTTGTCGTCGACGAAGAACAGCAGTGTGTGGCGGTCCTTGATGCGGCGGATCTCGTCCAAGACGTCGTCGATCGGCCGCCGCGTCTGCTGCTGAGCGAACACCGTCTGCACCGCACAGAAGTCGCAGTGGAAGTGGCACCCGCGGCCGGCCTCCACCAGCCCGATCGGCAGGTAGCGCTTGCCCGCGAAGATGCTCCGGTCGGGGCGCAGCCCGCCGAGCGAAGGGCGACCGACGCCCTGGTAGCGCTTCTGGAGTCGGCCGTGGCGGGCGTCGTCGAGCACTTCGGCCCACACGGTCTCGGCCTCGCCGACGACGACGGCCTCGGCGTAACGCGCGACTTCGTCGGGTTGCAGCGTGGCGTGGAACCCGCCCATCACCACCGGGACGCCGCGCCGGCGGTAGGCGCTGGCGATCTGGTACGAACGCTTGGCGGTGTAGGTCTCCACCGAGATCGCCACCAGGTCTGTCGGCGCGTCGTAGTCGATGCCTTCCATGCGGTCGTCGAAGAAGCGCACCTGCACGTCGGGCGGCGTCAGGCCGGCGATCGTCGCGGCCGGCAGCGGCTCCATCTGCCACGACCCGATGTAGCGCTGTCCCGTGCGTCGGCCGATACAGGGGTGGACGATGGTCAACCGCACGGTCTCAGGCCGCGGCCCGCAGCAGCGGCCAGTCGCACGTGTAGAAGCGGTGCAGGTTGTGAGCGTAGTAGCGGTACCCGAGGTTCGCGGCCAGGGCGACGGGAAGCTGGATCCGCGCGTTCGCGAGGCGCTTCACGATCGAGGCCCAGCGGTAGGTGCGCTTCCAAGCCCACTCGGTACGTCGCTCGAGCTCCGGGGCGCTCATCCGCGTGGGCTGGAACACCGCGTGCTGACCGTCGTAGAGGCTCCAGTCGCGCGTGAGGATGCGCCCCTCACGCTCCATACGCTGGAACAGCGGCGTCCCGGGGAAGGGGGTGAGGATGGCGTAGCGCGGAAGGTCGACGTTGGCCTCGTGCACGAAGTCGGCGGTGGCCTCGAAGGTCTCGGCCGTGTCGTCGTCGAAGCCGAACACGAAGCAGCCCATCACCGCGATGCCGGCGTCGTGCAGCCGAGTCATCACCGAACGGTAGTCCTGCGGCGTGTTGAACCCCTTCTTGCTGGCGTGCAGCACGCTGGGGGAGAGCGACTCGAAGCCGAGCAGCAGCCCGCGGCAGCCGCTGCGGGCTGCGAGCTCGAGCAGTTCGACGTCGCGTGCGATGAGCGTGGTCGCCAAGCCGCCCCAGACGATCTTCAGGGGGATCAGCGCGGTGAAGAGCTCCTTCGCGTACGCGACGTCGGCGATGGGGTTGAGGTCGAGGAACACCAGCCGCTTGGCACCCATCTGGCGGATGTCGTCGACCACCTCGTGGACCGGGCGCTGCAACGGCGACCCCCAGGCGGACGGGACGACGCAGAAGTCGCAGCGATGGATGCAGCCGCGGGTGGCCTCGATGGTGTGCAGCAGGGCGTGGTCGGCGCCTGGTAGGAGCTCGCGCTTGGGGAAGGGCCGACCCGCGAGGGTGAGGTCCGGCGACTGGTCGTAGCGCGCGCGCAACCCCCCGGCCTGGTGGTCGCGCAGCAGCTGGGGGAAGGTGTCCTCGGCGTAGCCCGTCACCACGCAGTCGGCGTGCCGAGCCGCCTCGTCGGGCATCAGGGTGGGATGGACCCCGCCGAGCACGACCGGAACGCCGCGCTCGCGGAAGCGGTCGGCGATCTCGTACGCGCGCGGCGCCGTGCCGGTGATGGCGCTGATGCCGACCAGGTCGACGTCGAGTTCGGTGTCCATCGAGTGGACGCCCTCGTCGATCAGGGTGAGTTCGACTGGTACGTCGTCGGGGATCAGCGAGGCGAGCGTGGTCAGCGTGAGCGGGGCGTAGCGCAACGAGCGCTTCCAGATGCCCGTCTTGTGGCGGTAGAGCGGCCCGCGCGGTGAGATGAGCGCAAGCTTCAGTGGATCGGGCATCGAGTACCCCCTGATCGGTCGTTGCACCGCATGCTACGGCGCGCGCTGCGTGAGGCTGGTGATAGCGTCGGCACGGTGCTCACCAGGCCTCGTGCCAGGCGCTCGAGCGCGCATCGAGCCAGTCGAGGTAGTGGGGCAGTGCCTCTTCGAGTCCGAAGCGTGGTCGGTAGACGCTCAGGAGCCGCTCGACGCCCAGAGGCGAGCGGTCGCGCTCTCCGAGCGGCAGGGTGGCCTTGGCAGGGTCGATATCGATGCCGAAGCGATCCTCGCCCAACCGAGCGGCGAGGGTGCGGCACCAGTCGGCGAGCGTCCAACGTCGCCCCGCACTGACGTGATACAGCTCGAACACCAAGTCGGGTGCGTCGATGAGCGCCACCAGCGCACCGGCGACGTCCGCTGCGTACACCCAGTCGCGAGGCCCT
This sequence comes from Trueperaceae bacterium, assembly GCA_007695125.1. Lineage (GTDB taxonomy): Bacteria > Deinococcota > Deinococci > Deinococcales > Trueperaceae > CSSed10-48. The sequence continues at coordinate 253 of REEJ01000172.1, read as the reverse complement.
TCGCGCGTCAACACCACGCGCTCGCCGCGGAGCATGGCGCGCGTCGCGAGCATGGGACCACTGAAGGTGTCGCGTAGCCCCGTATCGCGCTCCCAGGGGCCGAACACCGCACCGACGCGCGCCGCCACCACGTCGATCCCCCACAGCGTGCCCAGCCGCAGCGCGCTGCGCTCGGCCGCGTACTTGGCGATGCCGTACACGGCGTTCGGGATCGGTGCGTCGAGGGCCTCGTCGAGCGGCCGGTCGGGGAAGG
>REEJ01000332.1 GCA_007695125.1 Trueperaceae bacterium | reverse complement strand
GTCGTGGCTCGCGAGGCGCTCGTAGCGCCGCCGCTCGGCCTCCAGGTCGCGCTCGAGCTGGAGCCGCTGCAGCGCGATGCCGACCTGCGCCGTGAGCGCCGCGGCGATCTCGTGCGAGTCGCCCGTGAACGCGTCGCGCCGCTCGAAGTTGTCGAGGTTCATGTAGCCGCGAGCCACGCCTCCGATGGTGATCGGCACCGACAGCGTGGCATTGATCTCCAGCAGCCGACCCGCTCGGGCGAACGCATCGAGCTTGTCCGGGCTCAGGCGCCCCTCCGTGGCGCGCACCTCGATGCGCTCCACCGAGGGCGAGCGCGGGCCGATCTCCTCGGGCGTCAGCCGCAACGCCGCGAGCGCGCCGAGATCGAACTCGACGGCGGCCACGAAGCGGAACGTGCCGCCATCGTCCTGCAGCAGCATGCTGCCGCCCTGCGCGTCCGGCACGAGTTCGATCGTGCGCTCGAGCACCCGCTGGTAGAAGCCCTCGTCCAGCGCCTGACCGAGCATGTCGTTCGTCAGTGCGACGAGCGCCGCACGGAAGGCCGCCTCCTGCTCGAGGCGCACCTGGTTCGCCATGCGGTCGGAGACGTCGCGCGCGGAGAAGACCGCGCCGTCGTCGAGCAGGTGGACCAGCGTCTCGACGTAGCGCTCCGAACCGTTTGCATGACGCACGCGGTGCACCAGCGTCGAGCCGTCCCGATCGCGGAACCCGTTCGCCACATGCTGCTCGGCGATCGCCAGCTCGGCCTCGGGCAAGAAGCTGGTCACGTGCTGGCCGAGCACGTCCTGGACGCGGTGCCCCAGCATCGGCTCGATGCTCGGGCTCACGTACGTGATCGTCATCTGCGCGTCGGTGAGCACCACGATATCGCGCAGCGTCTCGGTGATCCTCGCCAGGACCGATCGGCGCTCCTGCAGTGCGTCGGCCAGCGCGCGCTCCCCGGTCACGTCGATGAGCACCCCGTGCCACAGCGTCGCGCCGCTGGTGAGGCGCTCCGGCGTGGCCTGACCGCGCACCCAGCGCACGGCGTCGTGCGCGTCACGTACACGGAACTCGGTGCTCCACAGCGACAGCTCGACGCGCGAGCGCTCGTTGGCCGCCATCAGCGTCTCGAGATCGTCGGAGTGGATGCGCTCGAACGCCAGAGCACCGTCTCGGCGCAAGGCCTCGGGATCGAGCCCTACGAGCGTCTTCACACCCGGGCTGGCGTACGGGAACCACACGCGCCCGTCGGCTTCCACCTGGTACTGGTAGACCGCCCCGGGCACGAGATCGGCGAGGGTACGCAGCCGGGCGCTCGCCTGATCACGCTCGGCGGCCGCGCGCGCACGCACCAGGCTACCGGCGATCACGTTGCCCGCCGCACGTAGGAGGTCGATCTCGGCCGCGTGCCAATGGCGGCCCGTGCCCACCGCGTCGAACCCGACGAACCCGAGCGGCGCGTGCGGCGCCGGGAGCGGCACCCACAGCGCCGACGCGACGCCTTGCGCCGCGAGTTCCTGGCGCAACGCCTCGCTCCCTGGAGGGAGCGCAGCCAGGCTCTCGATGACGACCGCCTCGCCGGCGGCGAACGCGTCCTGCCACGCATCGAGCAGCGCCAACGGATGACCTTGGAGGCGCTCACGCTCGCGGCTCACAGACGCCGCAGCCCACTCGTGGGTGTTGCTGAACGTGGCCGAGTCATGATCGAAGGTCATCACGTAGGCGCGATCGGCACCCGTGGAGGCCCCGACGAGCGCCAGCGCCTCGTCGACCCCGGCGTCGACGTCGTCCTCCAGCGCACCGGCCAGACGGGCCGATATCCGCAGGATCAGGTCGCGCAGCGTGCGTTCCTCGCGGGCATCGGCGAACACCGGCCCCTCCTCGTCGCCGCCCGTGCTCCACACGCTCGGCGGCGCGGGACACGGGCTGTCATAGGCTACCTGATGGCCTGATGGCCTGATGGCGTAGACGTGCCGTTGCGGCCCGGCATCGCAGACGCGCGGTAGCCTGGCGCATGAGCGCCGACCAGACGATCGTGTTCGCGGTGCTCGCCGCGACGCTGGCGATGTTCGTGTGGGGCCGCTGGCGCTACGACCTCGTGGCGATCCTCGCGCTGCTGGCGCTGCTCGCGACCGGCGTGTTGCCCTTCGAGCAGGCCTTCCAGGGCTTCTCGCATCCGGCCGTGATCACCGTGGCGGCCGTCCTGGTCCTCAGCCGCGCGCTGCAGAACGCCGGCCTGGTCGACCTCGTGGTGCGGGTGCTGACACCGCTCAAGGGCAAGATGGCGCTGCAGTTGGTGGCGCAAACCGTGATCGTGGCGGTGCTGTCGGCGTTCATGAACAACGTCGGCGCCCTCGCGCTCATGCTCCCCGTCGCGCTGCGCCAGGCCTACCGCGACGGCTACGCCCCGGCCATCTCACTGATGCCGCTCGCCTTCGGCTCGCTGCTCGGTGGGCTCACCACCCTGATCGGCACGCCGCCGAACATCATCGTGTCGACCTTCCGCGTGCGCGAGCTCGGCGAGCCGTACGGCATGTTCGCGTTCGCGCCGGTCGGCGGCGTCGTCGCGCTGGCGGGCATCGCGTTCGTCACGCTCGTCGGGTGGCGGCTGATCCCCAAGGACCGGCGCGGCAGCGTCGACCCGGAGCACGTGTTCGACGTCGCCGACTACGTGACCGAGGTGCGCGTCGCCACGGACAGCGCCCTCGTCGGCAACTCGCTCACCGAGGTCGAGGCGCTGGTGGACGACGAGGAGGTCATGGTGATCGGGATCGTGCGCGACGAGGCGCGACGCCTCGCCCCGCGCGGGTACGAGCGCGTCCAAGCCGGTGACGTCCTGGTCGTGGAGGGCGAGACGAGCGGCATCAAGGCGTTGCTCGCCGCCAGCGATCTCACACTCGAAGAGGACAAGGCCATCTCCCGCGCCGACCTGGGCAACGACGAGGTGACGGTCCAGGAGGTGATCGTCGCGCCGGGCAGCAGCATCGAGGGGCGATCGCCGCGCACCGCCCAGCTGCGTACGCGCTACCGCGTGAACCTGCTGGCGGTCGCGCGCCACGGCAAGCGCATCGAGCGTCGCCTCGCGGACGTGCGCTTCCAGACCGGCGACGTGCTGCTGCTGCAGGGCCCCAGCGAGCGCGTGGGAGAACTCACGCGCGACCAGCGGCTGCTCCCCCTCGCCGAACGCGACGTCGGCGTCGCCAAGCCCCAGCGGCTCCTCCTCACCGGCTCGCTGATGGCCGGCGCGATCGCGGCGGTCATGACCGGCCTCGCCCCCGCACACGTCGCCTTCGTCGCCGCCGCTGCGGCCCTGGTGCTGATCGGCGTCCTCGGACGCGACGAGCCCTACCGGGCGATCGACTGGCCCGTGATCGTGCTGCTCGCGGCGCTCATCCCGGTCGGCACGGCGCTGGAGTTGACGGGCGGCACGGCCCTCCTCGCCGACGGAGTGCTCGCGCTCACGGGGGGCCTCGGCCCCGTGTGGGTGCTGGTGACGCTGATGGTCGTGACGATGCTCCTCTCGGACGTCGTCAACAACAACGCCACGGCCGTCCTGATGGCGCCGCTGGCGATCGACCTGGCGCAGCGGCTCGACGTGGCGCTCGACCCGCTCCTGATGGCCGTGGCCATCGGCGCGTCGTGCGCGTTCCTCACGCCGATCGGCCACCAGTCCAACACCCTGGTGCTCAAGCCGGGGGGCTACCGCTTCGGCGACTACTGGCGTCTCGGGCTGCCGCTCGAGGTCGTGATCGTGCTGGTGAGCGTGCCGATGATCCTGCTCGTGTGGCCGTTGTGACCTGATCTGCGCGCTGGCCCGTCGCTCACCCTGCGCCGGAACCGCGGACGGCGTCGGCGACGGGGTCGGGGTCGGGGTCGGGGACGAACCGACGCGTCCCGAAGCCGGTGAGGAGCACGGCGCCCAGGCCGACGGCGGTCGCGGCGAGCGCCAGCAGCGCACCGGCGACCGGAACGCGCTCGAGCAGACCGAGCACCACCACCACGACGAACACGCCGGCCGGCGGCGCCAACCGCAGCGCCCACGGCCCTGCTCCGCCAGGGGGCGCGAACGACCGCGCCACACGCGTACCGAGCGCGATCCCCAGCGCCGACCAGCCCACCATCACCGCGACCACACCCACCACGAGCGCGAGCGCGCTCACCGGCAACAGCACGACGGTGAACGCCATCACCACGACGAGGACCAGCCCCACGACGAACGCGAGCACGCCCAACGCCAACGCCGTGAGGGCGTGGCGTCCCACGACCTCGACGACCCGGTCGACGGCCCGCGGCGTGAAGCGCCCGGCCAACAACGCGAGGACGGCAAGCGTCGCGGCGCGCGCGAGCACGCTGCCGAGGCCGCTGGGTCCCGAACGAACGGACTCGGCGAAGGCCTCCGGGACCGCGGGCCCCACCGTCACGCTGCCGTCGATCGCGGCGCCGGGGTCGCGATCGAGTGCGCCCGCCACCGCGAGGTCGCCGCCGACGGACGCGTCCGCACCCAAGGCCACGCTCCCCGAGAGCGCCACGACGTTGCCGTCGACGCGGCCGTCGAGCCGTGCCTCGCCGCCGAGTACCAGGAGCGTGCCGGTCAACCGCGCACCGGCTGCCACGTGCACCTCGCCATCGAGCAAGACGAGCCACCCCGCACGCTCCGATCCAGCCGGCACCTCGAGCGCCCCGCCCACCACGACGCCGAGCTCGAGCACACCGTCGTCGCACCCGGCGACCGTGAACAAGACGAGCACGGCCAGCGCCACGCGCAGCGCGCGATCACTGCGCGCCACCCCGCCGCTCACGCTGCCACCCGTCGGCGCGGCGCCACCGCCACGATCAGCAACGCGGCGAAGCAGAGCAGGGCGATGGCCTCCACCGAGGCGAGGTGGTCGCGCAGGCTCACGCCGGCGGCCTCCCACCGCAACGCGAGCGCGGTCGAGAGGAAGGTCGCCGTCCAGGCTGAGGTCGCCACGCCCAACGCCGCGTGCACGGTGACGTCGTCGGGCGTCGAGAGATCGGCCCAGAGCGCGAACGTCACCACCGTGTACAGGCTCACCGCGACGGCGTAGAGGAGCGGCGTCATCAACGCCTCGCCGCCGCCACCCATGCGCGCGTCGATGCCGTACATCAGGTGGACCAGGGCGAACACGCCGAAGACCCAGGCGAGCAGGTGGCGTTCGCCCAGCGACGTGTAGAGCACGCCGCCGATCAGCGCCGCCACCACGTGCGTGAGCGCGATCGCGAGCCGTGGGCCGAGCTCGGCCGCATGCCAGGCGTTCGCCATGTACACGGGCGTCTCGAGCAGCCGCAAGAAGCCCAGGCTGTCGACGAAGAAGACCCCGAACATGAGCACCAGCGCGGCCACGAGTCGGCGGCGCGGCGCCGCGCGATCCGCCCCCCGCGTGCGCGTGAAGCGTCCGACCCCGAAGGCGGGATCGGCGTGTTGGAGCGACCAGGTGCGCACGAGCGGCGATCCGCTCCAGGCCAGGACCAGGGCCGCCAGCGCGCCCGGCACCATCAACCAGAGCAGCTGGCGCGTGAAGTGCTCCACGGTCCAGTCGCCCGTCCCCAGCGGGGCCGCCAGGTAGGCGAGCGCGGTGACGGCGGCGGCCGCGGCGCCGCGCCGCCGGACCGGCACGAGGTGGACGGTCAGCGCGAAGGTCGAGGGCACGCCGACGCCGAGCGCCAGCGAACACACGATCACCCAGGCGAGGTACGCGGCCGGCGTCGCCACCAGCGGCGTGAGGGCCGTCAGGATGGTCTGGACCACCACCACGCCCGCCGCGAGGCGCAGCAGGAGGACGAAGTCGCGGCCCCCGCCGATGCGGCGCAACCACAGGCCGACGACGACCGCGACCAGCGACGTCACCAACGCGAGCACCGCCATCACGGTGCCGACCGCGTCGGGTGGCAGTCCCAACCGCGTCCGGCCCAGGTCGGTCAGGCCGATCTGCACGAACGTGACGTTGTAGTAGTAGCCCAACGCCATCATCCCCACGAACAGCAGCGTGCCGGCGGGGCGGGCGAGCGGGGCGATGCGGTGGACCACGGCGATCGGCCCTCCTGAACCCAACGGGGCTCGTGCAGGAGGATACCGCGGTGGGCCGTGGGT
>REEJ01000261.1 GCA_007695125.1 Trueperaceae bacterium | reverse complement strand
CGCGCGTGGCGCGGCTGCTGTTCGTGTTCCTCGACGGGGTCGGACTCGGCCCCTCAGACGCCTCGTCCAATCCCTTCGCCGGCGACTGGCCCCACCTGCGCTCGCTCGCCGGCAGCGACTGGAGCGCGGACGCATGGGGTGCGCTGGCGGAGACCGGGCGTGTCAGGGCGGCCCTCGACGCTCGCCTCGGCGTTCCGGGTCTGCCGCAGTCGGCGACCGGCCAGACGACGCTGCTGACGGGCCACAACGCGGCGTCTGCGATGGGGCGCCACTACGGACCCTGGCCAGGGCCGACGTTGCGAGCGCTCCTCGGGCGGGACAGCCTGTTCCACACGGCGCGCACGCTGGGCGGCGCCGTCCTCGCCAACGCCTATCCGCGTGCCTACCGCGACGCGCTCGGCGCAGCAACCAACGGCACGGTCGCGGGGGCGGTGGGGCGCCATCGGCGCGTACGCGCGTCCGCGCCGCTGGTGGCGGCCACGGCGGCTGGCATCCCGATCGCGGACATGGTCGCGTTCGCGGAGGGTCGGGCCGTTTCCGCCGACCTCGACGGGCGCCGCCTCGCCGCGTTCGCCGCGGAGACGCCGGTGGACCCCGGGCTGCTCGGCACCCACGCCCAGGCGGGCGTGTTGGCACGGCTTGCGGCAGCGCACGCGCTCACCTTCTTCGACGTCTGGAGCAGCGATCGGGCAGGCCATCGCCAGGACCTCGGCGAGGCGGCAGCGTTCGTCGCACACCTCGATGCGTTCCTGGGCGCACTGCGCGACGCCCTGGGCGACGACGTGACCCTCTTGGTCACGAGCGACCACGGCAACCTCGAGGACCTCTCGAGTCCGCGCCATACGCACGCACAGGTGCCACTGCTCGCCCTCGGTCCCCACGCGAGCGCCTTCGCCGGAGCGGACTCGCTGCTCGACGTGGCCGGGGCCGCCAGGCAGGTCCTACGCGCTTCGTGAAGCGTGGCGCCCGCGGGCCCGCTCAACCCAACAGGATCAGCGCGACCTCGTACCACGCACCAGCCAACAGCAGGACGCCCGCGATCGTGAGCATGGCGAGGGTCTTGCGAAGCGCCAGCGGGAACGCACCGAACCCCTGGCGCACGATGGTCACGAGCAGCATGCCGCCGCCGGCGACGACGAGGAAGTACGCGGTGAGCTCGATGACGATGAGCAGCACCGTACCGAGCAGGGCCACCGGGCCGGTGACGTCGTACAGCACACCGAACGGCAGGCCGTTGGCGAAGAACTGCGGGAACGCCAGGATGTACGCCGGAACGCCGAAGAGGAGCCCGAGCCAGAACAGCAGCAGCGTCACCACACCGAAGTTCTGGTAGAAGATCGTGACCCCGAGGCGCAACGGGTCGCCCGACAGCAGCGCGTCGGTGGCGCCGACCTGACCGAGGGCTTGGCCCAGCACGGCCAAGACCGCGTCGTCACAGGCCGGCGGCAGCGCCGCGCCGCTCCACACGCCGAGCGCGAAGGCGCCGTACAAGAGCACCATCGTGCCGAACACCAGGCGGCGGTGCTCGCGCACGTACTCGGTGCCGCTGGCCAGCACGCGCCGGAGCGGCGACGGCCTGAGCAACAGGGCGAGCACGAGCAGCGACAGGCCGGCGAACACGCCTCCGCTGATCGGCGAGCCCAGCCAACCGCGGTCCACCGTGTCGACCCGGAACCCCACCGAAACCGCCTCCCAGCCGTCGCCGACGCGCTGCAGGTCGACCTGCACCACGTCGAGCTGGTCGGCCGGTCGCACCGCGCTGTAGCTGAAGCGGCGCATGTCCGGGTCGTCGAGCTCGAGCTCGCGGCGGTCCTCCAGGTTGACGCGGGTCCCTTCCGGCGGCGGAGGCGCTGCGACGAGGTCGGGGAGCAGCGCACACACCTCGTTGGCGTCGCGCCCCAACAGGTCGGCGAGGGCCGTCGCCGGACGGTCCAGCCACGCCTGCACGGCCTCGTCCGCGACGACAGCGGGGTCGTCACCGCTCAACAGCACCGCGCCCTCCGGAGCGGACATGCGTGCTTCGGGGGCCGTCTCGTCCTGCGCATGGCCGCCGCCGATCAGGGCGGCGGCGAGCAGCGCCCATGCGAGGATCCAGCGGCGCAGGGCATAGGTGGCGGCGGTCACGCCCTCCATTGTACGGGACGTTCCGGCTCTGGCGCCCGTGCGTGCGTGACCGGTGCGGCCGGCGCGGGTATGCTCGCCAGCGTGAAGCCGCCGGCGTGGTACCTGAACGCGGCGCTGCGGACCGCCAAGGCGTTCCTCCCCGGCCTCGCGCGGCCGGACGATGCGTTCGCCGCGTCGTGGTTGCCACGCGTCGAGTACGACCTCTACCGGCTCATGGATGCGCGCGACCGCGACCACGCCTGCTGCGTCGCGCGCGCCCTCTTGGAGCTGGCGCCGGATGCCGACCCGACGCTCGTCCGAGCCGCTCTGCTGCACGACGTCGGCAAGGCAGACACCCCCTATCGGGCCTGGGAGCGCATCGTCGTCCATGTCTACACGCCGGCCTCGGATGGCGCGCCGCGTGCGCCGACCCGCGCCGTTGCGGAGGCGTGGCGCCGTCACCGCGAACACGCCGCGCGTGGCGCGAGCATGATCCTCGCGGTCGGTGGTGACGACCGCGTTGCCGCACTGGTTCGCCACCACCACGACGCCGATGGACCCGAAGGGGTGGCGCTGCTCCGGCGCGTCGACGCGCGGACCTGAGGCCGCGGCGTCCCGGTTCCGGTGCGGCTCAGCGCGAGTGCTCGTCGGCGCCGACGGCCTCGTCGCCGACCGCTGCGGCGCTGCGACGCTTCGCGCGGAACAGCGCGAGGTGCTTCAGACCGATCAGCGCCGCGACGACGATCGCACCCGTCGCCGCAGCGAACGCGAGGTCCTGATCGAGCGTCGCGCGCATGGTGCTCAGGTACGTGAGCACGGGGTAGAGGGGGAGCGTGATCGCCGTCGCCGGCGGTTCGCGGCGGAACATGAGGAGCAACGAGACGAGCAGGACCAGCGCCGCAGCGGCGCCCCAGGGCGTCACCGGGAGCGCTGCGCCGAACGCGGTCGCCAACGCCTTCCCGCCCCGGAACCCCACGTACGGGGACCAGGCGTGCCCAGCCACCGCTGCCACCCCGGCGGCCAGGGCGAGCACGACGCGGGCGTCGCCAGCGGCGCCGAGGGCGGCGCCCATCCCGGCTCCCGCCAGCGCCGCCAGGGTGCCCTTCCCGACGTCGACGATCAGCACCAGGACCCCGAGCCCGGGCCCGAGGTTGCGCGCGGTGTTCATGGCGCCCATGTTCCCCGAGCCGACGTCGAAGATGCGGCGTCCGCGCGCCCGCGCGATGAGCGCGGCGGTCGGGAAGCCTCCGAGCAGGTAGCCGACGGCGAGCGCGACCACCAGGTCGAAGGCGCTCACGCGGACTCCCGGGCGAGGGCGGTCACGGCGCGCACCTCGCTCACGTGCTCCCGGACGTACGCCTGGAGCGCTCGCCACGCACGCTTCCGGTCCTCCGGGGGTGCGAGCACGGCGGCGCGCAGCGGACCGCGCACGGCGAGGGCGAGCGACCTGGCCCCGTCCTCACCGAGCCAGACGTCCCTGACGTGGTCGCCGTGGTCGTCACAGCGCATGCGCCCGGCGTCCACGGCCAGGCGCGTGGCGAGCGCGCCACAGCGGTCGCAGACGGGCGCGGCCACGGTGTCCGTCGCCTCGGCGCTGGCCGGCACAGGGCCGGCCGGGACCGCCGGCGAGTCGCCCACGGTGGCCGGTCGTGCTGCGGCAGCACCGACCTGGGGCGCCAACCCCGCGAGCTCCAACACGTGCCAGGCGTACGCGAGCGCCACCGCCTCCGGATCGTCGTGCGAGCCGATGCCGCGCAACCCGCTCGCCACGACCGCGAGCAGCCGCTCCCCCACGTGGGTGTCGACGGTGAGTGCATCGGTGAGTTCGGCCAGGACGTGCGCGTAGGGGTACGCCTCGGGCCTGGTGAGGCCAGAGAGGGCCCCGTTCAGGCGCACTTGCGTCAACACGGCCAGATCGTCGTCGCGGCGCCGGTAGGCCTGCACCGTGACGTCGTGGAAGAGCGACAGCCGCGCGAGGTTGCCACCCGGCAGTCGTCCCTTGCGGGCGACCGCACGCCACTTGCCGTGCTCGGACAGCAAGGTGAGCACGACGTCGCCGCTCGGAAGCGGCGAACGACGCAGCACCAGGGCGTCGCTGACGGTGTAGCGCGGCACGCCGTAGTCTAGCGCCGCTCAACCGCTGGGTGGGTCAACCGTCGTCGCCCGCGCGCGCCTTGCCGAACGCCATGCGGAGCTTGAACAGGCCGCGTTTGCGATGGCTCTCGACGGCCTCCTGCGCCAGTCCCAGCTCGTCGGCGACGGCCACGAGCGCCTGCTTCGAGCGGCCGCCCATGCCCTCCAGGCGCGTCACGACCGAACGCGTGGTGTCGTCGAGCTCGTCGAGGTGCGCCTCGAGCTGCGCCGTCGTGGCCTTCGGCCGCTTCGCAGCCGGCTTGGTCTTCTTCGTGGGTCGCGCCTGCTTGGTGCCGCGCTTCGAGGCGCTCGCACGTGTCGTCGCGCGGCCCTTCGCCGTCGCGCGCTTGCCGCGGCCGGAGGTCTTCGTGCCGCTCGCTGCCTCGCGCTCGGCGAGCAGCGCGAGCGCGGTGTCGAGGTCGAGCGCGTCAGGGTCTTGGCCGTCCTTCAGCGACGCGTTGACCTTCTGGTGCGACACGTACGGGCCGTACTTGCCATCAAACAAGCCGATCGGCTCGCCGGTGTCGGGATGGTCGCCGATCACGCGCAGCGGGGCGTTGCGACCGCGCTTCTTCGCCAAGAGGTCGAGCGCCTGGGGCAGGTCGACCGTGAGCAGGTCGAAAGGCGCTCCCTTGGGGATCGACGCGAACGTCCGCTGGTGCCGGACGTAGGGGCCGAAGCGGCCGATGTGGGCCTCCACGCCTTCGCCAGTCTCGGGATGCTCGCCCAGCCGCCGCGGCAGGTCGAGCAGGCGTCGGGCGAGATCGGCGTCGACGTCCTCGGGGGCGACGCCGGGAGGCAGCGAGACGCGCTTCGGCCGCTCCCCGTCGGTGCCGTCGCCGAGCTGCAGGTACGGCCCGTACGGCCCGCGCTTCAGGAGCATGGCGTGGCCGTCGTCGGGGTGGCTGCCCAGCACGTGATCGGCGGCGTTGCCATCGCGCAGGAAGGTCTCGAGCTGCTCGCGCGTCAGGTCGGCCGGAGCCGTGTCGTCGGGAAGGCTGGCCGTCTTCTCCTCGCCGTCCAGGGTCCCAGCGACGTACGGACCGTAGCGGCCCACCCGCACGACGTACGGGTCCCACGATGGCGACCGTATGGTGCTGATCTCGCGCGCGTCGATCGCCTCGAGGCCCGCGGCGACCGTCGACTCGAGCCCGTTCGCGCCGCCGTAGAAGGCGCGCAGGTAGGGGAGTGGATCGACGCTGCCGTTGGCGATCTCGTCGAGCGTCGCCTCCATGCGGGCGGTGAACTCGGTGTCGACCAACGCCTCGAACTGGTGCTCGAGCAGTGCGTTCGTCGCGAAGGCGACGAAGGTGGGCACCAGCTGGCTGCCCTGCTTCCGCGCGTACGTGCGACGCAAGATGGTGTCGATGATGCTGGCGTAGGTGCTGGGCCGGCCGATGCCTTCTTGTTCGAGCAGCTTGACCAGCGACGCCTCGGTGTAGCGAGCCGGCGGCTTCGTCTCGTGCGAGAGCGCCTCGACGGCGCGCGCCTCGAGTGCCGCACCCTCTTCGAGGGCCGGCAGCGGCTGCTCCTGCGCGTCGAGCGAGGCGTCAGGGTCGTCGCTGCCCTCGACGTACGCGCGGAAGAAGCCCGGGAACACGGTGGTGCGACCCGAGGCGCGGAAGCGCGCCTCCCAGGCGCCGCCACGCTGTTCGGCGCCGCCCGTGACCCCGATGCGCGCCGTCACGAAGCGCAGCCGCGCGTCGCGCATCTGGCTCGCGACGGTGCGCTTCCACACGAGGTCGTAGAGGGCCGCGTCGGTCGCCTTCAGGCCGTGCTCCTCGGCCGTCTTCATCGCCGTGCCGGCGGGTCGGATCGCCTCGTGGGCCTCCTGGACGTTGCGGCCCTTCTTCGTCGTCGTGCGGGGTGCGTCGGGGAGGTACTCGTCGCCGTAACGGGCGGTGATCGCGGCACGCGCCGCCTGGAGTGCCTCGCTCGACAGGCTCGTCGAGTCGGTCCGCATGTAGGTGATGTAGCCGCGCTCGTACAGGCCCTGCGCGACCCGCATGCTGTCGCGGGCGCCGAGCCCGAGCTTGCGGCTCGCCTCCTGCTGCAGCGTGCTCGTCGTGAACGGCGGCGCCGGTTGCCTGGTGGCGTCGCGCGACTCCACGCTCTCGACCCACCAGCGTCCGTCCCGGGCCCGCCGTGACAGCTCCTCGGCCGCCGTGCGGTCGAGCAACACGACGTCCCGCCCTTCGACCAGGTCGGTCTTGAGGCGCCCGGTGGTCTCGTCGAAGTCCCTACCGGATGCGACGCGCAGGCTGCCGACGTGCGTGAGCTGCGCACCGAACGGCGTGGCGCCGGTGACCAAGGTGGCGGCGAGGTCCCAGTAGCTGCCGGCCCTGAAGCGCAGGCGCTCCTGCTCACGCAGCACGAGCATCCGGACCGCGACGCTCTGTACGCGTCCGGCCGACAGGCGCGGCGCGATCTTCTTCCACAGCAGCGGCGAGATCGTGTAGCCGACGAGGCGATCGAGCACGCGCCGCGTCTCCTGCGCCTCGACCAGGTTGGTGTCGATGTCGCGGGTCTCTTCCAGCGCACGCTCGATGGCCTCGCGGGTGATCTCGTGGAACACCATGCGCTTGACGGGCACCGTGGGCTCGAGCACCTGCACCAGGTGCCATCCGATGCTCTCGCCCTCGCGGTCCTCATCCGTCGCGATGACCAGCTCGTCGGCGCTCTTGAGTGCCTTGCGCAGCTTCTGTACCACGGCACGCTTCTTCGGCGAGACGACGTACAGCGGCTGGAACTCGTCGTCCGTGCGCACCGCGAGGCGCGACCAGGGCTGCTTCTTGACGTTTTCGGGAATCTCTGCGGCGTTCGCGGGGAGGTCGCGTACGTGACCCATGCTGGCCTCGACGACGTAGGACGCATCGCCCGATGCGGCACTCGAACCGCTTGGCAGGTAGCGCTGGATGGTTCGGGCTTTGGTGGGCGACTCGACGATCACGAGGCGGCGGGTTCGTTTCTCGGATGGCAACGCGACGTCCCCCTTCCGTAGGCGGTCCCGAGTATACGGACGCGCCGCCTCGTGTCAAGGCGTGCGGGGGTACGACGATTGCTTCACAGTTGTGCTCAGAGGTCGCGCCGATGCGTCATGGCGCGGCCCAGGGTCACCTCGTCGGCGTACTCGAGGTCGCCGCCGACCGGCAGTCCGTACGCGATCCGGGTCACCCGGACGCCGAGCGTGCGCAGGCGCTGCGCGAGGAACAAGGCGGTCGCCTCGCCCTCCACGGTCGTGGAGGTCGCCAACACCACCTCGGTCACACCGTCGAGTCGCTCGAGCAACAGGGCGATCGTCAACTCGTCCGGGCCGACGCCGTGCATGGGGGAGAGCGCACCGTGCAGGACGTGGTAACGGCCGGCGTACTCGCCGCTCCGCTCGATCGCCAACACGTCGGCCGGCTGCTCCACCACGCACAGCAACGCCGTGTCGCGAGCCGGGTCGGTGCAGACCGCACAGGCCGCCTCGTCTGTCGCCATTACGTGCGCGCAGCGCGGACACCGGGCCAGACCCGTCTTGGCCTCCTCGAGGGCTCGCGCGAGCGCCAGCACCTCTTCCGTTGGTCGGTTGAACAGGTGGAAGGCCAAGCGCTGGGCCGACTTCGGTCCGATGCCGGGCAGGCGGCTGAGCGCCCTGATCAACGTCAGGAGCGGCGTCGGGTAGCGCACGTTGGGGTGGCCTCAGAACAGGCCCGGCATGGCGCCGAGCCCGCCCACGGCCGACCCCAGCTCGCTCTCCTGCAACTCCTTGGCCTTGCGCTGCGCGTCGGCGACCGCGGCCGTGACCAGGTCCTCGAGCAGTGTCACGTCGTCGGGGTCGATCGCACCGGGGTCGATGCGCACCTTCGAGACGGTGCCGTCGCCGTTGGCCGTCACGGTCACCATGCCGCCACCAGCGCTCCCCTCGACCTGCATCGCGGCGAGCCGCTCCTGCGCCTCGGCCATCTGGCGCTGCGCCTTCTGGGCTTCCTTCATCAGTTTCTGGATGTTCATCAGCGTCGACTCCTGTCGGATTCTAGCCCGCCCTCGGCGGGCGCTTCGTCGGGTGCGTCGTCGCCGGTCGCGACCGCGGCCGCAGCGTCGCCGCCGTCGATCGTGTCACCAACGCCGGCCTCGTCACCCGCATGCGGCTCGACGCCGAGCACACGCCCGGGGAAGAGGCGTTGCAGCACGGCCACACCCGCCTCCACACCCGCCTCCGCGCCCGTTTCCGCGCCGGACGAGCGCTGAGGCGGGCGCTCGCCGATCGCGGCCCGTTCCGGAACCGGCTCGGCATCCGCTGGTTCGACGATCGGCGACGACCGTGGCGCACCCTCGGTCGCCGCGTCTCCAGCCGTCGCGGAGTCCCAGAAGTCCTCCGGTAGGCGCTCGAGGGTATCGCTCGGGGGCGGCGCATCGGGCGGCGCCCCCGTCACACTTTTTTTGGTGGTTCCTCGCTCGATGGTTCCTCGTGCTCGGGTCCGGATGCTCGTGCAGATGCGGGCTCGGGCCCGGGTACCGACCCAGGCTCGGGTTCGGGTACGAGCACGGGCACGGAATCGTGCGCGGGCACCGATGTGGGCGCGGTGACCGCTGCCGCGTCCCTGGCGGCGCCGGCTGCGCGCTGCATGCGACCGCCCGGGCCCACGACGAGCACGTGGAGGTGTGCACCACCCACCGCGTCGACGAGCTCGAGGAAGGCCGCCTCGCGGCGCTGCAACTGGCCGAAGTGGAACGCGTGCCGCTCGTCGTACCGGACGTCGAGGCGGTCGCCCTCGAGGGTCGCCTCGGCCGGCAGCAAGAAGGCCTTGAGCTGGGGGCCGGCGCGCGCGAGCAGGGCGTGCCAGCTCACGGGCGCGGGACGCTCGGAGCCAGCGCTGGTTCGCTCCTGGCGTGCGGGCCGTGCGTTGGGGTCGAACCCGCCCTTCGCCGCCGGAGGCGCGCCACCAGGCGTGACGACGTCGGGCCTGGAGCGGGGTTGCGGGGCGGGCACAGCGCTGGGCGCGGGCGCGCGTTCAGCCTCGGGCGCGGTCGCGGCGAGCACCGCTGGCGGTGCAGGGGCCGGTGGCCGCATCGCAGCCGCGACGCGGATCAGCGTGACTTCGAGCGCGTAGAGGTCGCCGCGCCGGACGAACCGCTCGTGGGCGTCGTCGACCACGTGCAGCGCTCGGACGATGGCATCCTCGTCGATGTCGAGGTCGAGCGACGGCTCGGGACCGCGACCCCGCACGCGCGCGACGAGCACGTCGCGGAGGGTGCGGCCCACCTGCTCGGCCAGCGTCCGCGGAGCGAAGCCGTCGGCGTAGAGTTCTGCCGCCGAGCTCAGCACGGGACCGAGATCGCCGTCCGCGAGCGCGCCGACCAGATGCGCCATGCGGTCGAACGGCGGCAAGCCGAGCGCACCCTCGACACCGTCGCGCGTGATCGGCTCGCCCGATGCGAGGAGCCGCTCGAGCATCGACTCGGCATCGCGCATGGCACCGTCGGCCGCCCGGGCCAAGAGCGCCAACGCGTCGTCTTCGGCGCTGCGGTCCGCCTCGAGCACCAGGCGTTGCAGCTTGCCGCGGATCTCGTCGTCCGACAAGCGGCGGAAGCGGAAGTGCTGGCAGCGCGACAACACCGTGGCAGGGAGCTTCTCGGGCTCGGTGGTGGCGAGTATGAACAGGAGACCTGGCGGCGGCTCCTCGAGCGTCTTCAGCAGCGCGTTCGCGGCCGCGCGGGAGAGCATGTGCGCCTCGTCCAGGATCCACACCCGGCGGCCACCGCGCAACGGCGCCAAGCGCACCTGCTCACGCAGTTCGCGCACGTCGTCGACCGAGTTGTTCGAGGCGGCGTCGAGCTCGATCACGTCGGGGTGCCCGCCGGACTGCACGGCCAGGCACGCCGTACATCGCCCGCAGGGCCGTTCGTCGGCCGCTGCGTCGCAGTTGACCGCCATCGCCAAGAGGCGCGCGCTGGTCGTCTTGCCGACCCCGCGCGGACCGGAGAACAGGTAGGCGTGACCGATGGCGTCGCGGCGCAGCGCCGCGACGAGGAGACCCGTGACGTGGTCCTGGCCGACGACCTCGTCGAAGCGCGCGGGACGGGCGCGCTGGTAGATGGCCGGCATGCCGGAGGCTACCACGGCCAACCGCACGGCCTGACGGCGGTATCGTGTGCGTCGCACGGTCGTGCGGCTCGGCTCGGTGGTGTCGCGACGGCGTGGTGCAGGGGAGGGTTCGCGGTGTTCCATCCGTACCTGCTCGACGGTCCGCGCGCCGCTGCGTGGTGGCCGTTCGTCGTGACGATCGAGTCCGCGCTGGCCGCTGGCGACGTGGCGTCAGCCACCGCGGCGCACGCGGGTGTGGCGCGTGCGCTGATCGACGCCGGCAGCCCCGACCTCGCGCACGCAGTGGCGGGCGCGGTGCTGTTCGAAGACGGTACGTGGGCGCGCCACGTCGGGAACGCCGTCGAGCGCCAACGCGATCCACTCGTGCCCGGCGGCGTGCGTGAAGCCGCGCTCGCCGACCTCCACGCGCTGTCGGCACTCGTGCGGCGCGACTGGCAGCGCGAGGTGGAGACGCTCGTCGGCCGAGCGCTGCCGAACTGGTGCGACCTCGCGGCCGCGTCGAACGTCGAGGCGGCCACGGTCGGCGCGCACCGGCTGGCTGCGGCGCTGTCGAGCGGCGACGTCGAGCGCGCCAGCGCTGCGCTCGCCGAGGCGGCGCGCACGGCGGGCGCGGGCCCCCTCGCGCGGCACCACGCTTTCGCCTGGGACGGCGCACGGCTCGTAGGCGTGCGCGCCCCAGCGAGCGCTCGACTCGACGACCTGATCGGCCTCGAGCGTCAGCTCGAGCCGTTCCTCGCCAACGTCGAGGCCTTCCTGGCCGGCCAGCCCGCGTTGGCCACACTCCTGTACGGGCCGCGCGGCAGCGGCAAGTCGACCACGGTGCGGGGGCTGCTCGAGCGCTTCGCCAGCCGTGGCTTGCAGCTGGTGGAGCTCCCCGTGGCGCACTTGGGTCAGCTCGGTCGCGTGCTCGCCGAGCTCGCGCGCCAGCCGCGGCCGGCGGTCCTGATGCTCGACGACCTCGCCTTCGACGACGGCGACGAGCGCTTGCGTCCGCTGAAGAGCCTGCTCGAAGGCAGCCTGCTGACGCGGCGCGAACGCGTGCTGGTGATCGCGACGTCGAACCGTCGGCACCTGGTGCGCGAACGCCACGGTGACAGGCCCGACCCGCTCGATGCCGACGTCCACGCCTGGGACACGCACCACGATCGTCTGGCGCTGGCCGACCGGTTCGGCCTGACGATCACGTTCCCGATGGCCGACAGGCGTGCTTTCCTCGCGATCGTCGCGGCGCTGGCGGCCGCAGCCGGCCTGCCTGCCGACGAGACGCGCGAAGGCCGCGCGCTGCGCTTCGCCACGTGGGGCAACGGGTACTCGGGCCGTACGGCTCGTCAGTTCGTCGATCGCGAGCGCGCCGAGCACGACGGTGGGTGACGCGAAGGCCTCGTCAGGGTCGCCTGGCGGCATGGTCCGGCCCGGGCCTGCGGCCGTCCAAGACGAGGCTTGCGAGGGCGTAGGCCTCGCCGCGCCGTACGTTGCCTGAGGGCTCGGGCACGCGCAGGCCGCTCGCCCGGAGGTCCGCCCAGCTCTCGCCGGCCGGACAGCGCTCGAGTTCGCACAGGGCCGCCGCCGTGATGCGCGCCGCGGTCGCGGCGTCCAGCGGACCGCTGTCGAGACCGAAGCGCGCCACCAGGACCTGGCCGGTCACCTCGTCGTGGTAGGCGCGCTGGAACACGTTGGACAGCAAGAAGACCAGCGCCGTGCGGCTCGACTCGACACCGAGGCGCGGATCGTTGTCGTACCCCCCGACGGCCAACCCCCAGCGCAGCATCGCCCGGTACTCGGCGTAGTGCGGGTGCCCGACGGGCCCGACGGAGCGGCGCGGTCTGACGGCGGGGAGGTAGGCGCCGCGCGACGCGAGCGACTCGCGGACGTCGCGCACCACCTCCGGGTCGTGTGCCACCTCGCGCGGCGTCATGTCGAGCGCCGAGCCGAGGGCGGCGGCCACGCCCACGGCCTCGCCGAGGGCCATGCCGAACGGCACGACGCGCGCGCTGCTCTGCGCGATCGGATCGAAGCCGGCCGACCGGCCCACGACCCACACGCCGTCGACGTCGACGGGAACGCTCATGCACAAACGCGCCCCGTAGATGTCGGGCAGGCCGAACACGAAACCGTCGTCGCTCGGACGCAGCGTCTGGACGTCGAGTGGGTACCCGCCCGCGGCGACGTCCTGATCCGTCACGACCGAGTCCAGGACGTGGTCCACGGTCAGGGTGCACGTCGCCACCAGGTGGCGTGTCTGGCGGACGTAGAGCGCCTCGGCGACACCCCCCGAGCGCGCCGCGGCGAAGCCGGGCACGTCGAGCGCCAACCAGGCGATCACCGCGTCGACCTCCGCGGCGGCGCGTGCCAACCCATCGGCGCGGCTGGCCGGGTCGAACGGGTCGAGGCCGTAGATCAACAGGGCGTTGACCAACACGCTGCCGTCGTCTTGCCGCCCCAGGTTCAGGCCGCGCAGGCGGATGTCCGGGTCGCTGGCCCGGAACGCCGCGGGATGCCCGGCGAAGTGGCCGTAGGCGACGCGGTCGTCGACGTACGCGTAGCTCCGGCCGCGCGCCCGGGCGCCTTGCCGCAGCGCTCCCCAATCGACGCCGTCGATCTGGAACACGAGCGTGTCGACCATACGCGCGTCCAGGCCGATCGCGGCGAAACCGATGGTGCTGCGCGCGCCCGCGGCCGCCGCCAGGCCCGCGTCGGCGCTGCCGTCGATCACGTGGTCCGCCCAGATCGGGGACTCGCCCGCAGGCGTCACGCCGATCACCCGCCCCTCGTGCACCAGGGGGGCGAGGGGCGGCGCGCCGAGCCGTACCTCGACGCCGGCCCGTTCGAGCAGGTCGAGGAACGCGCGCTCACCACGCGCGACGTCGAACGCGTTGCCGCGCCCCACCGCGCGCCACCAGCGCTCGAACAGCCCGCGTTGGTAATCGACCGGCGTCACGCGCAGGTCGAGCACGTTCATCGCCCCGCGAACGAAGAGCCCGCCCACACGCTCGTCCTCGCTGATGAGGAGCGTGCGGGCGCCCGACTCGGCGGCGGCGACCGCGGCCGTGATGGCCTCGGGCTCGGATCCCACGACGAGGACGTGGTACGCACCCTGCGGTTCGGTCACTGCGACGGCCTGCCCGACCACGAGGCACAGCCACACGGCGAGCACGTACGCGACGGCACGTCGGACGTTGGTGGTGGTCGTCTTGTTCATAGGACTCCGAGTTCGCCGAGGTCGGCGACGACGTCGCGCGCGGCGTGAGGCCGGCCCAGCGCGGCGGCCGCGGCCGACATGCGTTCGCGCCGCGCTGGGTCGGCGAAGAAGCGACTGAGCTTGTGGGTGAACACCGTCAACGGCTCGATGCGCATCCCGGCCCCGGACTCGAGCAGGTAGGTCGCGTTCGCCTCCTCCTGGAGTGGGTACGGCTGCACGATCGCCATCGGAAGTCCGGCCGCGAGCGCCTCGCTGGAGGTCAGGCCGCCCGGCTTGCCCGCCATCAGATCGGCGGCGGCCATGTACGTGGGCACCTGGTCGGTGAACCCGAGCAGGCGCATGCGCACGAGCCCGCGCGCCTCGGCCACGATCGGCTTGAGTTGGGCGACGAGATCGGGCGAGCGGCCGCATACGATCACCACATGGAGCGGCCAGCGCAGGCCCGCGACCTGCTCGAGGAGCGCCGCCACGGTGCGCGCCTCCATGCCGCCGGCCATCATCAGCAAGACGTCGCGGTCGGGTTCGAGGTCGAGCAGGGTGCGCGCCTCGGCCCGCGAGGGCAGGGACGCGAAGCGCGCGTCGATCGGGATGCCGGTCACCCGGATGCGCTCGGCCGAGACGCCCGAAGCGGCCAGGTGGACCGCCATCTCCTCGGCCCCGACGTAGTAGCGCCTGATGCTCGACCGCAGCCACAGAGCGTGTGCGAAGAAGTCGGTGATCACCTGGACCTGCGCGATCGCGAGGGGTCGGCGCTGGGCCGAGAGGATCTCGGGTCCCAAGAAGTGCGTGTGGATCAAGAGCGTCGGGCATACGCGCGCGATCTGGCGGGGCAGGTGGTGGCTGAGGAGTCGAGCGAAACGAGCCCGCAGCCGCAAGAGTCGCGTCTCGTCCTCGGTGGGTCGGCGGTCGAGCCGCTTGCCGAACCAATCGACCAAGTCGGGGGCGCTGCGCACCAGGTCGAAATACGCCTGACGGTAGAGCCGGCGGAACGGTGCCGTGGTGTAGTCGAGCAGGTCGACGTGGCTCGTCTCGGCTCCGATCGTTCCTAGGGCGGTCTCGAGCGCGCGGCCGGCGGCGACGTGCCCGCTGCCGATGGACGCGGACACGATGAGGACTCGGCGCGTGGACACCAGAGGAGTCTACCAACGCTCCGGTGTCGCGCTCGTCCTCGATGTCGCGCAGGTACGCCGCGGCGTCCTCATCGCGCTCAGCGTCTGGGTGGTACGTTCGGACGCTGAGGAGGACCGATGCGCCGTCTCGTTCGGTTTGGATGTCTGGCTGCCCTCGCGCTGCTCGTCGCGTGCGACCCCGATGCTGCGCCGCAGCTGCACGACGTCACCATCACGGGTGTGGTGGACGCCCGCCTGAGTTACTTCTACGGCGAGCCCCGCAGCTTCACGCTGGACGGCGACACGGTCACGCTCGCCCCGGCCGACCCCGACGCCCTCCGGGTGCCGCTCTCCGTCACGGGGAGCCTGACCGTCGACGCTGAGCCGTTCCTGCGGACCCCGGTCGAGCCGATCCCGGCACCGGTGGACGTGCGCCGTATCCCGCTGACCACCGACGTCCAAGTCCGCACCATCGCCTCCACCCGAGCCTTGCTCTACTACGACGGCAACAGCTGGTTCGTCCTCGGCGAGGACGACCAGGCGGGACTCGACCTGCGCGTGACCCCGAGACCGCGCAGCGCCAGGTTGCGGGGTCTCGGCGAACTCACGTTGACCGAGGCCGACGCCATCGCCACCTACCTCGAGTCGCTCGGCGAACCGCTCGTCGTCAGCGTGCTGGTCGGCGCCGACGTGCCGCGCCGCAGCGTGGACGGGCTCGCCGAGTACCGCGCCAGCGCGCTGCACGTCCAGACGGGCCTGGCCACCGATCCCGGCGCGTTCCGTCCCGCGCCCCGAACGGTGCAGTGGGAGACCGTCGCCAGCGGCCAGCAGGCCGTCAACGTGCAGCGGCCGACCTTCAGGCTCGTACGCAGCGAGGCGGAACTGCGCTCCATCTGGAACCAACTGCACGGAGCGCAACTCACCGTTCCAGCGCTGCCGAGCGTCGACCTCGCGCGCGAGACGGTGCTGGTCGTGATGATGGGCCAGCGGCCGACGGGCGGCTACAGCGTGGACGTTCGCGGCGTGTCGCTCGAGGGCACCGACCTGTTCGTCGACGTCCGCCTGGTCGAGCCCTCGTCCGGCGCCGTGACCACGAGTGCCCTCACCAGCCCGTGGGCGGTGGTGCGCGTGCTGCGTGGCGGCGTCGGCGCCGCCTGGTTCCGCGACCCGGACGACGGTCGCCTCTTCGCGGTCGCGCGCCGCGACGACTGAGCGCGCGGTGCGCCGGCACTCGCGTGGCACCGCCGCGCACCCGTCGGTCGCAGCGCCACTCAGGTCAGGGTCGTGGGGTCGAACAGGCGTCGGTACTCCTTGATCGCGAAGCGGTCGGTCATGCCGGCGAGGTAGTCCACGACCGCCCGCTCGAGGCCCAGCGCTTCGGCCTGCTCGCGCACGTCGGGGGCCAACATGCTCGGCGTCTCGCAGTAGGCGCCGTAGATCCGCTCCAGGATGTGGTCGGCCTTGCGGGTCATGCGGATCAGCCGATGGTGGAAGTAGAAGTGCTCGTACAGGAAGCGCTTGAGTTCGGCGAGTTGCCCTGCCAAAGCGTCGTCCGGTCCCACCAGCACCAGCGGCTGCGCACGTACGTCGTCGATGCTCGCGACCGCCGCCGCCCGGATGCGCTGTTCGCTGTGTTCGATCACGGCGTCGATCGCCATGCCCAACAACTCGCGCACCAGGACGTAGCGGTCACGCGTGTCGAACGCGTTCGGGTCGATCGCGAGCCGGTCCATCAAGCGGGCGATCAGGGGGACGCGCGCGACCTCCTTGACGTCGAGGTGCCCCGAGCGAAGTCCGTCGTCCAGGTCATGGGCGTTGTACGCGATCTCGTCCGCGACGTTCACGACCTGCGCCTCGATCCCGGGGCGAAGGTCGGGCTCCCATGACGCGTCCGGGACGTCGTACTCGGTCTCGTGCTTCATGATGCCTTCGAGCGTCTCCCAGGTCAGGTTCAACCCCGGGAAGGCGGCGTAGCGGCTCTCGAGTTCGGTGACGATGCGCAGGCTCTGCTGGTTGTGATCGAAACCACCGATGCCTTCCGCCAACCGGTTCAGGGTGCGCTCGCCGGCGTGGCCGAAGGGCGGGTGCCCCAGGTCGTGGGCCAGGGCCACCGTTTCGGCGAGGTCCTCGTTGACGCCCAGGGCGCGGGCGATGGAGCGCGCCACCTGCGCGACCTCGAGCGTGTGCGTCAGGCGCGTCCGGTAGTAATCGCCCTCGTCGTTCACGAAGACCTGGGTCTTGTACTCGAGCCGCCGGAAGGCACTGGTGTGGATCACACGGTCACGGTCCTTCTGGAAGGCGGTGCGATGTGCGCTCTCGCCCTCCGAGTGGACACGACCACGACTCGCGTCGGCGAAGGCCGCGTACGGGGCGAGGACGGCGCGCTCGGCTGCTTCGAGGCGGGCACGGGTCATGATCATGGACGCATCGTAGCAGCGCCGTCGCAGGCCGCCGACCGCCTCGTGCGGCTGGTAGGCTGCGCTTCGTGAGTGTCTTGGACAGCTATCTCGACGTCGCGCTCGAGGCCGCCTTCGCGGCCGGTCGGCGCACCCTGGCGCACTTCCAGACACCCCTCGACGTCGAGCACAAGGCCGACGACAGTCCCGTGACCATCGCCGACCGTGAGGCCGAGACGCTGCTGCGCGAGCGCCTCGAGCGTGCGTTCCCCGATCACGGCATCGTGGGTGAGGAGTTCGGCGCGAGCCGTCCCGGCGCCAGCCACCAGTGGTACCTCGACCCGATCGACGGGACGAAGTCGTTCGTCAGGGGCGTGCCGCTCTACGGCGTGCTCGTGGGCCTCGAGATCGAGGGGCGCGTCGAGGTGGGCGTGGCGCACTTCCCGGCGCTGGGCGACACGGTCGCCGCCGCGTCTGGTGGGGGGACGCGCTGGAACGGTCGGCGCGTCACGGTCCGCGCGGCCGCGGCGCTCGACGACGCCTTCGTCGGCTTCACCGACGCCGCGTCGTTCGCACGGCATGGGCGTGCTCGAGCCTGGCACGAGGTCCAGGCACGTTCGGCCTACCGACCGGGCTGGTCCGACGCATACGGTCACGCGCTGGTCGCGTCGGGTCGTCTCGACGCGATGCTCGACCCGGTGATGCACGCCTGGGACTGCGGACCGTTCCCCGTCCTGCTGCGTGAGGCTGGTGGCCGTTTCGGTGCCTGGGACGGTCGCGAGACGATCCACGGCGGCGAGGCCGTGTCGTGCAGTGCTGCGCTGTGGCCGGCCTTGGCGCCGCTGCTGGCGCTGCGAGACGACGCCTCAGGCTGAGCGCATTCGGCCGACCTGGGTTCGTCGCCACACCTCCGCCGCGGCGTCCGGCACTACACTGGGTGCATGCAGGGTCCCCCACGCCGTCCCACCGTCACCTCCACCATCGGCCATGTGCCGGTCGGGAGTCAGCACCCCATCGTCGTCCAGTCGATGACGAACACCGATACGCGCGACGTGCTCGCGACCACCGAGCAGGTCGCCACGCTGGCCCGGGCCGGCAGCGAGATCGTCCGCATCACCGTGAACGACGCAGGCGCCGCCGCGGCGGTGCCGGAGATCCGGGCGCGCCTCGACGACATGGGCGTCGTCGCGCCGCTCGTCGGCGACTTCCACTACAACGGGCACATCCTGTTGCGCGAGTTCCCAGCCACGGCGGAGGCGCTGGCGAAGTACCGGATCAACCCCGGCAACGTCGGAGCCGGACGGCACCACGACACCAACTTCACCACCATGATCGAGGTCGCCAAGGCGTACGGCCGGCCGGTGCGGATCGGCGTCAACTGGGGTTCGCTCGACCAGGCGCTCCTGACCGCGTTGATGGACGAGAACGCGCGCCTCAGCGAACCGCTCCCGGCACGCGAGGTGATGATCGAGGCGATGCTCCGCTCGGCGCTCGACTCCGCCGAGCTGGCGGAGCGCACAGGCCTTCCGCACGATCACATCCTCCTCTCGGCCAAGGTCAGCAACGCTCGCGATCTCTGGGACGTCTATCGGCGCCTGGCGCAGCGCTGCGACTACCCGCTGCACCTGGGCTTGACCGAGGCGGGCATGGGGGTCAAGGGCGCCGTGTCGTCGACGGCGGGCCTCGCGGTGTTGCTGGCGGAGGGCATCGGCGACACCATCCGCGTGTCGCTCACGCCCGATCCCGGCGCACCGCGGGAGCGTGAGGTGGAGATCGCGCAAGAGGTGCTGCAGGCCCTCGATCTGCGTCGCTTCGCGCCCAGCGTCACCGCCTGTCCGGGGTGTGGTCGGACGACGAGCACGCTGTTCCAGGAGATGGCGCGAGACATCCAGGCCTACCTGAAGGCGCAGATGCCGCACTGGAAGGAGCGCTACCCCGGGGTCGAGGCCCTCAAGGTGGCCGTCATGGGTTGCGTGGTGAACGGTCCCGGCGAGTCCAAGCACGCCGACATCGGCATCTCGCTGCCCGGCACCGGCGAGTCGCCGAAGGCGCCCGTGTACCGCGATGGTGCCTTCGTCACGACGCTGCAGGGCGACGCCATCGTTCCAGAGTTCAACCGCATGCTCGACGCCTACGTCGAACGACGTTTCGGTGGTGGCCACGCCTCCGAGGCGTCGGAGCGCGCGCTCGAACGCGTGGAACTGCCTGGCGCGTAGGCGCCTCGATATCGTGCGCCGCGTCACCGTTCCGAGTGGCCCGTTCGTGGGACCCTGCCGGTGGGACGGGAGAGGGGCGGCATGACCATCGCCGAGGCGATCGCCGACTGTACGCGAGTGACGAAGGCCCACTCGGGCACCTTCTACCTCGGTACGCGCTTCTTCCGTGGCGACAAACGCAGCGCCGTCACGGTGGTGTACGCCGTGTGTCGGCATGGCGACAACGCCGTCGACGAAGCGGACGATCCGCAATCGGGCCAGGCGCGCCTCGCAGCCTGGTGGGCTGGTGTCGAGCGCGCCTACGAGGGGGTGCCGCGCAGCGACGCCGCTTCCGAGGTCGGCCTCGCGTGGACGCTCGAGCGCTTCGACGTGCCGCGCCACGCCTTCGAGGAGCTGCGGCTCGGCCTCGAGAGCGATCTGTGCGTGCCCGACGTTCAGACCGCGGAGGAGCTCATGCTCTACTGCCGCCGGGTGGCCGGCGTGGTCGGCTTCCTCGTCGCGCCGATCGCGGGCTACCGCGGTGGGCAGGAGACGCTCGACCAGGCCCTCGCCCTCGGCCAGGCCATGCAACTGACCAACGTGTTGCGCGACGTCGGTGAGGACCTCGCCATGGGGCGTTGCTACCTGCCGGCGGACCTGCGCGCGCGCCATGGCGTCGAACTCGACGACCTGCACCGTGGCGTGGTCACGGCGGGGTACGTGGAGCTCGTCGAGTCTCTGGCCGAACGCACCCACGCGCTGTACCGTGAAGGCTGGCGAGGCATCCCGAAGCTGCACGGCGTGGCTGCCAGCGCGGTCGGGGTGGCGGCAGTGAACTACGAGGCGATCCTGCGCAAGCTCCGCCAGAACGGCTACGACAACCTGACCCGCCGCGCGCACTTGAAGCCGCTCGAGCGGCTCGCGCTCATCCCACGTGCCGTCGTGGGAGCCGCCTTCGGCGGACACACGTAACCGCCGCGCCCGTCGAGAGGACACCGTGCCCGATTTTGACGTCATCACCGTGGGAGCAGGGCACAACGCCCTGATCACCAGTGCGTACTTGGCCCAGGCCGGCTACAAGGTGGCCGTGTTCGAGCGTCGCGACATCGTCGGCGGCGCCGTCAGCACGGTCGAGATGGTGCCAGGCTATCGCTTCGACCTGGGCGGCTCCGCCCACATCCTGATCCGACTCACACCCATCGTCGAAGAGCTCGGCCTGGAGCGCTTCGGCTTGGAGTACATCGAGTGCGATCCGCTCTTCTTCGCGCCATACCCGGACGGCGACCACCTCTTCATCCACCGCTCCGAGGAGCGCACCGTGACCGAGCTCGAGGCCAAGTTCCCGGGCGAGGGCGAGGCGTACGCGCGCTTCTTGGCCGAGTGGCGACCCTTCGCACGGACCGTGCGCGACCTCTTCCTGCAGACTCCGGATCCGCTGACGCTCGGCCGTACGGCCATGTTCGGCAAGGCCGTCGAGGGCGACTG
Organism: Trueperaceae bacterium; assembly: GCA_007695125.1. Taxonomy (GTDB): domain Bacteria; phylum Deinococcota; class Deinococci; order Deinococcales; family Trueperaceae; genus CSSed10-48. Next base: position 6,966 of record REEJ01000261.1, on the reverse strand, counting down.
GAAGCGCGCGTTGCCGCGCATCCTGGCGCCGTACGGCGAGCTGGTCGACCAGTACTTCCGGGAGGAGAAGGTCAAGACGCCCCTGGTGTGGATGGCCGCGCAGTCCGGTCCGCCGCCCTCGGAGCCGATGACGTCGCCGTTCCTGCTGTGGCACCCGCTGTACCACGAGGGCGGCATGGCGCGGCCGCGCGGCGGTTCGGGCATGCTCACGCAAGCCCTGGCTCGCCACGTGGTCGCCCACGGAGGCGAGGTCCACGCCGGCGCGCCCGTGGACGCCATCACGGTCGAGGGGGGGCGCGCGACGGGTGTGAGCGTCGCCGGTCAGCACTACACGGCCCGGGCCGTCGTCAGCGGCGCGCATGCGCTCGAGACGTTCGGCCGGCTGCTGCCCGAGGAGCATCGGCCACCCGCGGCGCGCTCGCTCCGGGTCGGCAACGGCTTCGGCGCGGTGCTCCGGCTCGCGCTCGACAAGCCCGTGCGCTACGCGGCGTTCCCGGAGCGCGACGCGCGCGTGGCGTTGCAACTCGTGGCGCGCGATCGCGCCCAGATCATGGCCGCCTACGGCGACTACGCCGCAGGGCGGCCGGCGCACGACCCGCCGATCGTCGCGATGTCGTTCTCGGCGGTGGACGACACGCTCGCGCCGCCCGGTGGCGAGGTGCTGTGGCTGTGGGCCCAGTACTTCCCCTACGCCTTGGCCGGCGGCCGCTCGTGGGACGACATCGGGCCCGAGGTGGCCGAGTCGATCCTGGACACGTTCGAGCCGTACGCGCCGGGCACCAAGGCCTCGGTCGTCGGTTCGCTGTTCCAGCATCCGCTGTGGCTCGAGCGTGAGCTCGGGCTCTTCCGGGGCAACGTGATGCACCTCGAGATGTCGCTCGACCAGATGTTCGCGCTGCGCCCCTTCCTCGGTGCGTCTGACTACCGCGCACCCGTCAAGGGTCTGTACCTCACGGGTGCCAGCACGCACCCGGGTGGGGGCATCATGGGCGCCTCGGGTCGCAACGCCGCGCGGACCGTGCTGCGTGACCTCGATGCCAGGCCGCTCTTCGGGCTGGGTGGTGGGGCGGCACCGCCGTGAGCGGCGGGGTGAGCGCCGGCGCCGTCGCTCGGCGTGCGCCGCCCGTCGTTCCGGCGTGGTCCTGGGCGCTACCGCCCCTCGTCGCGATCGCGGCGAGCCTGGCGTGGTCACCCGAGATGACGTACGCGCAGTTCCACGTCGCGTTCACGTTGCCGTGGCTGGGGTTGCTGGCGTTCGCAGCGTGGCGCGCGCCACGCCTGGGGCGGCCGCTGGCCGGCGACATGGGTCGGAGCGACCGCTTCGCGTGGATGGTCCTGGCCATCCACGTGGTCATCGCCTTCGTCTACACCACGCCGTGGGACAACTACCTCGTGTACCGGGAGGTGTGGGGGTATCCGGCCGGGCGCGTGCTGGCGACGATCGGCTACGTTCCGGTCGAGGAGTACGCCTTCTTCGTGATCCAGACCCTCGGTGTGGGCCTCTTCCTGTTCGCGCTCGCCCGTGCGTTCGGACGCCTCGATCATCACGATCCGGGTCCGGCGGGTCGGCGCGTGCGCGCGGTCGGCGCCGCGCTGCTGCTCGGTGGCGCAGCGGCCGGCGTCCTGGCACTGACGACCGAGTCCGGCACCTACCTCGGCCTGATCACCGCCTGGGCGCTGCCCGTCGTCGCCTTGCAGTGGGGATTCGGAGGCGACCTGCTGGTGCGCCGCTGGCGCCTCGTCACGGTGGCCATCGCGGTCCCGACGGTGTACCTGTGGATCGCCGACCGCTTGGCGATCGGCTGGACGATCTGGTGGATCAGCCCCGAGCTGACCATCGGCTGGCGCCCCTTCGGTCTGCCGTTCGAGGAGGCGCTGTTCTTCGTCGTGACCAACGTGCTCATCGTGTTCGGGATGACGCTGGCGCTCCATCCGGTCTCGCTGCCGCGCCTCCGCAGCCTGCTGCGCGCTGCGTTGCGCGCGCCATGGCGTCCGTTGCTCGTGTTGTGGGCGCTGTCGATGGTGCCGACGCCACTGGCCCCGGACTTCTTCGCGACCTTCGCCTACGTGTCGACCTCGTTCCTGGCCCTCGCCGTGCTGGTCTACGCCTGGCAGCGCTACGGTCGGGTGAGCCTGGCGCTGTTCGCGGTCGCGTTCACCTTCGGCGTCGCGGTGGAGTGGCTCGGCGAGAACACCGGTGTGCCGTTCGGCCAGTACGCGTACACCGCGCCCGGTCCCGCCGTGCTCGGGGTGCCGCTGTTGGTGCCGCTCGGCTGGTGGGCGTTCGCGATGATCGCCATCGCCGTGGCGCCGCGTGGGCGGGCGCTGCTCGTGGCGCCGCTCGTGCTCGTGGCGTGGGACCTCGGGCTCGATCCGCTCATGGTGGATCAGGGGTTCTGGACGTTCGCAGGCGAGGCCGCTTACTACGGCGTCCCACTGTCGAACTTCGCGGGCTGGTGGTTGTCCGGCGTCGTGCTCGTGGCGCTGCTCGTTCGGCTCGAACCGCGGCTGGCGGACGATCAGTCCGGTGACTTGCGCGCCGTCTTCCTGGCGCAGGCGTTCCTCGTGGGCGTCGGGCTGGTCGTGTTCGACCTACCGTGGGCGGCGCTCCTGTCGACCGTCGCCATGCTCGCGGTCGCATCGACCTGGCGCTGGTTGCCGGCTGCCCAGCGAGCGTCGTGAGGGCGCCCGGCAGCCGCGGTGCGGCGTGAGCGCGCGACCGCGTCCCTACGGGCTTGCGTGGTGGCGCGAGCGGGCGCTGCACCGGGTGCACGGAGGGATCGCTCGCGTGCTCCCGATGGTCATCGAGCGCTCGCTGCGGCGCGACCTGGCGGGTGTGTGGGGCATATGCGAGGGCGCTGCTCCGCTGTCCGGCTGCGTCGTCGTCGCGAACCACCACAGCTGGTGGGACGGCTACCTGGCGTGGTTCCTGGCGCGCCGTGAACGACGCCGCTTCGGGGTCCTCGTCGACCCCGCCACGCTGCGGCGCTACCCCTTCTTCGAACGCGTCGGCGCGGTCGACACCACGGCGCTCCGATCGGCCGTGCGCGCCGCTCGCTCGGGCGCGTGGTTGTTCGTCTTCCCGGAGGGGCGCCTCGGGCCCGCCGGCGCGCTCGCGCCGTTCGCCCCCGGCGCCGCGACGATCGCGCGCCTGAGCGATGTGCGCGCCCTGCCGATCGCCTGGCGCGTGGTCGTCCGAGGCGGTCAGTACCCCGAGGTCTACGTGCGCCAGGGCGACGCTCTGCCGCCGAACGCCGGACCGGAGGGGCAGCGCGAGGCGGTGGCAGGGCTGCTCGCGCGCATCGACGCGGACATCGCCGCTGCGTCCGAGCCGGAGCTGCCGCTGCCTGGCTACGTGCTCTGGAACGCCGGGAGGCGCTCGACGCAGGAGCGCGTCCAGGGCTGGCGTCGTTGGTGGGGAGGGTGAGCGACATGCTGTCGGTCGCGTCGCATGTGGCCTGGTGGTTCGCGGCGGCGTTCCTGACGTTCGGCTGGTTGGTCGCGCTCATCAACGCGTTCACCTTCCCGAGCCTGCGGCGCGTCGGCGCCGCGCCCTCGAGCGGCTCGCGGCACGCGCACGGCGTTGCCACCGTGTCGCTGTTGATCCCTGCCCGCGACGAGATCGCCACGCTCCCGAGCACGCTGCCGACATGGCTGGCCCAGGGCGCGGACGAGGTCCTCGTCCTCGACGACGGCTCGAGCGACGGCACCGGAGCCTTGCTGGCCACCGCTGCGGCCGACGAGCCGCGTCTGCGCGTGCTCGCAGGAGCACCCTTGCCGACCGGCTGGTCGGGCAAGAACTGGGCCTGCCACCAGCTCGCCCGAGCGGCGCGGGGCGACCTCCTCGTCTTCACCGACGCCGACGTGACCTGGGAGCGCGGTGCGCTGGCGGCCGTGCGCAGAGGGCTCGCAACCACCAGCGCGGACCTGCTCACGTGCTGGCCACGGCAGCGCTGCGAGACGTGGGGTGAGCGCATGCTGGTACCGCTGGTCGACATGCTGCTCCTCACGACGCTCCCTGCGCCCCTGGCGCGGCTGTCGCGCCCCGCGAGCGCCACGGGCGCCAACGGCCAGTGCATGGCCTGGACCCGGGCCGCGTACGAGCGCTTCGGCGGCCATGCAGCGCTGCGCGCCGAGGTCCTGGAGGACGTCCGCGCCGCCCAGCGCGTCAAGCGCCTGGGTGGCCGGGTGGTGTTGACGCTGGGGCGCGACCTGATCAACACCAGGATGTACGACGGCTACGCCGCGGCGGTGCGGGGCTTCGCGAAGAACGTCCTCGCCGCCGCCGGCCATCCGCTGGTCCTCGCGCTCGTGTGGTCGCTCAACGCACTGGCGTACACCCTGGCGTGGCCGCTGGCGGTGGCCGACGTGCGGTGGTTGGGCATCGCGCTGGCCGGACTCGGGTTACGGGCGCTCACGAACCGCATCGCGGGGCGCCCGCCGGTCGAAGCCCTGCTCCAGCCCCTGGGCCCACTGGCGCTGCTGCCCGTGATCGTGCAGGCCATGCGCTGGCGCGGGGGGTACGAGTGGCGGGGGAGGCGGTACGCGTGAGGGGGAGGAACTCCGGGGAGGGAACGGCGACGCGGCGACCGCACGTCGCCGTCCTCGGCGGCGGTTTCGCGGGCATGAGTGCCGCGCTGTGGCTGGCGCACGGTGGCGCCCGCGTCACCCTGGTGGAGCGCGCTCCGTGGCTCGGTGGCAAGGCCGGAGAGTGGCGAGCAGCCGGCTATCGCTTCGACACCGGTCCCAGCGTGCTCACGTTGCCCGACGTCGTTCGCGACACGTTCGAGGGCGTGGGCTCGGAGTGCCCGATCGACTTCCGGCCGGCCTCGCCGCTGTGCCGCTACATCTACCCAGACGGCCGCGTGTGGGACGTCCACCGCGAGCTGGAGCCGACGCTCGAGGGCCTGAGCCCTGCGGAGGCCGACGGCTACCGGCGGGCGCTCGCGAAGGCACGCTCGCTGTACGAGGCCGCCGCGCCCGTGTTCGTCCACGGCAGCGCACCCGGGCCGTTGCAGTTGGCCCGCTACGGGCTCCGGCATGGTCTCGCCGCGTCGCCCGGCCGCTCGCTGCCGAGCCTGCTGGCCTCGCTGGGCGCGGACGGACCGCTCCTCGGACCGTTCTTCCAGCGCTTCGCCACCTACGTCGGGGCCGACCCACGCCGCGCTCCAGCCGTGTTGCACAACGTCGCCTGGGTCGAGCTCGGTCTGGGCGTGCATCACCCGGCCGGCGGCATGTACGCCCTCGTGCGGGCCCTGCACGCTGCGCTCGTCGAGCGCGGCGTCGAGCTGCGCATGGGCGAGGCCGTCGAGCGCCTCGGCGTCGCCGGGGGGGCGGTGCGCGAGGTGGTCACGGAGCGCGCCGCGCTGCGCTGCGACGCCGTCGTCGCGGCGGTGGACCGGGACGTGGTGCTCGGCTGGCTCGGGAGGGAGCGGACGCGGCGACCTCCGAGCCTCTCGGGACTGGTGCTGTTGGCGGGCTTGCGCAGCCGCGACGAGCGCCTGGCCCACCACACCATCGTGTTCCCCGAGCGTTACGGCGATGAGTTCGACGCGATCGCGGCGGGCGCTCACCCGCACGATCCGACGCTCTACCTCAACGTCACCGCCCATGGTGAGCCCGGCGACGCCCCAGCCGGAGGCGAGAACCGCTTCGTGATGGCCAACGCTCCTGCGCTGCCCGTGGCGGACGATGCCGAGACGCGCTCGGCGCGGCTGGCCGCAGGGCGCGCGGCGCTCGTGGGCGGCCTGGCTCGGCGCGGCTTCGCATGGGACGAGGATGAGCTGGTGGCCAGCCGTTGGCTCGGGCCCGAGGACTTCGCCGCGTTCGGCGATCGCGGCCGGCTGTACGGCGCCGCCCCACACGGCCTGCTCGGGGCGCTTCGCCCGGGCCCGCGGCTGCGCGGTGTGGGCGGCCTGGTGCTGGCGGGCGGAACGGTCCATCCCGGCGGGGGCGTGCCGCTGGCGCTGCTGTCGGGCCGCGCCGCCGCTCGGGCGACGGGTACCGCACTCGGTCTTCGTGTGAGCGGGCCCTCGCGCGGCTAGGCCGACATGGTGGCGCGGCTCGCCGCGCCGGCCGGACGCGCGGGGCTACACTGCCGCATGAAGCTCTATACGAAGACCGGAGACGACGGCACGACCGGCCTGTACGGCGGCTCGCGCACGCGCAAGGACGACGTCCGCGTCGAGGCCTACGGGAGCGTCGACGAACTGAACGCGGCGCTCGGCGTGGCGCGGGCGTTCGTCGACGACGCCGAGATCGACAAGCTGCTCGCAGGCGTGCAACATGCCCTGTTCGACGTGGGCGCCGATCTCGCGACGCCCGGCGACGCACCGCAGCGCTCACACCTGGCCCTCATCGACGAGGACGACGTGGCCGTCCTCGAGAAGGCCATCGACCGGTTCGACGGCGAACTCGAACCATTGCGTCAGTTCATCGTGCCGGGTGGACACATCTCGAGCGCCACCATCCATCAGGCTCGCGCCGTCGCGCGCCGGGCCGAGCGTGCCGCGGTGCGGCTGTCGCACGAGGCGAGCGACGTCAACGCCACGGTGATCGTGTACCTGAACCGACTCTCGGACCTGCTCTTCGTCCTGGCGCGTCTGCTGAACGCGCACCACGGCGTGAGCGAGTCGCGCCTGCTGGTGCAGCGCCGTCAGCGCGCCTGATCGTCTCCGGTCGGGTGCGCGGCACGCGCCGCCGCCGGGGCATCGGCTCGTGCGTGGGCGACGTCCCGCGCGTCGAGCCAGGCCTGGAGATCGCTCGCCCCGGCGTCGTCGAGCCAGCGCAGGAGCCCCTTCGCGACGTGCCGCGCCATGAACGGCCCGCGGTAGATCCACCCCGTGTAGGCCTGCACCAGGGTCGCGCCGGCCGCGAGACGTGCGATGACGTCGTCGGGCGTCTCGATGCCGCCCGAGGCGACGAGCGGCAGGCGCGTCCGAGCGCGTAGGGCGGTGAGCACCTCGA
>REEJ01000331.1 GCA_007695125.1 Trueperaceae bacterium | reverse complement strand
CGTCGATCACCACCGCCACTGCGTACGGCAGCTCCTGCCGCAGGTGCGTCATGGCACTCTCGCGCACCAACTCGGCCGCCCACACCTCGCGCGGCTGGTCGCTGCGGACGTCTTCGGGGAAGAAGAAGGGGCTCTCGGGCAACAGCTCGAGCAGGTCGTCGCGAAGCGCGTAGACCTCTTCGGGATCGTTCAGGGCCGAGATCGAGATCACCCGCTCGGCCTGCGGCACGAGGTCGCGGTACAGCGACAGCGCCTCGTCCGGGTACTTCGCGGCGTCGAGCTTGTTGCCGATCATCCAGATGCGGGTCGCGGGGTCGATGCCCTTGAGCAAGCGCGCGACGTCCTTGTCCTCGTCGCCGGGCGGCCGCCGCAGGTCGACGACCCAGAGCACCGCCTCGACGTCGATCATGCTGTCGCGCACCGCCTGGTTCATGGCGCCATCCAAGCGCGTGGCGCCCCGGTGGTAGCCGGGCGTGTCGAGGAAGATCAGCTGACGCTGCTCGAACGAGTAGATCCCGCGCACGCCGCGACGGGTGGTCTGGGGCTTGCTCGTGATCGGCGCGACCTTGACGCCGAGGATGGTGTTGAGGAGCGTCGACTTGCCCACGTTCGGCTTGCCGACGATCGCGACGAAGCCGGCGTACGAACGGGGGCTTTCGAGCGGATCGGTGGGGGCGTCTTGGGTGTCGTCGTGGAGGTGGTCGTCGTGCATGGCGGTCCCTTCCGCGCTGGTGCTCGCCCGACGCTCGGCGCCGGCTGCTGGTGGGCGTGTGAGTGGATGCTACCCCTCTCGACCCAAACGACGCGAGGGCCCCTGTGGGGGCCCTCGCGGTGCGTGTGGTTGCGGGGACAGGATTTGAACCTGTGACCTTCGGGTTATGAGCCCGACGAGCTACCAGACTGCTCCACCCCGCGGCGGACGCAAAAGCAAACATACACCTCGGGCGCACGCGGTGTCAACGCGACGTGGACCAGCCGAAGCGGCCGGGCTCCGTCAAGCCCGCTCGAGCGAACGCGTGGCGACGACGTCCACGCCGGTGCCGAGCGCGTCCGCCATGACCACGTCGCCGATCGCAACCGGCGCCTGCAGGCGCAGCTGATGCAGCGCGCGGCACAGGTCGACCACACGGTCCTTGGGCAGCGCCTCGGCCGTGGCGACAGGGAGACGCGCCAACGGCGCGCCGCTGATCGCAACCGTGGTGGTGACCATCCGGCGCGGGTCGCTGTGCTCTTGACGGGCGAACTCGACGCCGCGCTTGCAGGCGTTGCCGCGAACCTCGACGACCTCGTCGCCAGCGGCGTCGACCTCGAGCCGGCAGCCGAGCGGACAGTTGATGCACAGGTAGTGGCTGGTCTCACTCACGCCCCGGCCTCCTCTCTCGGCACCACGTCGACGCGGAGCGCGCCGCCGTGGAACGACTCCAAGAACCTCGGTCGCACCTTCACCGTCACCATCTCGCCGGGCACGACGTAGCGCAGCGGGCGCTCGTACACGTCACCGAGTCGCAGCGTGCAGGGCGCCAGACTCTTCGTCACGCGCAGGTAGACGGTGTGTTCGCGCTCGGTCGTGATCGTATGCGGCACGCACGAGCGCACGTTGGTGCCCGGCACCAACCGTACGTTGTCGTGGGCCTGGCGTCGGCCGCTGGCGTGGGCGCCCGCGCCTTCACCGGCGAGGCGTGACTCCTGGCTCACCCAGTCCACCAGGTCGTGGATGTGCACGGTGTTGCCGCAGGCGAAGACGCCGTCGCGGCTCGTCTCCATGGTCGAGCTCACCACCGGCCCGGTCGTGACCGGGTCGAGGCGCACGCCGAGCGTGCGCGCCAGCTCGTTGTCGGGAATCAGGCCGATCGATACCAGCAGGGTGTCGCACTCGACGTCCCAGGCCTCGTGCATCCGCGGCCGGAGCGCCTCGTCGACCGGCGCGACGGTGACCTTCTCCACCCGCTCGCCCCCATGGATGCGCACCACGGTGGTCGACAGGTGCAGCGGGACGTCGAAGTCGTGGAGGCACTGCACGACGTTGCGGGTGAGGCCGTTGGCGTGGGGCATCAGCTCGAACACGCCCACCACCTCGACCCCTTCCAGGACCAGACGCCGCGCCATGATCAGGCCGATGTCGCCAGAGCCGAGGATGGCGACGCGCTTGCCGGGGAGATAGCCCGCCACGTTGACGAGCTTCTGTGCGAAGCCGGCGGTCATGACGCCCGACGGGCGCGTGCCGGGGATCCGGATGGCCTGGCGGGTCCGCTCGCGCGCCCCCATCGCCAGCACCACCGCGCCGGCGTCGACGCTCAAACGCCCGTAGCGACCCGAGAGCACGCTCACGGTGCGCGCCGTGTCGACGTCGAGGACGTAGGCGTCCGTGAGCACGTCGATGTCGTGCTCGAGCACCTGCTCCAGGTAGCGCTGGGCGTAGCCGGGTCCGGTCAGCTCCTCCTTGAAGTGGTGCAAGCCGAAGCCGTGGTGGATGCACTGCTGCAAGATCCCGCCGGCCTCGTGCTCGCGATCGACCATGAGGACGCGTTCGGCGCCGCCCTCACAGGCGCCGACGGCCGCCGCCATGCCGGCGGGGCCACCACCGACCACCACGACGTCGTAGCGGCGCGGCACCTCCCAGGGATGCAGGTCAGGCATGTTCCACCTCGGTCGCAGCGTGGTCGTCGCGGCGCGGCAGGGCGATCCAGGAGCGACCGCCGCGTTTGGTGATGGCACTCACGTCCACGTCCTGGCTGTTCGCCAGGAGGCGCAGACAGCGCCACGCGCAGAACCCGCCCTGGCAGCGACCCATGCCGGCGCGCGTGCGGAACTTGACGCCGTCCATGGTGCGGGCACCGCGGGCGATGGCGTCCAAGACCTCGCCCTCCGTGACGAGCTCGCAGCGGCACGCGATACGGCCGAAGCGCGGGTCGCCGCGGACCGCGCGTGCCTGCTCGTCGGGGTCGAGCTCGGCGAAGCGCAGCGGCGCGTCGATGGTGGGGACGAAGTCGTCGCGCACCTCGAGTGCGAGCCCTGCCTCGGCCAGCAGGTCGATCACGTCGAGGGCGATCGCCGGCGCGGCGGTCAGCCCGGGCGATTGGATGCCGATGACGTTCAAGAACCCGGGGACGCTCGTGTGACCGATGGTGAAGTCCTCGTCCGCGGCGACGGCCCGCACGCCGGCGAACTCGGCGATGCAGTCGCGCTCCGAGATGCCGGGCACGAGCCGCCGAGCGCCGTCGAAGACCTCCTCGGCCCCGGCGGCCGTGGTGGTGATGTCGTCGGCCTCGGACCACGTCGCCGTCGGCCCGACCATGAGCGTGCCGTCGTAGGTCGGGGTGACGAGGATCCCCTTCGAGGTGGGCGATGGGCACGGGAAGGTGACGCGCGTGACGAAGCCCACGAGGCGCTTGTCGAGCAGGTACTCCTCGCCTTTGCGGAAGCGCAGCCCTGCCTCCTCGGCGCCGACCATGCGGGCGAGTTCGTCGCCGAACACGCCCGCCGCGTTCACGACGAAGCGGGCGTGCAGCGTGCCACGGTCGGTGGCGATGGCGAAGCCATCGGCGCCGCGCTCGATGCCCGTCACGGTCGTCTCGGTGCGCAGCTCGAGGCCGTTGCGCACGGCGCTCTCGGCGAGCGCGAAGCAGGCCTCGTAGGGGTTGACGACGCCGCTGGACGGCGCATGCAGGGCGGCGACGATGTCCTGCGACAGGTTCGGCTCCTCGCGCCGCAGGCGCTCGGCATCCCACATCTCGAGGCCGGTGACGCCGCGCCGCCGACCCTGTTCGAGCAGGCGTTGCAGGTAGGCGACGTCGTCGTCGTCGAAGGCGACGGTGAGGTCGCCGATCCGCGCGAACCCGAACGGCAGGTCGCGCGCCATGTCGCTCCAGAGCTGGTTGCCGCGCCACTCGGTGGCCGCCTTCAGGGTGCCGTGCGGGGCGCGGTGGCCGCCGTGGATGATGCCGCTGTTCGCCTTGCTCGTACCCAACCCCACCTCCACCTCGCGTTCACACAGGGCGACGGTGAGCCGGTAACGCGTGAGCTCGCGGGCGATGGCGCAGCCCACGACGCCGGCGCCGACGATGGCGACGTCGAAGCGCATACCTGGGACCTCCTCCGCACGCCCCGCCATGCGCGTGCGCACGACGGGGCTGGTGCCGTCCACGCTACGTCCGGCGGCACGTGGCGCGACAGTGGCGCGCGTCCCCCGGCTACGGCGGGCGGCCCGGGCCACGCGTGCGCGAGCGCCAAGTGGTACATAGGGAGCGATACGCGCGGCCCCCGGAGAGGTGGCGGCCACGTCATGCGAGGAGTGAGCGTCACGTGTCACAGATCGTACCGACCGTTCGTCTGGCCCCCGGCCTCACCGTCTCACGCGTCCTGACCGGACTCTGGCAGGTCGCCGACCTCGAGCGCGACGGAGCCACGCTCGACCCCGACGTAGGCGCCGCCGCGATGTCGGCGTACGCCGACGCAGGCTTCACCACCTTCGACATGGCCGACCATTACGGCTCGGCCGAGATCATCGCCGGGCGCCTCCGGGCGACGCGCGACGAGGGTCGGGACGTCCAGCTCCTCACGAAGTGGGTCCCCGAGCCCGGTCCGATCAGCGAGGCCGACGTGCGGGCCGCCGTCGATCGCGCGTGTGGCCGTCTCGACGTCGAGCGGCTCGACATGCTGCAGTTCCACACCTGGTCGTACGCGGACCCCAGTTGGCTCGATGCCCTGTTCTGGCTCGACGAGATCCGGCAGGAGGGGCGCATCGGTGCGCTGGGGCTCACCAACGTCGACACCGCGCATCTGCGCGTGGCGCTCTCGAGCGGTATCCCGATCGTCACCAACCAGGTGGCGTGCTCGCTGCTCGACCGCCGCTTCGAGGGGCCCATGCAGGCGCTGTGCATGGCCACCGGTGCCCGCCTCCTCGGTTACGGCACCGTCGCGGGCGGCCTCCTGACCGAGCGCTGGCTCGACCGCCCCGAACCCGGCCCTGCAGAGATCGCCACGTGGTCGCAGATGAAGTACCTTCGCTTCGTCAGCGCCGCGGGTGGCTGGGAGCCGTTCCAAGCCCTGCTCCAGGCGGTCGCGAAGGTCGCTGAGCGCCTCGGCGTGTCGATGGCCAACGTCGCGTCCCGCTACGTCCTCGAGTCACCGGCCGTCGCCGGCGTGATCGTGGGTGCGCGCATCGGCCGGAGCGCGCACATCGCTGACACGCAGCAGCTGTTCTCGTTCGAGCTCGACGCCGCCGCCCGCGCGACGCTCGACGCCGCGCTCGCGCAGCTCGAGCCGATCCCTGGCGACTGCGGCGACGAGTACCGCAGGCCGCCGTACCTGACGGCCAGCGGCGACCTGAGCCATCACGTGGCCGGCTTCCCGCCGCCCTACGCGACCACCGTGCCCGGGCCACACGGCGACCGCACGCAGGTCCGCTCCGGCACCGCCTGGGAGACGCTGGCCGGGTACTGTCGCGCGCTGCGCCACGGCGACCGCGTGCTCGTCGCCGGCACGACCGCGACGTACGGCGAGCGCTTGATCGGTGGCAACGACCCCGCCGCCCAGACCCACGCCGTCATCGACAAGATCGAGGGGTCGCTGCGCTCGCTCGGCGCGCGTCTCGAGGACGTCGTGCGGACGCGGGTCTACGTCTCCGACCTCGCGCATTGGGAGGCCTGCGCCCGAGCGCATGGCGAGCGCTTCCGCGACATCCGTCCGGTCAACACGATGGTCGAGGCGCGCCTGATCGGCGCGGGCTACCTGGTCGAGATCGAGGCCGAAGCGATCGTCCCGAGCTGAATCGCGCTCTGGCTCAGGGCGCTTCGCCGCGGTCGGCCCCGCCCCGTCTCGGGCGTCGTCGCCAGGCGCTGACAGCGGCGCCCGCGGTGGCGCCGATCAGGAAGCTGCCACCCGCCCACACGAGCACCGATGTGCCCGGCTGCCAGAAGCGCCAGTACACGCCGAGCGTGGCGACGAACACCAGACCGACGCCGATCGCGTAGCCGATCAGACTGGCGCGGTCCGTGGCGAACGGTCTGTGCATGGGGGCTCCTCGCGCGGAGTGTACCCCGCGACACCGCGCCTCACGTCACCGGACCGGCAGGCCCGGCGTCGCGCTCCTCACCCGCGTCCAAGAGCGAACGCAGGGCGTCGACGGCCCGCACCACCTCGTCGTCGCGGGTGTAGAGCGCGACGGGCGCCAGCCTGACGAGGTCGGGCTCGCGGTGATCGGGCA
>REEJ01000282.1 GCA_007695125.1 Trueperaceae bacterium | reverse complement strand
ACGCCGCGCACTTCACCGGCGTCGGCCTCGCCAACATCGTCAAGGTGATCGACCCCCACGGTTTCGTGCTCGGCGGCGGCGTCTCAGGCGTCGGACCGTTCTACCTCGACCGCGTTCGGGCGGCGCTCGAACGGGCCAGCCACGGGTACCCACAACCGCAACTGCGCGTCGCGGAACTCGGCGACGACGCCGGCGTGATCGGCGCCGCCGCAGTCGCAGCCGTCGAGACCGGGACCACGCAGGTCACAGGGGTGTGAGGTGGACCTGCCGCTGCTTGCGAGCGCCCTGCTCATCTTCGCTTTGCGCATCACCGACGTGTCCATCGGCACGCTTCGCATCACCTTCCTGGTGCGGGGCAACCGTGCCGTCGCCAGCACGCTGTCGTTCTTCGAGTCGCTGATCTGGCTGGTCGCGGCCGCGCAGGTGCTCTCCACCCTCGACAGTCCGCTGAAGTTCGTCGCCTACGCTGCCGGTTACGCGACCGGCACCATGCTCGGGGTCTCGGTGGAGCGTTGGATCGCCGTCGGTGACGTCCTCATGCGGGTCGTCACGCCGGTCGATGCCCCCTCGAGCGAACACCTGCTCAGGCAGGCGGGCTACGGCGTCACCGTCGTGAACGGCCAAGGCATGCGAGGGGACGTGCGGATCCTGTTCGTGGTCTTGCCGCGCCGCCGCAGCGACGCCGTCCTGAAGATCGTGCGCGGCGTCACCCCGGACGCGTACATCACGTTCGAGCCCACCAGCCAGGTCCGGGCGACGTTCGCGGCACCGACGCAGTTGCGCAAGTGACGGCGCGCCGTTCAGCGCGCGTCGTCGACCAGCCGTAGCCGCGCGAGCCGCCCCGCCCGATCGCTCCAGGCGTCGACCGCCGCGCCGGCCGGCCCGAAGCCGAGCGGTTCGCGCGAGCGCGTCAGCAGCGCGTCGTGGACCAGCACGCTCTGGCCGCGGGGCGCCAGGCCGTGCCCGGCGCGCAACCGCGTCGCGATCGCGTCGACCTCCCAGTCGTCGGCCCAGATGCGCTTGAGCGCCAGGAGGGCGTCGCGGCCGCGCCAGGTCGCCACGCCGTCCGCGCCCTCGCGGCGCACCACGACGTGCTCCGGCAGCGTGGCGAAGGCCTCGTAGAGGCGCTCGACCACCTCGTCGAGCAGCGCGCGGCCGCGCACCAACTCCCGCGCGTGGGGCGCGATCTCCTCGAGATCGTCCTCGTCGGGGTCGTCTCCCGCCACGCCGTCGAACAGGCGCAGCAACTGCTCGGGCAGGTTGTTCAGGGCGTAGAACCCGGTCTCGACGTCCGTCGGCACCACCACCATCGGGGCCACCGGCACGCCGGCGCGCTCGGCGCGCAACAGCCACGCGATCTCGCTGTGCTCGTCGGGCTCGTATGCGGGGGGCCAGACCAGGTGTGGGGTGATCGCAGCCATGATCGCGCATGCTACCGGCACTCGGATCGGGCGTGTGTGTGCTGTCTCGACGTCGGGACTGCGGCGAGGTGCGTGCTACCGTTGCAGGCATGATTCGCATCGTGGTGCTCGTGCTCGCGGCCGCCGGGCTCGTCGTCGCAGCCGCGCTCACCACGGCCGACTACCTCAGCGTCGCCGACGTGCGCCTGCCGGACGTGCGTGGCGTGCCGTACGCCGACGCGACCGAACGGCTCCGCGCCGACGGGTTGCGCGTGCTCACCTACCCCGAGCTCGACGCCGCCGCCGCGCCGGGAACCGTCGTGTCGATGACGCCGCCGAGCGGCAGCGTGGTGCGCGGTGGACGGACCGTCAGCCTGGGCGTCAACGCCGGCGCCGAGGCCCGCCAGGTCCCGACGCTGGTCGGCCTACCCGAGCGCGATGCGTTGGCGCGTGCCGCCGACCTCGCGATCGGCGTGGAGCGGGTCGTGTACGTCAGCACCGACCGACCGGTCGGGTTGGTGGTCGCCCAACGCCCGGAGGCCGGCAGCCTGTTGGATCAGGGCGAGGCGCTCACGATCGAGGTGAGCCGGGGGGTGGATGGCAACCCGATCGATCTCCCCGACGTGCGGGGCATGACCCTCGACGAGGCGCGTGCGTTGCTCACCGAGGCCGGCGTCAGGCGCGTCGACGCCGTGGCCGCCGACCTGAGCTTCGATCGTCCGAACACCGTCACCGACCAACGCCCGATCGCCGGCTCCGAGGTGATGCCCAGCACACCCGTGACGCTCGTGTACGCGCTGGAGGGTACGCGCGTGGTCCGCGTCCCACAGGTCGAGGGACAACCGCTGTGGCAGGCGCAGTTGGCGATCCGGGCGGCCCAGCTCGCGCTCGGTCCGGTGCGGCTCGTCGACGACCCGACACGCCCCGCTGGGGTGCTCGAGGTCCGTCCCGCCGGCTATACCGTCGTGGGCAGCCCCGTGGCCCTGGTGGTCAACGGACCCGTTCAAGACGTCATCCAACGGGACCTCGACCGGGAGCCGTTCGGCTTCGACCGGGTCGTCCCCGGGGATACGAGCGCACCACCGGCAGAACCCGACGTCCCCGCGCCCGGGACGACGACGATGCAGGCCGACGGCAGCCGGCTCATACCGTTCCGCTTCGACCCGAGCCAGGTCGGCGTCGCGTCGCTGACGCGCGAGCCGTACCGGCTCACGCTCGTCGTCAGCGATGCCGAGGGGGAGCGAACCGTGCTCGATCGCGAGTTGGCGGCCGGCGAGGGTGTGGTGACGTCGATCCGCATCGAGGGCGACGAACCGCTCCTGCAGACCTTCATCAACGGGAGCTTCTTCCAGGCCTGGCGCCCCTGACGTCTGCGGCGCGGAGGCGCAGCCCGCGTCACGGGCGCCAGGCTCCGACGAGCACGCACGGGTGGCTGCGGAGTGAGGACCTTCGCGCCCCCGGCCGCGCCCGTTTCCGTAGACTGTCCGAACGTACGGAGCGAGCACGACACCAGGAGGTTGCGCGTGGACCAACCCAACATCGCACCGCTGGCCAGGCGGTTGGCTGAGGAGAACAACGTCGATTGGCGCCGGCTGCGCGGTAGCGGCGACGAGGGGCGTGTCGTGGAGCGCGACGTGCTCGAGTACCTGGCGCGCGTCATGGCGGGCGATGAGGCGATCGATCCCACGCCGGAACCCGTGCCCGAGGGCATGCAGGCCTGGCCCGACGCCGACGTCCGCGCCGGGCGGGCTGAGGCGGAGCGCGACGAGGTCGAACCCACGTCGACGATCGACGACGACATCTTCCTCTTCGACGATGGCTCGTCCGATGGCGACGGCGACCGTGAGGGCGCCGCGGAGCCCGACGACGACGGCCTGCTCTGGAGCGATGCCGGCTCGCTCGGCGGCGAGGTCGACCTCGACGCCCGCGCGGCAGCGCCGGCCGTCGAGGTCGAGATGGACGACCTCGAAGAGGACCTCCTGGTCGAGGGCGACGACGAGCCGGAGCCACGCGACGACGCTCCGAGCGACGAGAGCGACGGCGTCGGCAGCGTCGCTCTGGGCGCGCCGAGCGGCGACCGCGCGAGCGATCCCGGGCTGCCCGACCTGTTCGGCCCAGGTCCCAGCCAGCCGACCGACGGCGACGAACCGCCCGCGCTCTTCGCGGAGGACGACGACGAGGGGTACGGCGCGCCGAGCGCGTGGGCGTCTGGACCCGAACTCGGGGACGAGACGGACGACGAACCGACGTGGGGCGCGAACGCCGAGATGGGCGCCGTACCGAGCATCGACGAGCCGACCGCCGCCCGCGACGGCGTGCTCTCCGACCGACTGCCCAGCGATGACGCGGATGCCGCTGACGAGCCCGCCGACGTGGACGACGGCGTGGACGACGACGTGGACGACGACGTGCCCGCCGACCTGGCCGTGTCGCTCGACGACGCGCACGTGCGCAGCGACGAACCCGACGACGTCGGTCTCGATGTCGGCCTGGCCGACGGAGCGAGCGCACCGCCCGTCGCGGTTCCGTCACCGCACGCCGGCCAGGCCACGATCGGTCGCGATGTCCCGCTTTTGCGCCACCGTCACGTCTGGCGCCGCCAGGTCGACCTGACGGCGCTCGTTGCCGCACAGGCCGACCTGGCCGTCGATCTCGGCCGCGACGACCCCGTTCCCATCGGCGCGTTCTTGCTCCGGGCGGGGCAGAAGGCGCTCGCGGCGCGCGGTGGGGTCGTGGCACTCGCGTCGATCGACGCAGGCGACGTGCGGCGCGCGCGTGTGTCCGAGGCCAGCGACTTCGCCTCCACCGTAGCGGAGCTGGAACGGACGATGGCGGCGGGCGCTTCCGATGACGGTACCGTCGACCTGGTGGTCGCGGACCTGTCGGAGCTCGGCATCGACGATGCCGTGCTGCAGCTCGATGCACCGGTGCTCATGCTGGGCCGCATCTTGATCGACACCCTCAGCGGTGGCAGGCGCGCCTACCTGACGATGTCGGGGGAGGGCGCAGACGGGTCGGACGCCGCCCAGCTCCTGGCGCGCGTGGCGGAGCTGCTCGAGTCGCCGGTGCGGATCGTCGTCTAGACGCCCCGGCCGGTTCCGTCGACGGATGGTGTCCGCGGCGGGGGCACCGCGCCGAGCGCGGCGCCCCCGCCGTTCGCATCCAGCGGCAGCAGGAGCCACAGCGCCAGGTAGCCGAGCACGGTGATGCCGAGCGACGGGACCACGCTCACGACCCACAACACGCGCACCAGGCGCACATCGGTGCCGACGAAGCGCGCGATGCCCACGGCGACACCGGCGAGCACGCGCCCGCCGGCGCGCGGCCGCGCGATCGGTGCGGTGCCCTGCGGCCGGCGCGCGCGGCGTTGCTCGTGGCGCAGCACGTCGATCGGCTCGGTTGGTTCGTGGCGCATGGCCCCTCCTCGTGTCGAGGCATCGTACGCGACGAGCGCTGCGGTCGCCTGGGCCTAGGGCACGGTGCTGGCGCCGGGGCGCGGTAGGGTACGACATGCCGATCCGACGCGTGATCGTGGCGCTCTCCGGTGGCAGCGGGATCCCCTACGCGGTCGACCTGCTCACCGCCCTCCGTGACCTCGGGAGCGCGTCAGCGCCGATCGAGACGCACCTGATCGTGACGAACGGCGCCAAGCAGGTCATTCCCACCGAGAGCGACCTCGGCCTCAAGGCCATCGAAGCGCTCGCCGACGTCGTCCACAAGGACGCCGACCTCGGGGCCGGCATCGCGTCAGGCAGCTTCCGTGCCCACGCGATGGTGATCGTGCCGTGCTCCGCCGGCACCCTGGCGAAGGTGGCGCTGGGCTTCACCGACAACCTGGTGAGCAGGGCGGCCCACGTGACCCTGAAGGAGCGTCGCCCGCTCGTCCTGGTCGTGCGCGAAGCGCCGTACTCGCGGCCGATGCTGCAGAACATGCTGAGCGCCTCCGATGCGGGCGCCGTGATCATGCCGGCCTCGCCCGGCTTCTACCACCGCCCCGACGACGTCGCCACGCTGCTGCGCGGCGTGACGGCTCGGGTGCTCGACCTGCTGGCGCTCGACAACGACCACGCGCCGCGCTGGAAGGACGACTGAGGTGGAGGCCGACCGCCTGGCGGCGCTGATCCCGGCCGCCGGGGGCGGCGTTCGGCTCGGCCGCGGACCCAAGGCGTTCGTGTCGCTCGCCGGCCGCCCCCTGCTCGCGTGGTCGGTCGACGCACTCCGCCCGTACGTCGCGGAGGTCGTGGTCGCCGTCCCCGCAGCCGACGTCGAGCGAACCGCGGCGCTGGTGCCGGGCGCCCGCGTCGTGGCGGGCGCCGACACGCGCCAGGCGACCGTCGAGCGCCTGCTGCGGGCCACCGAGCGGCCCCTGGTGCTCGTCCACGACGCCGCGCGGCCGTTCATCGACGCGCTCACGATCAGCGCCGTCGTGGCCGCACTGGGGACCGCACGAGCGCTCAGCGTCGTGATGCCGGTGGCCGACAGCCTCATCGACGCCCGCGACGGGAGCAGCGTCGACCGCTCGCTCCTGCGCGCGGTGCAGACCCCACAGGCGTTCGAACGCACGCTGCTGCTCGAGGCGCACGCGGCCGCCCGCGCGGACGGCGTCACCGCGACCGACGACGCCGCGCTCGTTCGACGTCTCGGGGTCGACGTCGCGCTGGTCGAGGGCGGAGCGCACCTCATGAAGGTCACGACCCCAGCCGACCTGCGACTCGCCGAGGCCTACGCCCGCAGCCTCCTGGCGGCGCTGCCGTGACCGGCGCCGACACGACTCAGCGCGCGCCGGCCCAGCGCGCGTCGGCCCCGGCCAAGGTCAACCTCTCGCTGAGCGTGCTGGCCCGTCGCGTCGACGGCTACCACGAACTCGACGGCGTCATGGCCCGCCTGACGCTCGCGGACGAGGTGGCGTACCGC
>REEJ01000325.1 GCA_007695125.1 Trueperaceae bacterium | reverse complement strand
GTCCGCTGACGACGCGCCCGGCGAGGGTCGCATCGAACACGCTGTAGTGACACGCGCAGGCCAGCTGGGGCGTGTCGCCCCGATGGTTGAAGGCGAAGGCGATCGCTTCCGTGTCGCGGTTCAGGTCGACCAGGCAGCCCTGATGGGTGCAGATGCGGCTGAAGCCGGCCACCGCGAACGGCTCGTCGCTCGCCGCGCCGTCGCGGAGGCCTTCGACGACGAGCGCGCCGGGAACCGCATCGGGTAGCCGCACCGCCAGGGCCGGCCAGCCGGCCAGCACGAACTCGACGGCGTCCCACGGGGCGGCGAAGCGCGCAACGGGCGCCACGAGCGTCGCCTCGCGCGGCTCGAAGCGGGGCGGATCGGCCGGCGCCGGCTTGTTGAAGTGCACGCGCCACACCTCGCGCGCCCCGAACCCCGCACCCGCCAGAGCGGCCAGCACGGGTAGGCGCCACAACCAGGTGATGAGCGTGCGACGCCCCGGGTCGGGCGGTCCCGATGCCGCTGCCATGGTGCGCCTCAGCGCGGCGTGGCCACGTCCGTGGCCAGCCACCGCACCATGACCTCGATCTCGGGATCGCTCATGATCGCCCCGAAGCCGGGCATGATGCCGCGCCCGAAGGTGATCGCCGAGCGAACGTTGGCTTCCTGCGCCGAACGTGGGTTGCCGGCGAGCCGGGGGCCGCTGCCGCCTTGCGCCTGGGCGCCATGGCACATCGCGCAGTGCTGGGCGTACGACGCTTGCGCCACCGCGGCGATGGCGTCTGGCGTGCCCGCCTCGAGCGCTGCGGCCGCACGCTCCGATGGTGGGGGCTCGTCGTCGGCCTCGCTCTGGGCGGTCGGACTCTGCATGCCGGGCATCGGGATGGTCGCGTCGACGTCGCCGCTGGCGCGGGCCTCGGCGGTGCGGATCAACTCGGGCACGCGGCCTGCGGCGGCCTCGCCGACGCGCTCGATGTGGGCGGTCCAGGCGCGCACGGCGCCCTCGTCGTCGCCCTCGGCGAAGTAGGCGTTGCCCAGGAAGAGGCTGGCCTGCGATTCCAGCTCCGCGAGCCCACCGGCGCCGATCGCGGCGCGCTCCAAGAGCTCGATGGCGTCGTCGGTGCGCCCGCGCAAGAACATGAGCTGGCCGGTGCGCGACAGCGCGGCCGAGTCCATCGGGTCGTGTTCGGTCAGGATCTCGAACGAGACTTCGACCGCCTGCTCCATCGCGCCGGTGTCCCACAGGACGTCGGCGAGGGCGTTGAGCGTCGTGGCGTTGCGCTCCTCGTCGAGCGCCGCGAGCACCGGCCCGAGACCCGTGATGAGCCGCAGGCGTGCGGCCGCCTCGACGTCGACCTGGCCGTCGGGGGTCTCGAGGTAGGTCTCGTACGCCTCGCGGGCGGTGTCGAGATCGCCCAACTGGAACGACAGCTCCGCCACGCCGACCAGGGTGTCGGCGTCGAGCGGGTCGAGTCGGCGTGCCTCGAGCAGGTACTGGAGGGCCGTGGCCGGGTCGTCGCCGAACGTCAGGAGCGCCAAGCGCTGGTAGGCGAGCACGGGCGCGTCGCCGCCGGCCTCGCGGGCGGCGAGCAGCACGCGGCGATAGGTCGCCTCGGCCTGGGGCGCGTCTTCGAGCGTCCAGTACGCGTCGGCGAGCTGCATCAGCGAGGCCACGCTGCCGTCGCGGTCGGCGGCGCGCTGCAGGTCGCGCAGCGCCTCGGCCGCCCGCAGATCGGCCTCGAAGAAGGTCGTCACCGTCGCGTCTTGACCGACGCGGGGGAGGACGAAGGGCCCGAGCGCGACGGCGCTCACCACCATGAGGCCGAGCAGCCCCAGCGTGCCCAATGGCAGCGCGCGGCGCTTCTGGGCGTCGCTGCTCACGCTCTCGGGTTGGCGGCCCGCGAGGTCGGCCTGGCGCTGGTCGATGCCGCGCAGCACGCTGGCGGCCTTCGCCTCGTAGCGGGCCCGCAGCTCGTCGCGGCGAGCGTCGGGCATGTCGTCGCGGGCGTCGAGCTCGCGGATGGCGCGGAACAGCGACTCGCGCTCCTCCTCGAGGTCGAGGAGTTCGGGGTCGCGCTCGTCGGGCAGTGGGTCGGTCTGGCGCGGGGCGAGGAGCGGGATCGCGGCGTAGGTCACCGCGATCAGGACGAGCACCGTCACGAACACGAAGGTCAGCACGAGTACCTCAACGGCCCGCGCCGTCGCCGAGCCCACCACGGAGCTCCGCGCGGACGCGATCGAGATCGGATGGATCGACGACGTCGATCGGTCGCTCCGCCGCGGTCCGCCAACGGCGCAACAGACGCGCGATGGCGACCACGGCGACGAGCACCGCGACGATCGGCAGGAGCCAGACGAGCAGGTTCATCCCGCGCATCGGTGGGTTCTGGAGGATCCAGTCGCCGTAGCGCTCCTGGAAGAAGGCCAGCACTTCGGCGCGGTTCGCGCCCTGGTCGAGCTGCTCCTGGATCAACACGCGCATCTCGCGAGCGATGGCGGCGTTCGACTCGCCGACCGATTCGGACACGCAGGTGGGGCAGCGGAGCTCGCGACCGATCTCGAACACGCGCGGGTCGAGTTCGCGCTCCTGCGCGGCCGCGCTGCCGAGTGCGAGGGCGCAGACGAGGCAGAGCAGAGCCAGGGTGTACGGCCACGCGGTCCGACGGAGCACGTTCATCGCCGTAGCGCCCCGATCTGCTCGCTCAGGATGGTCTCGGTGACCGGTCCGGCGTACTTGTGCTGCAGCGTCCCGTCGGCGTGCACGAAGAAGGTCTCCGGGACGCCGAACAGGCCGTAGGCGATGCTCGTGCGGCTGTCGCCGTCGAACACGTTCGGGAAGCTGAGCCCGAACTGGTCGATGAAGGCGCGACCCGCCGCGCGGGCGTCACGGTCTTGCGTCTGGATGCCGATGAACAGCACCTCGTCGCCGTAGCGCTCGTGGGCGCGCTGCAGGTGTGGCGCCTCTTCGTAGCAGGGGCCGCACCACGACGCCCAGAAGTTGATGACCATGGGTCGGCCCCGGACCTCGTCGAGCGTCAGGCGTGGGCCGAACTCGGACATGTAGCGCTCGTACAACGGCAGGTCGAAGTTCGGGACCTCACGGCCGAGGAAGTTCGACGGGATGTCGCGGTCGGGGCTGCCGCGCAGCAGGCCGAACAGGAACAGCGCCGACAACGCCGCGACCGTGGCGACCACGGGCAAGAGCCGACGAACGCGGCTCACGCCCTGGTTCATGCCTCGGCCCCGGCCGGGGCCTCCGCGCTGACACGACGACGCAAGGGCCGGTCGCCGGGCGAGAGCGCGTAGGTGGTACCGAGCACGATGATCGCGCCGCCGAACCAGATCCACGTGATCAGCGGGCTCGTAACGGCTCGGATGATGACGAAGTCCTGCGCCGGGTCGACCGCGCCGGCGAGGGCGAGGTAGAGGTCGTGCCCGGCGGTGTAGTGGACCGAGGGGGTGGGAACGGTCATCTGGTTCGTGCCGAAGCGGTTGATGCGCGGTGTGAGCACCGTGATCTGGCGCTCACCGCGCCAGACCGCGACCTCGACCCCGACCGAGGCGCGACCCGCCTCCTGCTCCGCGAAGGGGCGCAGCGCCTGGAGTTCGTAGCCTTGGTAGGGGACGCGCTCGCCGTAGGCGAGGCGCAGTTGCTGATCGACGCGATACCCGCCCGAGCCGACGATGCCGATCGCGATCACGATCACGCCCAGGTGCACCACCATCGAGCCGACCCGGCGCTTGTGCTCGAAGGCGTAGCGCGTGAACACCTCGCCCAGCGAGCGTCCGGTGATGCGGGCGCGCGGCACGATCGCACCGGCGAGCAAGAGGCCCACCGAGGCCAGGTTCCAGCCGGCGAGGCCGAGCGTCAAGAGCGGGTACGGCTTGCGCATGCCGAACGCGAACGCGATCACGACGGCCAGCACCAGCGCGGCCGTCATGAACAGGAGGTTCTTGCGCAGCGTCTGCGTCTCGGCGCGCCGCCACGGCAGGAGCGGGCCGACACCCATGAGCAGCAGCACCACCATCCACACCGGCAGCGTGATGGCGTCGAAGAAGGGAGCGCCGACGGTCACGCGAGCGCCGGTGGTCGCCTCGACGAAGAGCGGGAAGACCGTACCGAGCAGCACGGCGAAGGCCATGGCCAGGAACAGCACGTTCACGCCGATGAAGGCGCCCTCGCGGCTCACCACGGCGTCGAGATCGGCCCGGTCGCGGATCTGGTCCCAGCGCCACACGACCAGCGAGATGCTGGCGAGCGCGACGATCACGAAGAACGTCAGGAAGTACGGACCGACGGGTCCGTCGCCGAACGCGTGCACCGACGACACCACCCCCGAGCGGATCAGGAAGGTGCCGAGCAGGGTGAGCGAGAACGTGAGCACGATCAGGAGCAGGTTCCACGACTTGAGCATGCGTCGTCGCTCCTGCACCTGGATGCTGTGGAGGAAGGCGGTGGCGGTGAACCACGGCAGGATCGACACGTTCTCGACCGGGTCCCAGGCCCAGTACCCACCCCAACCGAGGACCTCGTAGCTCCACCAGCCGCCCGTCACGATCGCCGCGGTCAGGAAGCCCCAGCCCAGCAGCGTCCAGCGGCGCGTGAGGCGCATCCACTCCGTGCCGGGGCGACGCGTGATCAGCGCGGCCATCGCGAAGGCGAAGGGGACGGTGAGGCCGACGAAGCCCAGGTACATCAGCACCGGGTGGACCGCCATCATCCAGTGGTTCTGCAGCAGCGGGTTGGCGCCGGGGCCGTCGAGCGGTGGACTGGCCAGGACGATGAACGGGTTTGCCGCGAAGGTGACCACCGACAGGAAGAAGATCGCCACGACGTTCATCACGACCAGCGCCCACGGGCGCAGGATCGTGTTGGGGGCCGTGAGGGCCAGCACGGCCGTGTAGGCGGTCAGGAGCCAGGCCCACAGCAGCACCGAACCCTCGAGCGCCGCCCACAGCGTCACGACCTTGACCCAGACGGGCGACTCGATGCGCGAGTGCTCGGCGACGTACTTGACCGTGAAGTCGTCGGTCAGCAGCGCCGCCTGCATCACCACGATCGCGGTGGTGGCGGCCAGGAACACCGCGATGGCGGTGAGCCGGGCGCTGGTCTGGAGCCGAGCGTCGCGCCGCACGGCGCCGAGCACGCCGGCGACGGCAGCGTAGACCGAGAGGGCCAGCGCCAGCGTCAGCGCGGCCGAACCGAGGACACCGAGACTCAACATGGGATGCCGCGGGCCCCCGTCACTGCAGCGACCTGCGCAACTCTTCGATGTCGATGTGGCCGTCTTCCGGCGCCTCGTACACCTCGGAGTGCTTGATCAGCAGGTTGTCGGACACGAACACGTCAGCATCGAAGCTCCCCTCGATCACGACGCCGGCGTTCTCGCGAAACAGCTCGGGCGGCGCGCCGACGTGCTCGACGCGGTAGCTCTGGATGCCATCGGTGACGAGGAAGGTGAGCTGCAAGTCCTGGTCGTTGAAGGCCACGCTCTCGGGGGCCACCAGGCCACCGAGGCGGATACGCCGGTTTTCAAACTGGTCAGGTTGCTGCGCGTACTCGTTGGGCAGGATGAAGTACACCAGCGCGGTGTTGAGCGCCTGGCTGATCATGAAGCCGGCGACGCCCAGCACGCCGATCCCGAGCAGGGCGTACACGACGCGTCGGGGCGCGATTCCGAGGCGGCGCGCGACGCGACGCTTCATGCCTCGCCCTTGGCCGCGTCGGCGGTGATGATGCGGACGGCGTCGGCGTCGGCGAGCAGACGACGCTTGCGCCAGCCCAGGTACGCCAGGTAGCCGGCGTAGGCGAGCACGACCTGCGACCAGGCGATGGTCACCCAGACCCAATGACTCCAACCTTCAAACACGGACCACACCTCCCGACGGCACCGACGCGAGCTCGCGCTCCGCCCGCTCCGCCTCGAGCTGCGCTTCGATGCGCCCGAGTCGGGCGCGATCCACCATGAACCAGGCGTACACCAGCCCGGCCACCACGGTGTTGAAGAGCAGCGTGAACAGCATCTCTGGCGCCATGGTGACGCCGCTGCCGTCGAGCGCGATCGCTCGCGACGGGTGCAGCGTCCGGAACCACTCGGCGGCCAGGTAGTTGAACGGCAGGCTGGCGGCGACGATGATCGCCACCACCGCCGACACGCGCCCGCGCCGCACCGGATCGTCGATGAGCGCGCGCACGATGAAGTAACCCACGAGCAGCGCCACCATCAGCGCCGTGAGCGTCAGCTTCGCGTCCCACGTCCAGAACGTGTTCAGGGTGGGTCGTGAGTAGGTCATCCCGCCGATGATGGTGAGCGCCGAGAAGAGCAGGGCCATCTCGCCCGAGGCGACCGCCAGCACGTCGTC
>REEJ01000322.1 GCA_007695125.1 Trueperaceae bacterium | reverse complement strand
TCTACGAGGGCAACCTGATCGAGGTGAGCGACACCAACACCATGTTCACCAACCCGCGGGAGCAGCGGACGAACGACTACATCACGGGGCGTTTCGGCTAGCGCCGAAACGCCCTTGCAGTGGTGCACAGCAGAACTGCGGGCGTTGTTCGCGAAGCGGCTGAAGGGGACGCGTCCACGTCAGGCGGTGGCGCGCTCACCGAGCGCGAACGACACCGCCTCACGCTCACCGAGGTTCGCGCCGCGTCGCTCGAGATCGGTCGCCTCGGTCGTCGTCGCCGACGACCGTGCCGCGGCGAGCGCCGCGTCGTAGGTCGCCTGCTGGGGCGGGGTCAACGGCACGCCGACCGCCTCACAGAGCGACCGCACCGCACCCGCCAACACGAGGGCTCGATCGACGTCGCCTCGTGCCACCGCCAGGTCGAGGAAGCAGCTCATGCTCTGTGGCACGAGCGCCCGCATGCCGAGCGCGTGCCTGATGCGCAACGCGCGTCCGTAGCGCTGCGCGGCCTCGTCGAAGGCGTCCGAGCGCTGCGCGAGCACGCCGAGGTTCACCTCCAGGTGTGCTTCGCCCTCGCGGTCGCCCAGTTCGCGATCGAGCTCGAGCGCCTCGAGGTAGAGCTCCCGGGCACGTGCCTCGTCGCCCGTTTCGAGGTGCACGTTGCCGAGGTTGGTGAGCGAGCGGGCGATGCCGGGACGATTGCCGATCGAGCGTTGGGCAGCGAGGGTGCGAGCGAACTCGTTGCCCGCCCCCTCGAGATCGCCGCCGTACGCGAACGCGATGGCCTTGTTGTTGCGCACGTTGGCGACCTCCCACACGTGTCCGATCCGTTCTGCGAGCGTCAGTGCCTCGTCGTAGTGCGCGTGGGCGGCCGCGAGGTCGCCGGCGTCTCGGGCGACCGTGCCCAGGTTCCCGAGCGTGCCGGCGAGCCGAGCGTCGGCGCCGAGCACCCGGTAGGTCGCGACGGCGTCCTCGAAGAGCGACCGGGCGAGCTCGAGGCTCCCGCGACGCCAGGCCACGATCGCCTGGTCGCAGCGCGCCGCCGCCACGAGCCGCGGATCTTCGAGTCGCAGCGCGTCCTGGAGCGCGCGGTCGAAAGCGGCGCCGGCTGCTTCGTACTCGCCGACTTGCGCGTGGAGCAGGCCGCGCGCGAGGTCGGAGCGGACCCGCTCCGCGCTCGCCGACGCGGCGTCAGGCAGGCCATCGCACCGCGTGTACCAAGCGAGACCTTCACGGATGCGCCCGCTCCAGCGCCAGTACCGGCCCAAGGCGACCGCGATACCACGGGCGGTGTGGGCGCGGCCCGCCGTCACGGACGTCTCGAGGGCTCGCGCCAGGTTCGCATGCTCTGCCTCGAGTCGCTCGAGGGCAGCGGGCTGCTCGGCTGTGTCGAGGGCTGCGTCTTGCGAGCGGGCGAACTCGACCAACCAGTCCTCGTGCCGCTGCGTCAACGTCGACTCGAGCGCGGGATCCTCGGCGAGCTTGTCGGCAGCGAAGTGCTGGATCACGGTCGGCGCCACGAAACGAGCGCCCTGTTCACGCTGTAGCAGCGAGCGGTTCGTGAGCGTCAGCAACGCGTTGATCGGCACGTTGGCGACGGCAGCAGCTGTCTCGCGCGTGACACCGCCGCGGAACACGGCCAGACGCCGCAGCGCCTCGCGCTCCGCTGGTCCCAGGAGGGTCCACGAGCTCTCGAACACGGCGCGTACGCTGGCGTGGCGCTCTGACCTGCCTGCCTCGTCCGCGTCGCCGGCCCGCAGGGCGTCGAGGTCGCGACGCACCTCGGCGAGCACCTCGCTCGGCTCGAGCGAACGCATCCAGCCGGCGGCCAACTCGATCGCCAAGGGGTGCCCCGCCAGCACGCGCGTGAGCGCTGCGATCGCGGCGCGCTCGGAGCCGCTCGGGTGGAAGTCGCCACGCACCCGCTGCGCAGCCCGCACCAGCATGGCGACCGCGTCGTACGCCTCGGCCTGTACGGCCGCGTCGTCGGGCGGCACCGACAGGCCGGCGAGCGAGAACGCAGCTTCGCCCGGAACGTCGAGCGCCGTTCTCGACGTGACCAGCAGCTGGAGCCGAGGGCAACCCTCGAGCAGGTCGGCCACCAGCGCCGGAGCGTCGTCGAGGTGCTCGACCTCGTCGAGCACCAGCAGGCGCTCGGAGGACTCCAGAGCGGCGACGAGCGCGTCCGGTCGCCCCCCGCTGCGCAGCCCGAGCGCTCGGGCGATCGCCGTCGCGGTGGCGCCGTCGGTCGTGGTCGCGAGCGTCACCCACGTCGCGCCGTCCTCGAAATGGCCCGATCGTTCACGGGCCAGTTGCCGAGCGAGGCGCGACTTCCCCGTACCGCCGACGCCGACGAGCGTGACGAGCCGGTGGGTGCCGCGCCGGACGAGTGCGTGCAGTTCGGCCAGCTCGAGCGAGCGGCCGACGAACGGCGTCGTGTCCGCTCCGAGGTTGGCCACCGTCCCCGGCCTCACGTCGGCCCCCACGGCGTCGGCGGCACCGGTCTCGTCGTGGCCCTCGGTACGAGGCGCCGGCCCGGACGAAGGATCGGCGGGCGCGCTGGCGCTTGGGTCTCCCGTGGCGGGGTCGAGGTCGCCGCGGCGCACCGCCGTCGCGAGCGCGGTGGTGGCCTCGAGCGGTTCGAGTGCCAGGTCGTCGGCGAGCCGGCAGCGGAAGGCCTCGAACGCCTGCAGCGCGGCGTCACGACGGCCGGCGCGCGCCTCGGCGCGAATCAGGCCCTGGACGGCCCCCTCGAGCAAGTCGTCGTTCGCCAGCACGCGCCGCAACACGCGCGCTGCGTCGGACCAGCGCTCGGCGATCGTCAACGTCGTCGCGTAGCCCAGCAGCGCTTCGTGCCAGGAAGTGCGCAGGTCGGCACGTTCGGCCCGCAACCAGGCGTCGAACGATTCCGACACGCCCTCGGACGTCCCCTCGAGCAGCGACCCGGCGTCGTACGCGGCCGCGCGCTCCCAATCGCCGTTCGCGATTGTGGTTCGGAACGCCGCGACGTCGCTGGCGATGGACCAACGCACGCCTGCCGTGCTGGCCTCGACGTCGTGGCCCCAAGCGCTGCGTTTGAGTGTGTGGAGCAACTGGCTCAGGTTGTGGCGGCCCCGGCGCGTGTCGGCGTCGGGCCACAGGAGCGCTACGAGCTCGTCGCGCGCGACCCAATCGCCTCGCAACGCGAGGACGGCGGCCACCTGTGTCGCCAAACCGGGCGTGAGGAAGGCCGGCTCGCCCGCGCCGACCCTTCGCGGCACGCCGAGTAGGACCAGCGTGTCGTCCATTCGGCATGATACGCGGCCTCATCCCTCGCATCCGCGGGCGGGGTGCCGTGGCGAAGGGCGGGCCGTCGCTGGCTGCGGCCCCTGGCCCTCGACACCGGTCTCACGGCGCTACTCGACCCAGAAGTTGATGACCTCGATCTGCTGGCCGCCCACGCCCTGGACGTAGGTGAAGATCCCCCAGGAATAGGCGTGCTCGGCGAAGTCCGCCGCGGAGATGCTACCGACCACGCCGGTGTACGTCGTCTGCGAGCCGCTGGTGATCGTCAAGGCGGCCTCAGCGCCGTAACCGACGCTGTAGCCGGCGATCGCCCCGCCCCCCGTGGCCTCGACGGTCTTCTCGTACTCGATGGCGAGCGAGCCGCCGGCGCTGATCTCGGTCGAGACGGCGATCTCGAGCTCGGTGTCGCCGCCGCCCTGGCCCACGCCCGAGGGGCCGAACTCAATGCCGCCGTGCTGGCTGCGCAACTGGTTCTTGCGGCTCACGCTGGGGTAGCTGCTCAGGTCGCCGGGGGTGTGGTCGAACACGTTGCTGCCGATCGGCGTCGCGTCGCTGGGGAGCGCATCGTTGAAGAAGGTGCGCTCGGCGATCATCGTCACGGGCTCGCGCGGTACGCGGACGACCACCTGCATGCCGACGAGCTCCGGGTCGGGGTGCGAGACGATGTCGTAGCGGTACACGTCGTACGGGATCGACGTGAACACGACCGCGTCCTCGAGCGAGCCCGCGGTGTACACGATCGTCTTCCGCACCGTGTACGCCGCGCCGGCCCATGTGCTCGCCTTGGCGGTCACCGTGTTGCGCATCTGGACGCCGACGTCGCCGACGAAGGGCACGTTGACGGTCGCGTCGATGCCGGTGGTCACGCCCGCCGTGATCGACACGGTCAGCGACGCGTCGGTGCCGGTGCTGGTGCCCTGGCCGAAGCGCGTGACGCAGTAGAAGTGGTTCTGCTCGATGCCCTCTTGGCAGGGTGGCGTGGCCATCGCCGCGATGATCAGAGGCTCGGTGAAGATCAGCTCGTGGCTGCCGGCGCCGTACTTCAGGACCGGGCCGTCGAGGTCGACGTCAGCGGGCACCACGATGGGACGCGCGGTCCCCCCGGGGTTCAAGGTGCCCGGCATGGCGACCTCGCTGAGCTGCGCCCAGCCGTTGCCGGCGGCGCCGATCGACGACACCGCCGAGATACCCCAGACGGGCATCGTGCCGCGGTTCTGGTGGTAGAGCAGCACGTTCTGGCGGCCGTCGCCGGTCACGTCCGCGGCGATCATGTCCATGGTCGCGAGGCTCATGTACTGGCCGTCGTCCTGGTTGGCGAAGAAGGCCGAACGCGGGATCTCGACGTCCTCGAGCCGCGTGAACGGGGCGGCGTCGACGAAGTTGTCGAAGACCACGTGGTTCGCCACGATCTCGTGTACGCCGTCGCCGTCGAGATCCGGCGTGGTCAGGAACACGAACAAGCGCTTCCAGGCGGCGTAATTGGGGCAGTTCTGGTACAAGAGGCTCTCGACCGTGGCGCCGAGCTGCGCGAACTCGCGCGGGGCGTCGTCGAGCGCGATCATGAGGGCGGCGAAGGGGTCTCCGCACGACGTGGCGAGGTTCGTGGCGCCGGCCAAGATCACCTCGTCCAGGCCGTCCCCGTCGACGTCGGCGAGCTTGATGTCGGCCGCGGCCGCCGTCACGATGCCGCCGACGTTCGCCTGCACCAATCCCGAGCGCATCAGCGCCCGGCCAGCGTTGGCGTCGTCGAACAGGTAGTAGGTCGCGAGGCCCGTGGCGCCGCTCGACGAGCCCGTCGCCTCGTTCACGACCACGCCCAACTCGAGCCCCTGGTCGTAGTCGAGCTGGCCGGCGTCCATGCGGACGTAGAGGATCGAGCCCTCGATCTGGGGTTCGAGCGTCGTGATCGTGTCGGCGTCGATCGTGAACGCGCCGCTCACGCTCCCAGTCAGGACGATCAACTCGACGCGATCCTGGTATGAGATCGCCGCGGTGAGGCCATCGCGCCCGTCACCGTTCGCGTCGTAGGCGATGAGGGCCAGGCCGCGGATGCTGGCACCGGCTCCCAGCGACGAGGTGCGCGCCGTGAAGCCGGCCTCGGCGTCGTCGAACACGCGCAGCTTCAGCACGTCGTCCGAGGGGTCGACGAAGATCGCCGCGATCTCGTCGAAGCCGTCGCCGTCCAGGTCGCCCGCGGCCACGGCGCGGCGCGTCTGGAACTGGTTCGTGTGGGTGCCGTCGGGCAGCGCCCAGTCGTTCCCGTCGCTGAGGTCGGCGAGGACCTCCTCCGAGCCGGGCTCGATGTCACCGGTCGGCGTGACCGCAGCGTTCACGATCTTGCGCACCTCGAAACTCGTACCCTCCGGCGTGCTCCCGAAGTACTCCGGGTTCGCGATGACGAGCTCCATGTGCGGGTGCGCACCGCTCTCGGCTGAGAAAGGCGTGGGGGCACCGAGCGAGGCGGACGCCCCGAGAGGCGCGTCGTCGTCCCCGAGCGTGCTGCCGTCGGGCGCCTTGCGTGGTGATGCCGCCGTGTCGACGCCGAGCGTTTCGAGCGTGGCTGCGATGGGGTCCTCGGGTGGCGGTCCGCCGCCACCCGGACCCGGGCCCGGGTCGCTAGGAGCAGCGGGCCCTCCGCAGGCTGCGAGGACGACGGCCGTGGCGACGAGCGCAACGACTGCGGCGAACGGGCGGCATCGAGCGACGGACGCTGTGGACACGGTGCACCTCCAGGCGGCGCCCCGGCGATGGAGACGCGCATGGCGGCACCCTAGCGGCGTGGCATCAGTTGGGTATCAGTCGAATCTCATGGCGACCCCGCCGTCCTCGAAGCCGCACGCACCAGACCCAGCGCTCGCGTGGTTGCGCACGCTGTTCGGGGACACCCTTCACCGCCATCGAGCTGCAACGGCTGCCCCTTCGCGGACGGTGGCGACGTACGATGGCGCGCAGCCGCGCTTCACTGTCATCGTGGAGGTCACTCGATGCACCGGTTCCTGGCCGGCGGATTCTGGATCCTGCTCTACCTCGTGGTGGTCCTGGCACCGATGTTCCTGATGATGGTGCGGCCAACCCCACCAGGA
>REEJ01000321.1 GCA_007695125.1 Trueperaceae bacterium | reverse complement strand
GGCTAGGGTGGCGGCGGAGGGAACCATGCGCAGCGACGACTCCCTGGAACAGGCCCGGCTCGCCGGGGCGCGACGGCGCGCGCTCGACGAGGGGCGCGAGCCGCCGCCCGACCCCGCACCAGCAGCCCCGCCGCACGCGAACGCGGGCGCAGGTGCAGGCGCTCGCGCGCGGCCGAGCGTGGTACCCGATCTCGGCGCCGATGGCATCGACGTGCCGGCGGGCGGTGCCCCCTCCGGAGCGGCCGGCGACACGACCGCGACGGCGCTGCCCACGCCCGCGGCGGCTCGCGGCCCCTGGTTCGACGCGCGGGCCTTCTTCCTGGGGTGGCTCGCGATGATCGCGGCGCTGATCGCCGGCGCCAGCGGTCTGTTGGTCGCGGCCGCCGGCTTCGGCGTCGCGTACCTGCTGGCGCGCCGCAGCCGGCTCGCCAACGCGGCCGTGTCGGTGGCTGGCGCGACCATCGCAGCGGTCCTGGCGGTGGCGGTCCTGTTCGTGGCCGCGCTCGTGTTCGCGGGCTGACGCGCTCGCCGGGCTGGCGGCGCGATCCCCCGCGTCCGGCGCCGCTGGCTCAGCCGTTCACGGTCCGCGGCGCTACGCTCGCCCAGCCCGTTCCGAACCACGGAAGGCGCTCCGTGCCACCGGGCACCAGCACCCGGTGCGCGCTCACACCGCAGCCCGAGGCGGCCGAGACCCGCAGCGAGACCGTGACGTCGGCGCGCCCGAGCGTTCCCTCGAGCTCGAAGCGATCGACCTGACCGCGCTCGAACGCGCGACCCACCCCGTCGTCCCAGATCAACTCGCCGCGCACCTCGCCGGCCGAGGTCGGATGGGTCAGCCACGCGATCGCCGGCGCTGCCACGCCGGCGCCACCGGCGAGCCAGGCCGGGCGGGGATCGTCCACGGCGGTGGCGTCGGCCAGCGGCAGCGCGTGGCCCTCGCGCAAGAGCAACGCCGGCCGACCCAAGGGCGCTTCGAGCTCCGCCCACGTCTCGCCCGGCCACACCGTCCCGGTACCGAGCTCGAGCCACGCACCCGGCGGCAGCAGCGCCCGACGCGTGCGCGCGCCCGGCTCCAGCACCGGCGCCACCAGCAGCGCCGGCCCGAGCATGTGCACGAAGCTCTCGCGCCAGCCTGGGCGCCAGTCCTGGAAGGCGTACACGAGCGGCCGCGTGATCGGCTCGCCACGCGCACAGGCGGCGTGCTGCAGCGTCGCCAGGTACGGCACCAGGGCGGTTCGCAGCCGCATCAGGCGCCGCACCAACGGCACGACCTCCGGGTGCGACCACGGCTCGGTGGCGCTGCCGTCGTCGTTCCACGAGTGGATCGTGAAGCGCGGCATCGTCACGCCCTGCTCGATCCAGCGCACCAACAGCTCGGCGTCCGGCGGCGGTCCGGCGAAGCCGCCGACGTCGTGCCCGTGGTTCGCCCAACCGCACAGCGACATCGACAGGCCCATGGGCAGGTTGTAGGCGAGCGTGTGCCAGTTGGTGACGTTGTCCCCCGACCAGGTCTGCGCGTAGCGTTGGGTGCCGAGACCACCCGAGCGGGTGACCTGGTAGTCGCGCGCGTCGGGCCGGACGTCGCGCTGCGCCGCGCGGCTGGCATGGTTCATCAGCAGCGTCAGGACCGGGCGCAGGTCGCCGGCCTCGCCGGCGGCGCAGCGCGCCGCGTCGTCGCCGATCTGGAACTCGTTGTTGTCGTTCCAACTGGCGTCGACGCCGACCTCGAGGATGCGTTCGCGCAGCCGGGCGCGCCACCAGTCGTACGCGGCCGGGCCGCTGAAGTCGAGGTAACTCCCCTGACCGCCCCAGAAGCGGCCTCGGTACGGGGCGTCGCCGTCGGACTCGGCCTGACGCACGAAGGCGCCGCGCGCGGCGAGGTCGGCGTAGTCGGGATGGCTCGTCAGCAGCGCGGGCTTGACGTTGGCGAGGGTGCGGATGCCCGCCGCGCGGAGCGGCTCGAGCATCGCGGCCGGCTCTGGCACCCTGCGACGGTTCCACTCGAACACGTAGCGGAGCCCGTCGTCGCCCATCGAGTAGCCGCTCGACAAGTGGAAGCCGCTGCAGCCGATGTCGTGCCGGCGCACCTCCTCGACGAATCCGGCCAACTCGCTGCGCGGGTCCTCGGCGTCGGTGTAGCGCATGGTCGAACCGAGGTAGCCGAGCGACCAGCGCGGCGCCAGCGGCGCGTAGCCGGTGAGGTCCTGGACGCGCCGCACCACGTCGCTCAGCGCGGGGCCCAGCAGCACGTACAGGTCGAGCTCGAACGCGCGGACCTCGGTGTAGCGGAACGGTCCGACGTAGTGGTCGATCTCGCAGCCGAGGTCGACGACGGTCTCCGCAGCGGTGTCGTAGAGCAGGCCGGCCGCGTGCCCACCGGGTGTGAGCGAGAGGACGATCGGCAGGTGCTTGTAGAGCGGATCGCTTCGCTCGGCGTCGTAACCGAGCGCGTCGCTCGGGCGCAGGCGGTGGCGACGATGGTGGCGATCGATGCCCCCGCTGGCCTCGCCGAGGCCGAGGAACACCTCGCCGGGATCGCGCCTGAGGGTGTGGCGCACACCGCGACCGCCACCACGCGCATGTCGGTACGCAAGGTCGGGGTGATCCTCGAGCACCACCGTGCCGTCCGGCAGCAGGCAGCGCAGGGCGAACGGCGCCAACGTCACCTCGACGCGCACGCCGCGGCCGGTCAGCACCACGCGCTCGGCACTCACCTCGACGGCGGGCTCGGGGCACGCGAACACACCGAGATCGGCGCGCTCGCGCCCCTCGGGACCGACATCGCCCGCCCGACCGACCACGGCCCACGTGCGCGTCATGCGCGGCGCGCCGGTGGGGAACCAGCGCAGCCGCACCACGTCGTCCTCGAGCAGCGTCAGCTCCGCGCGCCCGGGGCCCTCACACGCCGCGAACGACAGTCTGGGACCGTCTCGGCCCTCGAACCGCATCGCTCCCTGCTCACGCCACGGGTCGGCCATCGAGCTCCACCTCCAGCCGCTCGCCGGTCACGCGGACGCGTTGCGTACCGCCGCCGGGGAGGGGTCGTGTCGATCCGCTGTCGCCCCACGGGGGGGCGCGAACGAAGCCGTTCGGCGTGAAGCCGAAACCGCCGAGGAGCATCGCGGCAACGGGCATCGCGCTCCAGGCGTTCGAGGGCGACCCCGGGGCGAAGGGCGGCGAGGCGTACTCCACCGGCGTCGCACGGCCCTGCTCGAGACCGACCGCCCACCAGCGCGTCAACGGGTAGCGCCACCCGGGCAGGCGGCGGCGCAGCCGCGCTTCGGCGTAGACGCCGTCCCAGTAGGGCCAATCGGCACCGTTGTGGTAGCGGTACGCGAAGCGGCTCTTGCCGCGGAGCCGGACCCAGCCGGCGTACGGCGGAAAGGCGCACATGACGCCCCAGTCGCCGAACGGTTGCCCACGGTTGTGGCGCGTCTCGAGGCGCGCGCGCAGCGCCGCCAGGACGCTCGCGGCCTGCGCGTCGTCGGCCAGACCGTAGCGCAGCGCGGTCAGCGTCTCGATGGCGAGGTGCGACTCGGCGCGTCCCGACGGCTCGCGGAACGCGACGAAGTGGCCCAGGTCCGAACGCCACAGGCGCTCGCGCGCGCCCGCGCGCAGGGCGGCGGCGCGCTGCCGGTAGCGCTCGGCGCGTGCGGGGTCGCGCGGCGCCACCAGGGCCGCCGTGCGCTCGAGCGCGCCGTGGTAGAGCCCCTGCAGGTAGGTGATCGCGCCACCCCGGAAGACGTTGTCGGCCCAGTCGCGGTCGCTGTGCGGCTTCGACGCCAAGCCCCACGCATCGACGCCGGCGTGCACGCGCTCCAGGATGGCGGCCACGCGCGCGCCCAGGGTGACCCCGTCGACGTCGCGCTCCAGCAGGTCGTCCGCGGCGCACCACGCTGCCACCTCGCACACCAGCAGGACGAAGAACAGCGGCGAGTCGGCGTGGTCCGCCCACCACTCGCCCTCCCGCGGATGGTCGCGCGCCAGGTCAGCATCGGCGGCTCGCAGCGCACGCCAACTCCGCTCGCCGGCGCTCGAGGCGATGACGACGCCGCTCGGCGCCTCGCCGTCGGCGTGCACGCCGCGCGCGAGCACGAGCAGCTGCTCGAGGGCCAGCTCCGGCGCCAGCGGGAGGAGCGCCTGCAGCGTCCAGTAGGCGTCGCGGTAGTACGTCCGCGGTGGCATCGCGTACCCGACGCCGGCCGCGAAGCCGGCGAAGCGGCCGTCGGCCAGCGTCTTGCGTGCGCTGAACGCGGCGTGCAGCCCATGCAGCGCCAGGCTCTGCAGCTCGGCGTCGGCGACCCACAGCATCGCCCGGAGGCGGTCGTGGTGGGCGCACAGCTCGGTGCGGACCGCGTCGGGGTCGGCCAGCGCCCAGGCCGCCGCCGCGGACGCCTCGTCGGCATCGGCGCCGGCGGCGAGCACGACGACGCCGCTCGGGCCGAACGACACGCGTCCGTCCGTGCCGACCACGCCGTCATGGGCACGCAGCAGGGTGTGGGTCCAGTCGCTCGAGACGTGGTGGCCGTCGGCCAGCGCTGCTCGCGTCGGCGCCGTGTCGAAGCCGGGTGGGATGCGCTTCGGGCGCGTCAGACGCAGCGTCGGCAGCGCCCCGTGGCCTCGCAGCACGATCGCCGGCCGCGTGAGCGAGGCGTCGACCGTCAACGCACCACCGGGCCAGGCGGCGTGCCAGCGGTTCGGGGTCACCTCCAGCGAGCTCGACTCGAGCACCGGCTCGAAGCGCACGGCGGCGGCGCGACCACTGCCCCACACGAGCACCTCGCCGATGCCCGCGGCGTCGACCCGCGCCTGCAGGCGCGTTCCTGTGAACGCGAGCGGGGCGGCGCCGGCGCCGATCAGGGCACCGTCATCACTCGGTCGCAGGGGCGCGCCCGGGCCCGCGCTCACGCGCCCACGGAGCAACCGGACGTCGACGAAGCTGACACGTCCCTGACATGGTTCGCGGCGCCGCGGCGCTTTGACGACATCGTGCCGTCCACCGTATACTCAGCCACGTCCATCCGCAAGGCGTGCACCGACGCGACCACCCGAAGGGAGCGTGAGGCACACCACCCATAGCGCGTCCGTAGGCTCACGCCACACGGAGTCCCCGTGCCGAAGGAGCGTTCCCATCAGGGTCGCCCCTTCGCACACACCGACCACAGGAGGTCCCGATGTCCCCACGCTTCAGCCTCGCCGCCCTGTTCACCGCTGCGCTGCTCCTCGGCGCCGCGTTCTCGCAGGTCGAACTGCGCATGACCTGGTACGACGACGGCAACGAGGGCCAGGTGATGCGCGAGCTCCTCGACCGCTTCGAGGCCGCGAACCCCGACGTCCGCATCGTGATGGACACCGTGCCGTACTCGAGCGGCATCCTGCAGTCGCTGCCGCTGCAGCTCGCCTCCGGCGACGCGGCCGACATGGTGCGCGTCACGAACCTCGGCGGCCTGTCGGAGTACTGGCTCGACATGAGCCCCCACCTGTCGAACCCCGACTACTGGGAGACCAACTTCGGACCGTTCCTCGACTGGATGCGGCCCGCCGGCTCCCAGGCGATCCCCGGCTTCATGACGCAGCTGACGGTGACCGGCCCGTACATCAACCGCACGCTCTTCGACCAGGCCGGCATCGCGGTGCCGACGGGCGACACCACCTGGCAGGAGTGGGCCGAGGTGACCCGCGCCGTCGCCGACGCCACCGGCACGCCCTTTGCGATGGTCATGGACCGCACCGGCCACCGGTTGGCCGGCCCGGCGATCAGCCAGGGCGCGAGCTTCTTCGGTGAAGACGGGCATGCCACGATCGACGACGAGGGCATGCGCACGATGATGCAGCTCATGATCGACTGGCACGCCGACGGCACCATGCACCCCGACACCTGGATCGGCTCCGCCGGCACCTACGTGGCCGGCAACGAGTTCTTCATCAACGCCCAGGTCGTGCTCTACATGTCGGGCAGCTGGCAGGTCGGGCAGTTCGCCAACCTGATCGGCGACGCCTTCGACTGGGAAGTCATCCCCAACCCCTGTGGCCCGATGGCGTGCACCGGCATGCCCGGCGGCGCCGGCGTCGTCGGCGTGGCCAACACCGACCACCCGGCCGAAGTCGCCCGCGTGATGGAGTTCCTGACGCAAGAAGACGTGATGGCGGAGTTCTACGGCCGCACGCTCTTCATCCCCGGACACCTCGGGCTGGCCGAGAGCGGCATCGACTTCCAGACCGACGTCGACGCGGCGCGCGACGCGCTCTCCGTGTTCGCCTCCGAGGTCCCACGGCTCGATCCGACCGCGTACGCGATGCAGGCCTACCCCTTCAACTTCGTCGTCTTCGACAGCATCCGCGACCGCCTGACCCAGGCCTTCGTCGGCGAACTGACGCTCGACGAGGTGCTCGAGCGCGCCCAGGCAGACATCGACGAGGTGCTGCGCGAGCAGGGCATCCGCTGAGGACCCGAACCGCGGC
>REEJ01000175.1 GCA_007695125.1 Trueperaceae bacterium | reverse complement strand
ACTCGTCACCGCCCATGCCCATGTCGAGCACCATCTGCTTGGCCATCTCGGTGGCCTGCTTGAGGTCGTTGCTCGCCCCTGACGAGATGGTGCCGGTGACGCGCTTCTCCGAGACGCGTCCGCCGAAGGCCACCACCAACTGCGAGCGGAAGCGGCCCTCGCTGAAGAACATCTCTTCCTTCGAGAGGGGTGCCATGAAGCCACCGGCGCCGCCGCGGGGGCTGATCGTGACCTTGCGGATCTCGCCGAGTTCGGGTTGCGCGGCGTACGCGACCGCGTGCCCCGCTTCGTGATACGCGAGCAGCTTGCGCTCCTCCTCGGTCGGCACCAGGCTGCCGCGACGCAAGCCGAGCGTGATGCGATCGAGCGCGTCGTTGAAGTCGGTCCAACTGATCACGTGCTTGCTCGTGCGCGCGGCGATGAGGGCCGCCTCGTTCGTCAGATTCTCGAGGTCCGCGCCCGAGAACATCGGCGTGGACTCCGCCAACCGGTGCAGGTCGACCTCGTCGTCCACCGGCTTGTTGCGCACGTGCACCTTGAGGATCTCCTCGCGCTCGCGCAGCGTCGGCAGGCCGATGGTGACCTGGCGGTCGAAGCGACCGGGGCGCATCAGCGCCGGGTCGAGGATGTCGGGCCGGTTGGTGGCGGCGATGATGATCACCGACGTGTCCTTCTCGAAGCCGTCCATCTCGGAGAGGATCTGGTTGAGCGTCTGCTCGCGCTCGTCGTGACCGCCGCCGATGCCGGCACCGCGCCGGCGTCCGATCGAATCGAGCTCGTCGATGAAGATGATGGCCGGGCTGGCCTTGCGCGCCTCCTCGAACAGGTTGCGCACGCGGCTGGCGCCGACGCCGACGAACATCTCCATGAACTCCGAGGCCGACACCGTCAGGAACGGCACGCCTGCCTCGCCGGCGACGGCGCGCGCCAGCAGCGTCTTGCCCGTGCCGGGCGGGCCGACGAGCAGCAGGCCCTTGGGGATCTCGGCGCCGATGCGCAGGTACTTCTGCGGGTGCTTCAGGAAGTCGACGACCTCGCGCAGCTCCTGCTTGGCCTCGGCGTGGCCGGCGACGTCGGTGAAGGTGGTGTCGACCTTGTTCTCGCGGCCGTACGTCTTGGCCTTCGACTGCCCGAACTGCATCACCTGGTTCGGCCCGCCCTGCGCGCGCATGAAGAAGAACCAGAAGATCGCGATCAGCAAGATGAACGGCAGGAAGGAGATGAGCAGGCCGATCCATTGCGGCGGGTTGCGGATCGTCACCTCGCCGACGTTCTCCTCGAGCCGCAGCAAGAGCGAGTCGCTGACGATCGTGGTCACGCGGAAGTTCCGTACGGTCTGCGGCTCGCCGTCGATCAGCACCTGCGACTCGCTGCGCAGTTCGCCGTCGATGACGCCGTTGTTGCGCTCGATCGTGACGCGCGAGACCCTGCCCTCGTCCACCAGTTGCGTGAAGGTCGAGAAGTTGATCTCCCGCGGCGCACCGGGGCTGCTGAATTGGTTGAACACGAAGATGCCCAGGATGATGAGCATCACGATCAGCCAGGGGTTGAATGAACGTCTCACGCGGCCTCCAGGTACGCCGTGCGCGGCCGTCGGCGACGCGGCGGTCGGGGTGGCCGGCGCGCGTGGGGCGCATGCCCGTCGCTACGGCCTCTCTATGGCTGAGCGTAGCACCCGGGTCGATGAGCCGCCTGTAAGCAGCGGGACGGTTGTCGGGGGCACGCCGCGCCCCTGCGCTCATTCGAAACGGTACCCCTTGGGCACGGCCGTCACACCGCTCGGTGCCACGGTGAAGCCGCGAGCGCGGTCCTGCTCGGGATCGACGCCGATCGTGGTGCCCGGTGGCACCGTCACGTTCTTGTCGATGATCGCGTTGCGGATCACGCAATGGCGGCCGATCTCGACGTTGTCGCAGATCACCGAGCGCTCCACGCTGGCGTACGAGTGGACGTGCACGCGCCGGAACAGGACCGACTCGCGCACGGTGCTGCCGGAGATGATGACGCCGCCGGCGACGACGGAGTTGAGCGCCTGACCGCGCCGATCATCCATGTCGTGCACGAACTTGGCCGGTGGCGAGTACTCCGCGGACGTGCGCAGCGGCCAGGCCTCGTTGAACAGGTCGAACTCCGGCTCGAGCGCCACGAGGTCCATGTTGGCCTCGTGAAACGAGTCGAGCGTCCCGACGTCGCGCCAGTACGTGTTCGGGCCCTCCTGGCCCGGGATCGGGTTGCGTGCGAAGTCGTACGCGTGCAGCGCGTAGCCTTGCTCGAGCGCCATCGGCAGCACGTTCTTGCCGAAGTCGTGCTCGGACTCGCGCACGAGCGCGTCCTCGCGCAGCATGTCGAGCAGCTTGGACTTGGTGAAGACGTAGTTGCCCATCGACGCCAGGCAGGTGTCGGGGCGTCCGGGGATCGGGTTGGGGTGCGCCGGCTTCTCCTGGAACTCCGTGATGCGCCAGTGCTCGTCGATCTGCAGCACGCCGAAGCGCGTGCCGTCGGCCAGCGGCGTGGGGTAGGCGGCGATGGTGACGTCGGAGTCGTTCTCGAGGTGGTGCTCGATCATGTGCGAGATGTCCATCTTGTAGATGTGATCGC
This sequence comes from Trueperaceae bacterium, assembly GCA_007695125.1. Classification (GTDB taxonomy): domain Bacteria; phylum Deinococcota; class Deinococci; order Deinococcales; family Trueperaceae; genus CSSed10-48. The sequence goes on along the minus strand of REEJ01000175.1, from coordinate 3,971 downwards.
CGCTGAAGATCGCCACCAGATCGGCACCGGTGTTCTCGATCAGGTGGATGTTCTGGTAGATCGCGTCGGCCGTACCCCGGTACCACTCCGCGCCGAGCTCCTCGTAGAGGTACATCTGCGCCGGCGCCAGGGTGATGTAGTAATCCGACAAGAACGTGCCGAAGCGCCAGTTGCGCTGGATGTGTTCGGTGAGCGACTGCGCCTTGTACTGCGTGAGGATGAACATCCCGAAGATGCCGCTGTTGATCATGTTGTTCAGCGCGAAGTCGATGATGCGGTACTTGCTGCCGAACGGCACGGCCGGCTTGGTGCGTTGCCACGTCAGCGGGTGCAGGCGCGTGCCCTTCCCACCGGCCAAGACCATGCCGACCGTCTTCACGGAACGAGTGTGCATGTTCGAAGAACCTCCTCGACTCGAAAGGCGCAGAAGCACGAGCGACCCCGCTGCCGGGGTGGCCGAAACGGACGATGCCACCATGCTACCGCGGCGCCGAGCGGTCGCGCCGTCGCTCGGCGCCGCGCCGCCGCTCGCCGCTCGGCGCCGCGCCGCTCGCATGGTGTGCTGCGCTCGCGACGCTCACCCTGCGAACGCCTACGCTGGCGGGCGTGGAGCACCTGCGCGAGTACCAGGACTACATCCTCGCCTACCGCCTGCGCGCGCTGATCGGTGGTCGCCTGCGGCCGTCCGGTGCGCCGCTGTCGCTGCCGGCCTACGCCGCCAGGCGCCTGCGGCGTCAGGCCTTGGCGCGCGAGGTGACCGCATCGGGCGACTACCGCGCCGCCTTGCGCGACGTGGATCGCTTGACAGACGAGCTCAACTTCGGCTTCTGGCACAACCCCGGGGAGACGGTCGCCCTCCTCACCGCCGTGGTCGCGGCCGGCGGCTGCCCGACGCTCGAGTCCGAAGCGGCGCTCACGGACGGACTGTTGACGCCCCAGGAGCGTGCGCGTGCGGGTGTCGACGGCTGCGCCGTGCTGGGCCGGTACTACCTCGGCCTCGTGCGCGCGTCCGCGGCGTACCTCGACGCCGAGGTGTTCGACCGCCTGCGCGGATCGCTCGATGCGCTGCGCGAGCGCGTGCCGCTCGTGGTCGTCGACGGCGTCGTCACGGACGAGGGGTGACGGCCGCGGATGCGCTAGCCTGGGGCGCCATGGACGCCCGCCCCTGCCTACTCGACCTGTCGCCCGCCGACCTCCCCGTCCCCGACGGGCAGGATCGCTATCGTGCGCGACAGTTGTCGCGCTGGCTCTATCAGGGCGGGGCGCGCGACACGTCCGCGATGACCGATCTCCCCGCCGCCTGGCGCGAACGTCTCGCAACCGAGTGGCGCATCGACCCGTTCGAGCGCATCGAGCGCTTCCCGAGCGCCGACGGGAGCGTGCGCTACCTGTTCACGCTGGCTGACGGCAAGCGCACCGAAGCCGTCTACATGCCGTACAGCGACCGGAAGACCGTGTGCGTGTCGTCGATGGTCGGCTGTCCGGCCGGCTGCGCCTTCTGCGCGACGGGCGCGCTGGGCTTCGGTCGTAACCTCAGCCGCGGCGAGATCGTCGGCCAACTCCTCGCTGTCGCATGGCACGAGGGCTTCGCGCCGACCGAGCTGCGCAACGTGGTGCTCATGGGCATGGGCGAGGCGCTCCTGAACTACGACGCCGCGATCGGCGCCATCCGGACGATGATCGACCCGGACGCGTTCGGCATGTCCGCCAGGCGCATCACGCTCTCGACCGTCGGGCTGCCGAACCGCATCCGCCGCCTCGCCGGCGAGGGGTTGCCGCTCGTGCTGGCCGTCAGCCTCCATGCGCCGGACGAGGCCACCCGCCGGCGGATCATCCCCACGGCGCACGCGCACGCGATCGACGACATCGTCGCCTCGCTGCACGAGTGGCAGGCCGCCGGCGGGCGCCGCGTGACGATCGAGTACACCCTCCTCGCCGGCGTCAACGACGACCTGGGCCAGGCGAGGGCGCTCGCCGCGCTGCTCGAAGGGCTCGTCGTGCACGTGAACCTGATCCCGTTCAACCCGTGGGACGGGTCGGGCTTCAGCGCCACCGGCACACCCCGCACCGACGCCTTCGCACGCGTGCTGGAACGCGCCGGAGTGCGCTGCTCCGTGCGCTTCTCGCGCGGCCGCGACGCCGGCGGCGCCTGCGGCCAACTGTCCCTGCAGGGCGCCGAGCGGCCCGACCGTGGGGCCGCCGAGGCGCGTGCCTGAGCGCGTTCGCATGGCCGACCCGGCCGGTGCGGCATTTCACAGGTGCCGAGCGTGCGTTTCGGGTACAGTGTCCAGCACGAAGCATCGTCACGCACGGCACGCCCGCGGTGTGGCGCGCAGCGATTCGGAGGCAGGCATGACAATGGACATCGTGAAGCGAAGCGTGCTGGCGCTCGCGGTCGCCCTCGCAGCGGCGTTCCTCGCCGTCGCGACGGCCCAGTCGTCGGTCGCCGAGCTGCGCGCGGCCGTGCAGGAGACGCCCGAGGACGCCGAGGCGTGGATGCGGCTCGGCAACGCCGCCTTCGAGGCGGACGAGCTCGAGGACGCCAAGGATGCGTACCTCGAAGCGATCGCCCTCGATTACCTCCTCGGCGACGCGCACTTCGGACTCGGTCTCGTCGAGTTCGCCCGCGGCGATTTCCAGGGCGCGCTGTTCGCGTTCAACGAGGTCACCCGCCTGTTCCCGGACCGCTTCGACGGTCACTACAACCGCGCCGTCACGCTCGCGACGCTCCGGCGTCCCGGCGACGCAGCGACCGCGTTCAGGGCCGCCCTCGACGCGGCCGAGCCCGAGGCCACCCGGCAGGACCGCCTCAACGCCTACGTGGGTCTGGCCGGGCAGTTGGTCCGCAGCGAGGAGTATCGCGCCGCTGCCGAGGCCTTCGGCGAGGCGCTGGTGCTCGCTCCCGACGACACCGATCTCGCCTACAACCGCGGAGCGGCGCTCGTCGCCGCCGGCGAGGGCCTGACGGCGCTCGCCGAGCTCACCGAGGTGGAGTCGCGCACCGGCGACTACCGCTTCAGCGTGTTGATCGCCGAGGTCTACGTCGATCAGGGCCAGGTGGACTTCGCGCTGCGGGCGCTCGAGCGTGCCGTTCGGAAGGCCGTCGATGCGGGCGATCGCCAGGGCGAGGCGAGTTCGCTCGTCGCGCTCGGCGAGTTGCAGCGCGGCCTCGGTCGCGAGAGCGCGGCAGCGGCCTCGTTCGAGCGTGCCGTCGAAGTCGATCCCGCCTCATGGGAGGCGCGCTACAACCTCGGCGTCAGCCTGCTCACCTCCGGCCAGACCCGGGCGGCCCTCGCGCCGCTCCAGGAGGCCGCGCGTTTGCAGGAGACCGGTATCGAGTCGGAGCTCGCGCTCGCTGGGGCATATGACCAGCTCGGCATGAGCGGCGAAGCGCTCGCCTCGGCGCGCAGGGTGCTCGATCGCGCCAGCCCGTCCGACGCCGACGCTCAAGCGCAGGCCCGCTTCGTGGTCGGGCGCGCGCTCTACCTCCAGGGCGATTACGCCGGCGCCAGCGACGCGCTGTCGATGGTGGTCCAGGCGCGACCCGGCAGCGCCTCGGCGCAGCTCTGGGCCGGCCTGGCGCGCTACATGCAGGGCGACTACGAAGGGGCCGCACTGTTCTACGAGCGCGCGGTCCAGCTCGATCCGAACTCGATCGAGGCGCGCGTCAACCTCGGCGCGGCCTACCTCGCGTCCGAGCGCTACTCCGATGCCGAGAACGTCTACCGCCTGCTCGTGCAGCAGAACGCCCAGGACGCCGAGAGCCACTACCATCTCGGCTGGTCGCTCTACGCTCAGCGACGCGATGAAGACGCGCGGATCGCCTGGTCCAACGCGTGCCAGCTCGGATACCAGGCAGGCTGCACAGCGCCACGCCAGTGACGGACGCGCTAGCATAGGGGCATGGACTGGCTGCGACGCAATTGGCCCGACCTCGCCATCGGCATCGCCCTCGTCGCGGTCATCGCGGG
>REEJ01000319.1 GCA_007695125.1 Trueperaceae bacterium | reverse complement strand
GGCCGCGCGGCCTGGCTGGGCGCGCCTACTGGCTGGGCGTGACGCCCTTCCACGCGTTCATCTTCGGCGGCTTGTTGCGTGGCTTGGTGGAGGCCCCGCGGCGCTGACGTCTCACGCCACGAGGTCGTGCGTCGCGATGCCGAGCGCCACTGCCTCGCGCGCGAGCGTGCGATCGAGCGTGACGAGGTGCGCGCCGGCCTGGGCTGCGCAGGCGAGGTGGAGGGCGTCGAGGGTGCGCAGCGCCACTTGGCGCCCGAGCAGCCAGCGTGTCGCGAGGCGGGTGTGGCGCGGCGTGAGCGGTTGCACCGAGAAGCGGCCTGCGTCGACGTCGGCGTCGAGCGCCCGTTCGATCGTGAGCGCCTGGGCCTCGCTCAGCTCGTGCTGCCGGACCCAGCGCGCGAGCGCGCTGGCGACCTCGACCAGCGTGAGGTCGCTGATGTCGACGCTCTCGCTGCGAGCCCGCAGGAAGGCCTCGACCGCGTCGCTGTGAGCCTCGCTGCGGTAATAGGGGAGGAGCGCGCTCGTGTCGAGGTAGACGTTCACCAGCGCTCCCGCTCGCGTGCGTCGCGCACGTCCTCAGCGGCGCCACGGCGCATCGCCGGCAGTTGCGCACGCAGCGCGGCGCGCGACGGGAACGGCTCCATCTCGCGGTCGATGCCCACGAGGCGGGCTACGGGGCGGTCGCGCCGGAGGATGATCACCTCGTCGCCCGCCTCGACGTCGTCGAGGAGCGAGGCGAGCTTGGCGCGAGCGCTGCTGACCACGTGGCGTTGCATGGCTACCTCCTGTACATGACAAGTGTACATGATGGCTGAACGGCCGCACGCCGCATCTCGGCAGCGATGCACGGCGGTCGTCACGAACCCAGGGCCGCTGGTACCCTGACGCCGTGCCGACCCGCGACCTCGACCACGCCCGCAGCGTCCTCAAGCGTGTCTTCGGCTACGACGCCTTCCGCGGCGAGCAGGCGGCGGTGATCGAGACGCTGCTCCGTGGCGATGACGCCCTGGTGCTCATGCCCACCGGCGGCGGCAAGTCGATGTGTTACCAGCTCCCCTCGCTCGTGCGTCCCGGCCTCGGCTTGGTCGTGTCGCCGCTGATCGCCCTGATGCAAGACCAGGTCGACGCGCTGCGCCAACTCGGCGTGCGCGCCGCCTTCCTCAACAGCTCGCTGCCGCCCGCCGAGGCCGACCAGGTCCAGCGCGACGCGCAGGACGGGCGGCTCGACCTGCTCTACGTGGCGCCCGAGCGGCTCCTTACGGAGCGCTTCCTGCGGCTGCTCGACCGCGTCGACCTGGCGCTGATCGCCATCGACGAGGCGCACTGCGTGTCGCAGTGGGGGCACGACTTCCGGCCCGAGTACCTCGGCCTGGGGGTCCTGGCGGAGCGCTACCCGAACGTGCCGCGCATCGCCCTCACCGCCACCGCCGACGAGGCCACGCGCCGCGAGATGCGCGAGAAGCTGCGTCTGGAGTCCGCGCGCACGTTCATCGCCAGCTTCGACCGAGCCAATCTGCGCTACGTGGTCGTCGACAAGCACGACGCCAGGGCGCAGCTGCTGCAGGTGCTGCAGCGCGAGCACCCGGGCGAGGCCGGGATCGTCTACTGCCTGTCGCGCAAGAGCGTCGACCAGACGGCGGCCTGGCTGGTCAAGCACGGAGTCGCGGCGCTGCCGTACCACGCCGGGCTCGACGCCACCACGAGGCGCACGCACCAGCAGCGCTTCCTGCGCGAGGACGGCGTGGTGGTGGTCGCCACCATCGCGTTCGGGATGGGTATCGACAAGCCCGACGTGCGCTTCGTGGCGCACCTCGACGTGCCCCGCAGCCTCGAGGGCTACTACCAGGAGACCGGCCGCGCCGGCCGCGACGGGCTCCCCTCGACGGCGTTCATGACGTACGGCCTCGCCGACGTGGTCGCCATGCGGCGGCTGCTTGCGTCTGGCGGCGCCGACGACGCCGTCAAGCGCATCGAGCATCAGAAGCTCGACGCGCTCCTGGCCTACTGCGAGACCGCGGGCTGCCGCCGCGAGGCGCTGCTCGCGTACTTCGGTGAGCGCTACGAGGGACCCTGCGGCAACTGTGACACCTGCCTCACGCCGGTCGAGACCTGGGACGGCACCGTGGCCGCCCAGCAGGCGCTCTCGGCGGTGGTGCGCACCGGCCAGCGCTTCGGCGCCGGGCACGTGATCGACGTGGTGCTCGGCAAGCGCACGCCGCGCGTCGAGTCGCTCGGCCACGACGCCCTGCCGACGTTCGGCGTCGGCTCCGAGCACGACGAACGCCGCTGGCGCTCGGTGATGCGCCAACTCGTCGCCAACGCGATGCTCGTGCCCGACGCCGACGGCTACGGCGTCTTGCGCGTCGGCCCCGGCGCCGCGGCGGTGCTCAAGGGCGAGCGCGAGGTTCGGCTCAGGCGCGATCCGGATCGTGTCCGCGCGCCGCGCTCCCGTACCGCGGCCAAGGCGCGCGCGGTCGCCGATCTGGACCCCGAGGCCCTGGCGCGCTTCGAGGCCCTCCGGGCGCTGCGCGCCGAACTGGCGCGCGAGCAGGGCGTCCCCGCCTACGTGATCTTCCACGACGCCACGCTGCGCGCGATGGCGGAGCGCGACCCGCGCACGCGCGAGGCCCTCGCGACCATCACCGGCGTGGGCGCCAGCAAGCTCGAGCGCTACGGCGCTGCCGTCCTGAGCGTCCTGCGTGGCGACGAGCGCGGCGCCGGCGCCGTCTCGAACGTCGCGGCCGGCCTGGCGTTCGGGGCCGCTACCGCGCCCGAGTCCGTCGCAGAGCCCGCCGTCGCTGCCCCTGGCGTTGCTGACCCCGCCGTCGCTGACCCCGCCGTCGACCTCGCCCCCGCCGCCGATCCGGACGCCGACACCGCCACGCGCACGCGCGACCTGATCCTGGCGGGCAACACGCCGGCGGCGGTGGCGCGTGTGCGCGGGCTCACCGAACGAACGATCGAGGACCACCTGGCCGAGTTGGTGCGGCGCGGCGAGTTGACGCCCGAAGAGGCGACGGGGCTCGAGGCCGAAGCGCTCGCGCCCGTCCGGCAGGTGATCGAGGCCCAGCTGGAGGCAGGCGGCGAGCGCCGCCTCCGTCCCGTCTTCGACGCCTTGGATGGGCGCTTCAGTTACGCCGTGATCAAGTGCGTGATGGCGGCGCAGGGGTGAGCGCAGTCGAGCCGGCGCCCGCCGGGTCCACCACGAGCACGTAGCCGTACGGAGGACGCGAACCCTCGCGCAGCGGCTCCAGCGTCACGGCGGCGGCGCGGCCAGGCAGGGTCGGAGCGTGCACCTCGATCGGCCCGTCGGTCGCTTCGCGGCCGCGCAGCGCCGCCGCGACGCTCGGCAGCAGCCGGCCGAGCGGCGGGGCACCGTCGTCGGCGTGTGGCAGCAGGCGCGCCGCCGCGGCGTTGCGATCGAGCACGCGCCACTCGGCGTCGAGGAACAGGACCGGCGAGACGGCAGCGGCCCAGCGCTCGCGGTACGAGGTGGGCGGAAGCCGCAGGAAGCGCCGCGCGGTGATCGCGAACGCGAGCGCGGCCGTGGCGGCGACGAAGCCGACCACCGTCAGCTGGATGCCCGGTACGGGGCGGGCGCCGGCGAGGTCGAGCAGGTTGCCCACGATCGGCACCGACACCGCGACGAGCAGCCAGCGCAACTGCCGGCGCACGGTCATCGAACGTGCTCGCGCGCCACGCCAGACGATCACCGCCCCGACCGTGAGCAGGGCGTACCCGTACGGGACGTGGACCCACCAGAACCAGGGACCGCGCTGCACCGCCCCGGACGCGTCCGCCACGAGGAGCCAGCCGACGCGCGGTTCTGCGAGCGCCAGCGCGATCGTCACGAGCGGCACCAGCGCGAGGAGGGCGGCGCGGGCTCGGCGTGGGCCACCGTGGCCGATGAAGGCGTCGACGAACGCCAACCATGCGACCGGTGCGAGCGCCGCGCCGCCGAAGGCCAGCCGCTCCCACAGCAGGCCCCAGGTGCCCGCCGCCCCGCCCAGCGCGGCCGTCAGGGCTCCGGCGGTCGCCGTGAACGACCACCACGCCACCACGGCCACGAACGGCAGGAACCAGGTGCGCGCTGGGGTCGGATCGGTTCGCAGCACGCGCCAACCGAGGGCGCACACCGACGCGAGCGCCAGCGCGTGCGCGACGACAGCGGCGGTCATGGCGCAGCGTCGGCAGCGCGCGGCTCGGCGTCTTGCACGGTGTCGGCGGCGTGCGGCGCGGCCCCGTCGCGCCCGGGCTTGCCGCGCTTCTCGCGGTACATGCGCTCGTCGGCGGCTGCCAGGAGCGCGTCGACCGTGGTGCCGTCGCGCGGTGCGCTCGAGACGCCGACGCTGGCTCCGATCCGCACCGTCAGGTCGTCGAAGGTCATCGGCGCCGCGATCGCCTCGCGTACGCGCTTCGTCACCGCGGCGAGGCCCGCCGGCGTGACCTCGCGCAGGAGCAGCGCGAACTCGTCGCCGCCCATGCGCCCCACCAGATCGCCGTCGCGCATACCGTGGCGCAGGCGCTCGACCACCTGCTTCAGCACCGCGTCGCCGATGGCGTGGCCGTGCTCGTCGTTCACCGGCTTGAAGTCGTCGAGGTCGACGTACACCACGCCGGTCGCGCTGCCGTCGCGCCGCCCCAGCGCGTCCTCGAGCGCCGTGGCGAAGCCGGCGCGGTTCGCCGCCCTCGTCAACGGATCGGTGTGGGCCGCGCTCAGCAGCCCGCGCTCGCGCACGCGAACGCTGCGTTCGTCGTGCACCACGATGACGCTGGCGCTACGGCGGGCCTTGGCCCCGGTGATGTGGCTGATGCTGGCGGAGAACCCCTCGTAGTCGCCGCCAAGGTGCCGAGGCTCGCGGCTGCGCTGCGCTGCGCGCCGGGCGGTCTCGAGTTGTGGCGCGAGTCTCAGCAGCGCCTCGCCGCGGACCCTGTCGAGGTCGTCCTCGCCCAGCAGGCGCACGGCAGCGGCGTTCGCCTCGAGCACGGTGCCGTCGGGAGCGACGACGAGCGCCGCCTCCTGCATCGCCTCGAACACCTCGCGGAAGCCGACGTGTGGCGTGGCGAAGCGCTGACGCCACAGCACGACGAGGAGCGTTGCGCATGCCGCGCCCAGCCCTGCGATCACGAGCGCGGGCACGACGTTCATGCGCTCAGCGTAGTGGGCGCGAGGGGCGTGGTCAATCGCACGCCGTCGGCGCCCTTCAGCGCACCTCGGCGCCGGCGGCGGGGTCGCGATCGACGGTCACGACCGAGAGCGCTCCGTCGGGGTCTTCCGCGGAGAGCACCATGCCCTGCGACGTCACACCGCGCAGCTTGACCGGCTTGAGGTTCGCGACGATCACGACCTTCTTGCCTGTGAGCTGCTCGGGCGCGTAGTGGGCGCGGATGCCCGAGACGATGGTGCGCGTCTCGCTGCCGAGCGACACGGTCAAGACGAGGAGCTTGTCGGCCTTCGGGTGGGGCTCGACGTGCGTGACGAGCGCCACGCGTAGCTCGAGCGCCGTGAACGCGCTGATGTCGACCTCGTCCTTGTGCTCGAGAGGCGCATCGGTCGCGTCGCCTTCCGCGAGCTCGTCGTGCAGGGCGGCCACGTCGATGCGTGGGAACAGCGGCTCCCCCGCGGTCGCGACGGTGCCGGTGGGAACGCCGTCCCAACTGCGTGCGTCGTCCAAGCTGGCGACGGCGTCGGGCAAGCCGAGCTGCACGCGCAGCGCGCGACACTTCTCCGGCATGACGCTCTCGAGCAGCACGCTGGCGCAGCGCAGGGCCTCCAGGCAGGTGCGCAACACGGTGTCGAGGCGCCCTGAGTGCGCGGGGTCCTTGGCCAGGACCCACGGCTGCTGCTCCGCGATGTACTTGTTCGCGGCGCGCACGGCCGCCATCACCTCCTCGAGGCCCCGCTCGAAGTGGAGCTGCTCGAAGTGCTCGGTGAGCGCGTCCGGGAGCGCCAAGAAGGTGTCGCGCAGCGCCTCGTCGGCGCGCTCGAGTGGCCCGAAGGCTGGGGCCTGGCCGGCACGGTACTTGCTCAGCATGCCGAGCGTGCGGTTGAGGAGGTTGCCGAGGTCGTTGGCCAGGTCGGCGTTGATGCGCTCGGCGATGGCGGGTTCGTTGAAGCCGGCGTCGAGGCCGAAGCTCATGTCGCGCAGCAGGAAGTAGCGGAACGCGTCGCGGCCGTACTTCGCCTGCAACTCGAGCGGTCCGACGACGTTGCCGAGCGACTTGCTCATCTTGCGGTCGTCCTGCAACCAGTAGCCGTGGACGTTCAAGTGCTGGTAGACGGGGATCCCGGCCGCCTTGAGCATCGTCGGCCAGAACACGCCGTGGGGCTTGAGGATGTCCTTGGCGATGAAGTGGTTGACCGCCGGCCAGTAGCGCTGCTCCTCGCCGCGCGAGACGAGCGCCGACCAGTAGTTGATCAGCGCGTCGAACCAGACGTAGGTGACGTGGTCTTCGTCCCACGGCAGCGGGATGCCCCACGGCACGCGGCTGCGCGGGCGGCTGATCGACAGGTCGCCGATCGGCTCGCGCAGCATCGCCAGCACCTCGTTGCGGTAGCGCTCGGGCCGGATGAAGTCGGGGTTGCGCTCGATGTGCTCGCGCAGCCAGGGGCGGTACTTCT
>REEJ01000168.1 GCA_007695125.1 Trueperaceae bacterium | reverse complement strand
GACCCGCCAACGTCGAGCGCTGCGACGTCTACGACAGCGTCGGATACGGCGTTCAAGCGCGCCCTTCGACACCGTCGTCGGACTGAGCCGTCCGACCGAGCGGGCCCGCTCGACCCGAAGGGTGCGGTCGGTTGCGCTCCCGACGAGCTAGATCCAGCGCGTCGGCGGACGCTCGACGGGTCGCCCCTTCCACGTCGCCCGACGGCGGACCCCGACGACGAACGACCGGACCGCCACTGCCAGGAAGGCGGCGAACGTCAGGGGGTACGTCAGCGCCGGCCAGAGCGGCAGCCGCAGGCGTGCGTACGTGCACGTCCAGTGGAGGAGCGAGAGCGCGATCGCCGCGAGCAGCATCCCGCTGTCGATCGGCACGCGACCCGGCAGCGCGAGGTGGAGCCCCGCCACGACGACCGGCACGAGGACCGCGTACGTCAGCCAGCCCCAGACGAACGCGAACGGGAGGATGGCGTGCCCGAACGCCGCGAAAACGTTCCGGGTGAAGCCGTCGGCGGCCTCGCGCCCGCTGCGGTACATGCGGCACTCGACCAGCGTGGTCGCGTCGAGGAGTCGCCAGACGAGGCCGGTGGCGGCGACGCGCCGCGCCAGCTCGATGTCGTCGACGATGCTGGCGGCGATGGACGCGTGCCCGCCGACCGCGTCGTAGGCGCTGCGGCGGAACGCCATCAGCTGCCCGACGGCGCGGGCGATCGGCGCCCGCCGCCAGACGCGTGCCAGCCCCAGCGGCGTGAACGAGAAGAGCGCCCAGTAGAGCAGCGGGACGATAAGCGCCTCGCCGACCGTGCCCAGGCGCTGCCGCGGTAGCCCCGAGAGCAGGTCCGCTCGGCTCGCCTCCAGCGCCCCGACGATGCCCCCCACCGCGTCCGGATCGACGAAGACCGTGTCGGCGTCGGCGAACAACAGCACGTCACCCGTCGCCGCGAGCGAGAGCCGGTGGCACGCCCAGTTCTTGCCCGTCCATCCGGTCGGCGGCTCCTCGCCGGTCAGTATGCCGAGGCGGCCGTCACACGCCCGCTCGCCCTCGAGGATCGCCCGCGTGCCGTCCTCGGAGCGGTCGTCGAGCACCAGGACTTCGAGGTGCGGGTACGCCTGGGCCAGCAGCGAGCGCACGCAGGCCCCGATGTTCGCCTCCTCGTTGCGGGCCGGCACCAGGAGCGAGACGAGCGGCGCCTCCGCGTCGTCGCGGCTGCGCCCCGGGCGCGTGAGGAGGAGCGCGTTGCTGAGCACCACGAGCAGCACCACGACCTGGAACGCGACGATGCCCACGAGCGCGTCGCCGGCCAGGTACGCGAGGACCGTGTCGGTCATGCCGTCCGCGGCTCGCGCCGTCGCCGCCGGGGGGCCTGCGCGAGCTGGTCGCGGTGCTTCCAGAGGACGACCGTGGCCTGGAGGAGCAGCGCGAGCAGCGGCCACCCGCCCGGCACCCACAGCAGCACGCCGATGAGCATCGCGGCGAGCGCGACCGCCACCGCCCACCCGTCGGGTTCGATCAGGAGCGTCGCTACCACGACCGTGCCGAGCGCGACGAGCGGGATCGTCCAGAGCGTCAGCCCTATCCAGGTGCCCAGCAGGACCGCCAGCGCCTTGCCGCCCCGGAAGCCGAGGAACGGCGAGAACGCGGCGCCGGCGACGGGCAGCACGGCGATCAGCGCCAGCGCCACGCCGCCCAAGCCGAGCACGTCGCGAGCGAGGACGATCGGCAGCACGCCCTTGGTCACGTCGAGCAGCAGCACGGCGACGCCCACGGTGGCCCCACCCGCGCGGAAGGCGTTCATCGCTCCCGGGTTGCCGTCGCCGACCGTGCGCACGTCGCGCTTGGCGACGAGGCTCGAGGTCCAGAGCGCGAACGGCAACGAGCCGGCGAGGAAGGCGATCAGCGCCGCGAGGACGACCGTGATCGGTGGGTCCATCGTCGAGCCTCATCGTACGCGGGGCCGTCCGGGATCGGCGTCCCGAACGCGGCCCACGCGCAGCTGGGACACCTTCGATCGAGCCGCGGCACAGATCACCGAGGCGAGCGTCCCTAGCCGAACGCCGCGCGTTCGGTCAACCTCGTGCTATCGGAGCCGCCTCGCCGGGCACTGGAACGCCAGCGACCGGGCGACGCCCCGTGGAGGCTCGAGATGGATGTGCTCTCCGTCGTGCTCATCGCCTTCGGCACACTGGAGCTCCTCAACGTCCTGACGCTCTACCTCGCGCCCGGGTCGCGACGCGGCAACGCGCTGGGTGTCTTCCGCGCCTACGAGCGCTCGAAGCGAGACCCCGAGGTCCACGCCCTGGTGAGCTACCTGATCGACTGGGTCGCCGGCACGAAGCTGATCTTCATCGTCCTCCTGATCGGGATCATCATCACCGGGTCGCCCGCGACCAAGGTGTTCAGCGCCATCGCCCTGATCTTCTCGATCCTGACGTTCTACTCGCGCCTCTACCCGGCCATCACGGCGATGGACGCCGCGGGGCAGATCGTGCCGCGGGGCTACTCGCGTACGCTGGCGCTGATGATCGCTTCGTTCGTGGTCGTCTTCGCCGTGGCGGTCGTCGTCTACCTCGTGGGGTACGCCGCGTCATGAGGCTCGACTCGGACACGGTGCGGGCGCTCTGGTCGCGCACCTACAACACCCAGGGGAAGCCGGACTGGTCGCACCTGTTCCCGCACTACCACGACGACATCGTGTTCCAGGACGCGATCCAGCGGGTCGAGGGGCGCGAGGCGTTCGAGGCGCTGTGCAACCGCCTCGCCAAGCGCTGCCGCGAGCTGCGCATGCACATCGTCGACGTATCGCAGACGGGCGACGTCTTGTTCCTGGAGTGGGAGATGACGCTGATGTTCGAGCGTTACCCGAGCTCGACGCTGTACGGCTGCACCAAGCTGACGCAGGACGCCGACGGACGGATCGTCCGCCAGCGCGACTACTACGACCTGTGGGGCGACATCTTCGACAACATCCCGCGCCTCGCGAAGGCGTACCGCCGCTTCATGCGCCGGAGGTTCGGGTAGAGCGTGTTCGGGTACCTGAGGCACTACCAGATGGCCGACCTGCGCGACATGCTGCGCAACCAGCGGACGCCGCACCGGCGGACGACCGCGCCCTTCGCCGGCAAGACCGTCGTGATCGCCGGGGCCACCTCGGGCGTCGGGCTGGCCGCGGCCCGCGAGGTCGCCCGCTTCGGGGGGCGCGTGGTGCTGCTGGCGCGGAACGAGGCGAAGGGGCGGGCGGTCCGAGCGGAGCTCGAGCGGGACTTCGGCGCCGACACGGCGCTCTACCTCGCGGACTTCTCCCGGCTCACGGACGTGCGCCGCGTGGCCCGGGAGCTGCTGGACGGCGTCGATCGGATCGACGTCCTGATCAACAGCGCCGGCGTGCACTCGACCAGAAGGATCCACACGGAGGACGGCTTCGAGCTCACCTACTGCGTGAACCACCTCGCGCCCTTCCTGCTGACCTGGCGGCTGATACCGCGCATGCGCGCGGCCGGTGCCGGGCGCATCGTGCAGGTCAACTCGCAGGGCCACCGCTTCGGCGGTCTCGACCTGCGCGACCTGGCCTGGCGTCGGCGCCGCTACTCCGGCCTGCGCGCGTACGGCGCCTCGAAGACGGCGCAGCTGCTGTCGGTGTGGGAGCTCGCCGACCGGCTGGAGGGGAGCGGCGTCTTGATCAACGCGATGCATCCGGGCGAGGTCCGCAGTGGGATCGGGAGCAACAACGGTCCGCTCTACCGCTGGTACCACCGTCACGTCGTGGAGCGCTTCCTGGGGGACGCGCGCGCCTCCGGGGAGGCGTTGCACGTCCTCGCCGCGGCGCCGGAGCTCGAGGGCGTGAGCGGGCGCTACTTCAACCGCACCCACCTCGAGAAGCCGGCGCCGCACGCGTTGGACCGGGACGTGGGACGGACGCTGTGGGGGTTGACGATGAGGGCGATCGATGAGGCATGACGTCGTGGTGGTGGGCGGCGGCGCCGCAGGCCTGGCCGCGGCGGCGTACGCCGCCCGCGCGGGCCGGTCGGTGGCGCTCTTCGAGCGGCAGGGGCGTCTGGGCGGGTTGGTGCAGTCGGTGGCGCGTGACGGTTTCGTCTTCGACATGGGTCTGCGCGCGGTCGAGAACGCCGGGATCGTCCTGCCCATGCTCGAAGAGCTCGGCCTGCACATGGAGGTCGTCCGCAGCCCGGTGTCGGTCGGGATCGAGAACGACCTGATCCGCGTCGATTCGCACGCGTCGCTCGCCGACTACCGAGACCTGCTGGTGCGCACCTACCCGGACCGCGCGGCCGACGTCGACCGGATCATGGCGCTGATCCGCCGCATCATGCGCGACATGGACGTCCTGTACGGGATCGACAACCCGCTCTTCAAGGACGTGCTGCGCGACCGGCGCTACCTGTTCGGGACGCTGTTGCCGTGGATGGTCAGGTTCGTCGCCACCATCGGCCGGATCAACCGCATGTCGGGCCCGGTGGAGGCGCTGCTCGACGAGCTGACCGACGACCCGGGGCTCAAGGGCATCATCGGCCAGCACTTCTTCAAGGGGACGCCCGCGTTCTTCGCGATGAGCTACTTCAGCGTCTACCTCGACTACCTCTACCCCCGCGGCGGTACGGCGGCGCTGATGGGGCTGCTCGAGGGCTTCGTCCGCGAGCACGGTGTGGACGTACGCACCCGGTCACCGATCGTGGCCGTCGACCCCGAGGCCCGCACCGTCAGCGACGGCGACGGCGGCGCCCACGGTTACCGGACGCTGATCTGGTGCGCCGACCTCAAGGCGCTCTACCGCGCCGTCGACACCACCGCCATCGCGGACCCGCGCCTGGCGCGCGCCGTCACCGCCCGCCGCGACGAGCTCGAGGCGTGCTCGGGGAGCGACTCGGTGCTGTCGCTGTTCCTGTCGGTCGACGAGCCGCCGGCCACCTTCGCGGCCGTGTCGGAGGGCCACCTCTTCTACGCGCCCGACGCCCGCGGACTGGGCGACCTGCACACGTGGGGCCTGGAGGAGCTGCTGGCGCGCCACGTCGACGGGCCGCTGCCCGAGGAGCCGGTGAAGGCGTACCTCGACGCCTTCTTCGCCCGCACCACGTACGAGGTCTCGATCCCGGTCCTCAAGGACCCCGACCTGGCGCCGCCGGGGAAGACCGGCGTGATCGTCAGCTGCCTGTTCGATTACGGCCTCACCCGCCGCATCCAGGACGCCGGTTGGACCGACGCCTTCCGCGAGCACGCCGCGGACGCCATGACGTCCGCCCTCACCAAGCAGCTCTACCCGTGGTTGGGCGCGAGGGTGCGCTCGCGCTTCATGACCACCCCGGTGACGCTCGAGGCGTTCACGGGGAACACAGACGGCGCCATCGTCGGGTGGGCGTTCGACGGCGCGCACATGCCGGCGGTCCACCAGATGCAGCGGGTCGCCCGGTCGGTGCTGACGCCCATCCCGGGCGTGCTGCAGGCGGGGCAGTGGGCGTACAGCCCCGGCGGCGTGCCGATGGCGTTCCTGACGGGGAAGCTGGCGGCGAACCGGGCGCTGAAGGGGCGCTAGGTAGGAGTGCACCTCGTGGGACCTGCACCGGTCCCGGAGGCCTAGCCTGAAGCGTGCAGCGAGCGCCCCGAAGCCCAGGAAGTCGTGCGTTTCGGAAGGTAGTGCCAGACAGGATGCATGCGTGGCATGATGAGACTGCTATGGCAGACGAACCGTCCGTCGTCCGGCTGCGCCTCGGTCCCCAGGGCAGGATCGTCGTGCCGGCGCACTTCCGGCGCGCGCTCGGCCTCGAGGTCGGCGACGCCCTGGTGGCGTCGATCGACGATGGCCGGCTCGTCTTGGCGCCGCGCGAGGCAGCGCGGGCGCGCCTCCTCGGCCGCTTCCCGATCGCGGCCGAGGCGCCGAGCGCCGTGGACGAGCTCTTGGCGGAGCGTCGCGCCGAGACCAGGCGTGAGGCCGACGACGCCGAAGGCCCAGACGAGCCGACGTGAACGGATCAGAAGGCGATCTGGAGCGTGTCCTGGACGCGTCGGCGCTCCTGGCCGTGCTCTACCGAGAGGTCGGGTTCGACGCCGTGCCCCTCGAGGGGAGCGCGGTATCGGCGGTGAACTGGTCGGAGGTGGTCCAGGTGGCTGCACGCCGCGGCGCCGACGTGGTGGGGCTCGGCGATGCGATCGCCGCGGAGGGAACGGTCGTCGTTCCGTTCACGGCCGACCACGCCGAGTCCGCGGCCGAGCTGTGGTCGAGGACGCGCGCCGCCGGACTCTCGCTCGCGGACCGTGCGTGCCTCGCGCTGGCGCTGCACTATGGCGTGCCCGCGCTCACGGCCGACCGGGCGTGGGGGGACGTGGTGGTTGGCGTGGAGATCGTGGTGGTTCGCTGAAGGGTCGAACAGATCCTCGATCCGCTCGAAGTCGACCGACACCTCGGTGTGGACGATCATCGGGTCCAGGAGGACGTTTGCGTCGATCAGGACGCGGCGCAGTCGCCGCGCATGAGGCGCATGATCTGGTTGGTGCTGCTCGGGTCGTGGCGCGGCCGCTAGGCGCGCGACCAAGCGGCCGGACCGTGCTCACGGCGACGCCCGCCTGCGTGCGAGGCGAGCGGCGTCCGCATCGTTTCGGACGGTGGCGAACACGTGTGTCCCGCGCTCAGCCA
>REEJ01000187.1 GCA_007695125.1 Trueperaceae bacterium | reverse complement strand
ATGGCGCGGCGGCGCGCGATCGTCAGGCGGCTGCCAGCCGTCGAGACGCTCGGGTCCGTCACGGTGATCTGCTCCGACAAGACCGGCACGCTCACCAAGAACGAGATGACGGTGCGGCGCGCCGTGATGGCGGGCGCGACGTTCGACGTCGCGGGCGAGGGATACGCGCCAGTCGGCGAGGTCACGGACGCCGATGGATCGAGCGCCGGGGACGACGAGCAGCTCCACGAACTCGCCCTGGCTGCCGCGCTCACGGCAGAGGCCGAGTTCCGTGACAACGACGACGGGACCCGGCTGCTCTCCGGCGACCCCACGGATGGCGCCGTGGTGGTGTTGGCCGAGAAGCTCGGCATCGGTCGCGACGACCTGCGAGCCCTCAAGCGCGTCGACCGCCTGCCGTTCGAGTCCGATCTGCGCTACGCCGCCAGCCTGGTCGAGGACGAGCACGGCCAGGTCATCTACGTGAAGGGCGCCCCGGAGCGTGTGCTCGGCATGTGCGACCGACAACGACTGCCGGACGGCAGCTCCGAGCCCCTCGACCGCGATCATTGGGACCAGACGTCGCAGCACCTCGCCGCCGAGGCGTACCGCATGCTGGCGGTCGCCGTGAAGCGACCACCGGAGGCGCTCGAGGAGCTCGGCCCGGACGAGGTGGAGCACGGCCTCGAACTGCTCGGCCTGGTCGCGCTGATCGACCCACCGCGCGACGAGGTCAAGGCGTCGGTGGCGCAGTGCCAGCGCGCCGGCATCCGCGTGGTGATGATCACCGGCGACCACGCGCTCACCGCAAGCGCGATCGCGCAGCAACTCGGCATCGGCGACGGCTCGGACGCCGTGACTGGCAGGGAGCTCGACGATCTCGACGACGACGCCATGGAGAAGGTGGTCGCGGAGACGGACGTGTTCGCCCGCGCCAGTCCCGCGCACAAACTCAAGCTGCTCGAGGCGCTGCAGCGGCGCGGTGAGGTCGCGGCCATGACTGGCGACGGCGTGAACGACGCTCCGGCGCTGAAACGTGCCGACGTCGGCGTGGCCATGGGCATCAAGGGTTCGGAGGCTGCCAAAGACGCCTCCGAGATGGTGCTCGCCGACGACAACTTCGCCACCATCGCGCGCGCGGTCGAAGAGGGGCGCGCGATCTACGACAACCTCAAGAAGACGATCCTCTTCATCCTCCCCACCAACGGCGCCGAGGCGCTGGTGGTGATGGTGTCGGTCGTCGTGGTGTTGCCCTACTTGCCCATCACGCCCGTCCAGATCCTGTGGATCAACATGGTCACGGCCGTCACGCTGGCGCTGGCACTGGCGTTCGAGCCACCCGAGGCCAACGTGATGCGGCGCCCGCCGCGCGATCGGCGCGAGCCGATCCTGTCGGGCTACCTGGTGTGGCGGGTGGTGTACGTGTCGATCGTGATGGGCGGCCTCACGCTGCTGATGTTCTTCACCATGTTCGAGCGCTACGGCGACCTCGACATCGCCCGCTCGATCGCGGTGAACACGCTCGTGGCCGGCGAGCTCGCGTACTTGCTCAACACGCGCTTCCTCATCGCCAACCCGCTGTCACCGAGGCGATTCTTCACCAACCCAGCGGTGTTCGTGTCGATCGGGTTGTTGATCGTCTTCCAGATGATCTTCACGTACACGCCTCCGATGCAGCTGTGGTTCGGCGTCGCCGGGCTGACGCTCGAACACTGGGGCTACGTCCTCCTGGCAGGCCTCGTGGTGTTCGTCGTCGTCGAGCTCGAGAAGTGGATCATCCGCGTGCGCTCCGGCAGGGCGATGCGCGATTGACGCGTCTGCGCGAGTCCCTGCTACGCTGGCGCATGCAACGCGTGCGCTCGACCCTCTTCGCACTGGTGCTGGCGCTGACGAGCGGCGGCGCCAGTGCCCAGGTGCTGGCCGAGGTCGCCCTCGCACCGGCGATCGCGTCACAGCTGTTCCCCCCGGTCAGCTGGCCGTCCGGCAGCCTCAGGGCCGTCGGTAGCGGCGTCGACGCGCTGGTCGCGCGCGTCGTCCCAGATCGCGCCAACTGGCGCGACTGGGAGGCCTACACCGCGGGCGGCCTCGCCGCCAGCCTGGAGGGCGCCCTCGTGTACGGGGTCGAGCGCGACCTGATGATGCAGGGGCTTTTCCGTGCCGAGACGACCGAGAGCACCGTCGGCGCCGAGCGCCGCACCCGCGTCGTGTTCAGCGACGGCGGCAGCCAACGCGCCCTGCTGGTCGTGCTCAGGAGCGGCCAGGAACTCGTCTGGCTGGTCGCCCGAGGCCGCTGAGCGCGGCTCGGTCGCACCTGACCCGAGAGGAACGTCCCATGCCACCGACCGATCATCCGGCCTGGCAGGCCCTGCGCAGGCATCGCTTTGAGCTCGACGACGTGCACATGCGCGACCTGTTCGCGCGCGATCGCGGGCGCTTCGAGCGCTACCACGCCACCGTCGGCGACGTGCTCGTCGACTACTCGAAGCACCGCATCGACGACACGACACTGGCACTGCTCCTCGACCTCGCCCGTCAGGCCGGCGTGCCGCGGATGATCGAGGCGATGTGCACCGGCGAGCGCATCAACCGCACCGAGGACCGCGCCGTGCTGCACACTGCCCTGCGCTACCAGGGCGACGCGGCGATCGAGGTCGACGGCGCCGACGTGATGCCCGAGGTTCGCGCCGTGCTGGCGCGCATGCGCACGTTCTCGGACGCCGTCCGCGACGGCGCGCACGCCGGCCGCAGCGGCCGGTCGATCACGGACGTGGTCAACATCGGCATCGGCGGCAGCGACCTCGGGCCCAAGATGGTCACCACGGCGCTCGCGCCGTACCAACACGAACGGCTGCGCAGCCACTTCGTGTCGAACGTCGACCCGAGCGACATCGGCGACGTGCTGCGCCGAGTCGACCCCGACACGACGCTCTTCCTGGTCGCGAGCAAGACCTTCACCACGCAGGAGACGATGGCGAACGCGCACAGCGCGCGCGCCTGGTTCGTCGAACGCACGGGCGACGAAGCCGCCGTCGCGCGGCACTTCGTCGCGATCAGCACCAACGCCGAAGCCGTCGCGGCGTTCGGGATCGCGCCCGAGTCGACCTTCGGGTTCTGGGACTGGGTCGGCGGACGCTTCTCGCTCTGGAGCGCCGTCGGGCTCCCGATCATGCTGGCGATCGGACCGGAGCGCTTCGACGAGCTGCTGCAGGGCGCCTTCGAGGCCGATCGTCACCTGCGCGACGCCCCGCTGGAGCGCAACGTGCCCGTGCTGCTCGCGTTGATCGGCGTCTGGTATCACAACTTCTGGGGTGCCGCTACCCACGCCATCCTCCCCTACGACCATCACCTGGCTCGCTTCGCTGCGTACTTCCAACAGGCCGACATGGAGAGCAACGGCAAGCACGTCGACCGCGAGGGTCGCCCGGTCGGCGTCGACACCGGGCCCATCGTCTGGGGTGAGCCCGGCACCAACGGCCAGCACGCCTTCTACCAGCTCCTCCACCAGGGAACGCGACTGGTGCCATGCGACTTCCTGGCGGCGGCGCGTTCGCACGCTCCGCTCGGCGATCACCACGACATGCTGCTGTCGAACGTCTTCGCGCAGGGCGAGGCGCTCATGCGCGGACGCACCTCCGAGGAGGCGCGAGCGGCCTTGCTGGCGGACGACGCCAGCCTCGCGGACGACCCAGGGCGGCTGGCGCTGCTGACCGCGGCCACCACCTTCGAGGGCAACCGACCCTCGACCACCTTCCTCTACCCGCAGCTCACGCCCCGCACGCTGGGCACGCTGATCGCCCTGTTGGAGCACAAGATCTTCGTCCAGGGCGTGATCTGGAACGTGAACTCCTTCGACCAGATGGGTGTGGAGCTCGGCAAGGTGCTCGCGAAGGGCGTGCTGCGCGACCTGCGCGGCGACGAGCCCGTGACGAGCCACGACGCCTCGACCAACGCCCTCATCGAGGCGTACCGGCGCATGCGCGCCGGCTGAGCGCCGCGAACCTCAACGCTCGCTCAGCTGCGCGCGGTGACGCAACAGGACCCGAGCCGCTAGGGCCGCAGCCGGGATCAGGAACAGGAAGCTCGCGAGCAGCGCCGGGGTGATCCCGATCGCTTGCTGCAACGCGCCGAAGCCGAGGTAGGCGACGCCCGCCATGCCCCAGGTGAAGCCCATGAGCATGCCCGACGCGCTGCCGACGTTGTTCGGGGCCATGTCCTGCGCGCTCACCACGAGCAGCGGGACCGAGGCATTCGTCAGCAGGCCCGCGAGCGCCACCAACACGAAGAACACGGACGTGCCCGGCGCCACGGCGAGCGTGGCCATCAGGACCGGCACCGCGAGCAGCATGCTGAGCACGATCAGCCGTACGCGCCCGATGCGGCCCTCCAGCGCGCCCGCGAGGAGGCCGGCGGCGGCAGCCGCGAAGCCGTACGCCGCCAGCGTGCTCCCGATGACCGGGGCGTCCGCGGCGAACCCGCGCACGTTGACGAGGTACAGCGGCATCGCGTTCGAGAAGCTCACGAAGGCCGTGGCACGCATGATCCCGGCGAACGCCAACACCCCCACCGGACCACGGAAGAGGGCCGCGTCGAACACCTTCGGCGGGGTTGCGCCGCGCGGGCGTACCTGCACCGGAGACAGCGCGAAGAGGGCCACGGCCAAGACCACACCCACCACCGCCAACAGCGGCACGTACGCTGCTCCGTAGCCACGCAGGACCGCCAGGACGACGACCGGCATCACCGCGGTGCCGACGGCACCACCGGCAGCGAACAGGCCTACGTTGAAGGTGATGCGCCCCCCGACGCCGCGCATCATCGCCACCGCGCCCGGGTGGAACACCGCCGAGCCGATGCCGCCGAACGCCAGCAGCAGCACGAGCACCCCGACCGTCGGCGCCACGGCGATGAAGCTCATCAGCACGGACGACAACAGCAGGCCGAGCGCCGCAGCGCGCCTGCGCCCCCACCGGTCCGTGAGGGCGCCCGCGAAGGCCTGCAGCACGTTGGCAGACAGTGCGATCAGGGCCACGAGGCCGGCCAGGGCGGCCTCACCCAGACCGAAGCGCAGCTGTAACGTCGGCAGGAACGCTGGCAGCACGTTGCTGAAGGCGTCGTTCGCGACGTGCGCCGTGGTGATCAGCAGCGCGAGCGGTGCGCCGGCGAGGGCGATCTTGGTCCGCGCCGCGATGGCCATGGCGACGACGGTACACCCGCGCAGGGGGCGCGACGCCGAGACACGCCGCCGCGCCGGGCACACCACCGCCGCGCTAGGCGACCCTCACAAGGCACGCGCGGATACGATGGGGCATGCTCGATGGCAAGCGCGTCCTCGTGATCGTCAACCCCTCGTCCGGCCGGGGCAAACCCGACGCCGTCGAGACGACCATCGACGAGGCGCTGCGAGGCGTCGGCGCCGAACCGACGTTGCGGCGCACGGGCGGCGCGGACGACGTCACCACCTGGGCCGAGCAGGCTGCTGACGACGGTTTCGACGTCGTGCTCGTCGCCGGCGGCGACGGTACCGTCACCGCCGCGGCGACCGGCATCGTCCGCGGCGGCCACGGGCTGCCGCTCGGTGTGGTCCCCATCGGCACGGGCAACGGTCTGGCTCGGGTGCTGCGTCTGCCGATCGACCCCGCCAAGGCCATCGTCGCTCTGGACAAAGGCGTGCTGCTGCAGCTCGACGTGATGCGCCGCCTCGGCGACGGAGCGCTGGCGTTGATCTTCTTCGGCGCCGGCCTCGACGCCGAGATCAACCGCGACGCCGACGCAGAGAGCAAAGCCCGCCTCGGCTACCTGGCGTACTTCGCCGCGGCCGCACGCAACATGTGGGGCAGGCGTAACCACCGCGTCACCCTGACGATCGACGGTGACGAGGAGGTGCTGGCGGCGCACACGGTCACGCTGTTCAACGCCGCCAGCCTCGAGCTCGTCGGCGTCGACGTCGGGCCCGACGTCGACCCGCACGACGGCCAGCTCGACGTGGCCGTGCTGCGAAACCCCGGCTTCTGGCAATCGGCCGCCCAGGTGCTGCGTCTGGTGAGCGGCGCTCGCGGGCTGGGCGAGCTCCGCTCGGCGAAGCATGTGCGCATCGAGGCAGACCCGCCACTGCTCGTGCACGCCGATGGCGACGTGGTGGGCTCCACGCCGCTCGAGGTCGAGGTCGTGCCCGGCATCCTGGCGGTGATCGCGGCCCACGACTACCGCGAGGCGACCGAGTGAGCATGATCGTGACGGGTGCCTGCGGCTTCGTGGGCTGCAACCTCGTGGAGCACCTGCTGGCCGGCGGCCGCACGGTCGTCGCGGTCGACCGCTCCGGGTCGTGGCCGCCGGACGCCGCTGAGCGCTTCCGCGAGCTGCCCGGACACCTGCTCTTCGCCGCTGCCGACGTGCGCAACGAGGCCGCGCTCGACGCCGCGTTCGCGCTCGCCGCCGCCGAGGGCGGCATCGACGGCGTCATCCACGCCGCAGCGATCACACCCGGAACCGAACGCGAGGCGCGCGACGCCGACCTGATCGCGCAGGTGAACTACCTTGGGACGCTCCGAGTGCTGTCGGCGGCGCGGACGTACGGGGCACGGCGCCTGCTCTACCCGTCGTCGGCCTCCGTATACGGCGACGCTGCCTTCCCCGACCGGCCGCTCGACGAGGCCCTCGACGCACCGATCCCGAACGCCGT
>REEJ01000315.1 GCA_007695125.1 Trueperaceae bacterium | reverse complement strand
GTTCGACGGCGCCAGGCCCAGCGTCTCCCCCACGTGCGAGACGCCGAGGCCGAGCACGGAGCGGTTGACGTAGGCGAAGTACGCCGTGACCTGGTTGACCTCGAGGATCTCGCCGTCGCTCAAACCCGCGTCGCGCATCGCCTCGATCGCCGCGACGTCGAGCGCGGAGGGGTCGAGCGTGAGGACGCGGGCGTACGCGACCGACGCGGCGAGCGCCGCGGGCATGGTCGGCGGGCCGCCGAGCGTGTCGGCATGGGCCGCGGCCGTCGCCGTGAGCGCCTCGGGACCTCGCTCGGCGGCGTCGACCAGCTTGGACGCGAGTGCGTCGCCGACGAGCCGCGCCAGGCCGACGCCGTGGTGTGCGACGCAGTACGCGCAGGCGTTCCAGCCGCTCACCGCCACGCCGATCAGCTCGAGCCACCAGCGCGGCAGGCGGTTGCCGGCGTGGTGCAGGGTGGCCTTGTAGAGCGCCAGGTGGCCGTCGAGCGTGTGGGGCCGGAGGCCGTGCAGTTGCAGCACCCGATCGACCTGACCAGCGGGTCCGGCGATGCGCTCGTAGGTCGTGCGCAACCGCCCCTCCGCCTCGTCGAGACCGATCAGCCGGATCCAGGCGGTCGTCGTCGTGCGGTCGGAGTCCATACCCGATGGTACGCCCGCGCGCTCGAGCGCGCGGGCGGTGCCAGGCGCGGTCGCGCGTGGGCTTCGCGTCGCCGCGGCGCTCGCTGACGACACGCGTACGGTCATCCAGTTGACGGACCGCGAGCACCGGCGCGAGGACGATGAGGCCATGATGTCCCCACCGCTCCTGCGACGGATCGCAACGCTCGCCCTCGCCGCGTTGCTCGCGCTCTCGACCGCAGCGTCGGCCGCACCGCCGTCGTGGCTGTCGTTGGAGCTGACCGACGCCCGGACGGGCGAGCTGTTCGCGCTCGGCGACCTCGAGGGGCGCACCGTGTTCGTGCAGCCGATGGCGACGTGGTGCAGCAGCTGCAGGCGCCAGATGGCCGTGCTGCGCGACGTGATCGAGGGGCTCGACCCCGACGCGTACGCGTTCGTCGGCCTCAGCGTCGAAACGGCGTTGGCGCCGAGCGAGCTCGCGCGCTACGTCGACTCACAAGGCTTCGGCTGGACCTTCGCGGTCTCGACGCCCGAGCTGCTGCGGGCGCTGACGGCGACCTTCGGCTTCGGCGCGGCGAACCCGCCCGCGACGCCGCACTTCATCGTCCGACCCGACGGGAGCGTCGGCGAGCTGTCCACCGGCTTCCGCAACGCGGAGCAGCTCGTCGCGGCGCTGTCGGAGGCCGCGGCGCTGGAATGAGCCAACTGGTGCAGGCGTTCGTGCTCGGCAACGGCGCGATCCTCACCAACGTCTGCCTGCTCCCCCTCTACCCGGGCCTGATCGCCTTCCTCGCGGGCACGAGCGGCGGCGACGGCCGCGCCCGCCGTGCCACGCCGTGGCTCGGACTGGTGGTGCTGGCCGGCATCCTGACGCTGATGACGGTGGTGGGATTCGTCCTGTACGTGTTGCAGCGCTCGTTCGGCCCGCTGCTCGAGGTGCTGTTGCCGGTGATCTACGCAGCCGTGATCGTGTTGGGCTTGGTGATGCTCATGGGCGTCAACCCGTTCACGCGTGTGGCCACGTTGCGTTCGCCCGTCTTCCGGAACCCGTTCGCGACGGCCTACGCCTACGGCTTGCTGCTCGGCCCGATGACGCTGCCGTGCACCGGGCCGATCGTGGTGAGCGCCTTCTTGGTCGGCGCCGGCAGCGTGGCGGTGTTGACCGACGGCCTGCTGTACTTCCTGGCGTTCGGGCTCGGCTTCGGGTGGCCGTTGGTGCTGCTGCCGCTGCTCGCGGCGCCCCTGCAACGCCGCGGCGTCGGTTGGCTCACGCGGCGGCACGGCCTGCTCACACGCGTGTCCGGGGCGCTGCTGGTGGCGATCGGCGCCTTCGGCGTGTGGACCGAGGTGTTGCCGAACGTGTGATCGTTCGCTGGGCCGGCTGGCGGCGGGTTGCCGGCATCGTCCGATCGCCGGCCGTGGCCCCCGACGCGTCGACACGTGCCTACCCGACACCAAGGTGTGCCCGTGCGGCGACGTTCAGCACGCACATTCCTGCGCTCACTTGACACGTCTTCACGGCTATCGCTAGACTGTCTGAAAGCGGTTTCATAGAGAGTTGGGCGAATGGCGACCATCAAGGACGTCTCGCAATTGGCACAGGTATCGCAGGCCACGGTCTCCCGGGTCCTCAACGGCGGCGTGCCCGTCAGCCCGGCGAAGCAGGCGGCGGTGCTCGCGGCCATCGATCGGCTCGGCTATCGCCCCAACGCGTTCGCGCGCAGCCTCGCGACCAACCGCTCCGGCGCCATCGGCGCGCTGGTCAGCGAGCTCTCGAGCGCCGTCTACGGCGACATCATCCGCGGCATCGAGAGCGTGGCCGAGGAACACGGCATGCACCTCGTCGTGTCGAGCGGCCACGCCAGCGCCGAGACCGAGCGACGCTCGTACGACTTCCTCGAGCAGCGCCGCACCGACGCCCTGATCCTCCAGGTCGACGCGAGCACCGACGAGGACCTCAGCGCGTGGGTCGCGAGCAGCGAGCTGCCCGTCGTCGTCGTCGGCCGCTTCATCGAGGCGATCGCCGAGCGCTGCGTCTACCTCGACAACGGCGCGGGTGGCGAACTCGCCACCCGACACCTGCTGGAGCGTGGACACCGCCGCATCGCCCACATCTCCGGCCTCATGCGCATCCCCGACGCTCGCGACCGACTCGAGGGGTACCGCCGAGCGCTGGCAGCGCACGGCATCCCCTTCGACGAGTCGCTCGTCGCCAACGGCGGTTTCGTCGAGGACGGCGGCGAGCGGGCCATGCGCAGCCTGCTGGCTCGCAACACCGACTTCAGCGCCGTGTTCGTCGCCAACGACCAATCCGCAGCCGGGGCGCTCAAGGCCCTGCGCGACGCCGGTAAGCGCGTCCCTGAGGACGTCTCGCTGGTCGGCTTCGACGACACCATCGTCGCCCACTACCTCTACCCCGCCCTCACCACCGTGCGTCAACCGTTCGACGAGATGGGCCAGGCCGCGGCCTGGCTGGCGCTCGCCGCCATCGGCGTCGCCGAGCAGAAGGAGGTGACCCGTCGATTCGAACCCGTCTTGATCGAACGTGACTCCGTCGCGGCCCGCTGAGGGCCACAACTCGTCCCGAAAGGACCCACATGACCAAGATCTTCCGCATCGCCCTGGCCGCCCTCCTGATCGGTGGCGCCGCCAGCGCCCAGACCATCCTCACGCTCGGCCTGTTCGAGCCCCTGAACGAGCACGTCGAGCGCGTGCTGCCGCAGTTCTACGAGATGCACCCCGACGTGATCGTCGAGATCCGTACGCTCGGCTTCGGTGACCACCACGACCTGCTCGTCACCAACCTCGCCACCGGCTCCGGTGCCGCCGACGTGGTCGCCGTCGAGATCGGCTACATCGCGCGCTTCGTCGCCGAAGGCGGCCTCCGCGACCTGAGCGAGGCGCCGTTCGAAGCCGGCCAGTACGAGGATCTCTTCGTCGACTACGCCTGGGCGCAGGGCCGCACCGCCGACGGCCGCCAGATCGCGATGCCCACCGACATCGCCCCCGGCACCGTGTACTACCGCCGCGACCACCTCGAGGCCAGCGGTTGGACCATCGAAGAAGTCATCGAGAGCATGGACAGCTTCCTCGAGTACGGTCGCGTCCTCCAAGAGATGGGCGTCTTCCTGGTCGCCGATGCGAACTCGATCGCCGAAGGCCTGATCCGCTCCAACATCCCCGAGGGCGACGGCATCTACTTCGCCGCCGACGGCACACCGCTGCTCAACAGCGAGCGCTTCCTCGAGGCCGCCCGCATCGCGCAGACCGTCCGCAACGAGGGCATGGACGCGCAGATCGGCGCCTGGTCGAACGAGTGGTACGAGGCGTTCCGCCAGGGCACGACCGCAGTCGAGATCTCCGGTGCCTGGCTCGGCGGTCACCTGCAGACCTGGATGGCCCCTGAGACCAGCGGCCTGTGGGGCGCTTCCGAGACCCCGGGTAGCATGCTCGTGAGCTGGGGCGGCTCGTTCTACGGCATCCCCACCCAGACGCCCGCGGCCAAGGTCGACGCCGCTTGGGACTTGGTGCGCTTCCTCACCACGAACCCCGAGATCCAGCTCGAGGCCTTCCGCAGCATCAACGCGTTCCCCGCCATGCCCGTCACCTACGACGACCCGATGTTCTCCGAAGAACTCGTGTTCCTTGCCGGCCAGCCAGCACGCGAGCTGTGGGCCGACATCGCCAACCAGATCCCGGGTGTCGCCACCTTCCCGGGCGACATGATCGCCGAAGAGATCTTCGGCTCCGCCATGGGCGAGATCCTCAACGAGGGCCGCGATGTCCAGGCCGCGCTCGACGAAGCACAGATGCTCGTCACGCGGCGCGTCCGCCGCTGAACCGACACTTCTGACTACCGTGGGGAGCGCGTTCGCGTTCCCCACGGTCCGAGGTCCCCACCATGGCCAGAACCACGACCTCAGTGCCACCTCTTCCCTGGAGCACGCGATTCGACAAGTTCCAGCGACGCATCGCTCCCTATCTGTTCATCAGTCCGTTCTTCATCTTGTTCGCAGTGTTCGGGCTCTTCCCGATCGTGTTCTCCATGTACCTCTCGTTCCAGGCCTGGAACCCCATCCAAGGCCTCGGGACCATGCGCTACGTCGGCCTCGAGAACTATGTCTGGCTGATGGACGACCCCTGGTTCTGGCGCTCGATCACCAACACGCTCTGGATCGCCTTCGCTGCAGGCATCCCGCAGCACCTGATGGCGATCCCGCTCGCGTTCGCGCTGTCGCGCGGGATCAGCAGCTTCCGCCACCCGTTGACGGCCGCCTACTTCCTGCCGTACATCACCTCCGCGGTCGCCATCGCGCTCGTCTTCCAGACCATCTTCGGCACCCAGTTCGGCGCCCTCAACCAAGCCCTGATCTACCTCGCCAACGCGCCCTGGAGCGCCTGGCTCTTCGGCGGTCTGGCGGAGAACCTCCCCGTCAACTGGCTCGGCCGCGCACCCTACATCAAGCCGGCCATCTCGATCCTGGTCTGGTGGCAGTTCTTCGGCTTCAACGTCGTGCTCTACGCCGCCGGCCTGGCCACCATCCCGAAGGACTACTACGAGGCCGCCCAGATCGACGGTGCCAGTGGGCGCCAGAGCTTCTTCCACATCACCCTGCCGCTGCTGCGACCGATGATCTTCTTCGCGGTCACGCTCACGATCATCGGCAACCTCCAGCTCTTCGACCAGCCCTTCATCCTCACCGGGGGCACCGGCGGCACCAGCCAGGCCGGGATGACGGTGGCGATGTACCTCTACCGCACCGGCTTCGAGTGGCTCGAGATGGGCACGGCCGCCGCCATCTCCTGGTTGCTGTTCTTGCTCATCGGCACGCTCACCGTGATCCACTTCTACTTCTTCGGCCGCTCCGGTCTGGAATCGAGGGACTGATGCGACTGCGCGCCTCCCCCTTCGGCCGCGGCGGGGACGACGCCCGCTCCGGACGAAACCTGTTCGGCACCGTCATCCTCTACGTCGTCCTCATCGCACTCGCGCTGTTGACGTTGTTCCCGTTCTACTGGATGTTCGTGCTGGCGACGCACTCGCAGTCGACGATCTTCTCGGCGCCGCCGCCGATGTGGTTCGGTGAGTTCCTGGAGCGCAACTACAACGCGCTCCTCGCGCGGCTGCCGTTCCTGCGCAACATCTGGAACAGCTTCTACATCGCGCTCATGGCGACCGTCGCGACGATGTTCTTCGCCAGCTTGGCGGGCTTCGCGTTCGCCATGTATCAGTTCCGCTTCAAGCGCGTGCTGTTCGGTGTCCTGATCGCGTCGCTCATGATCCCGCCGCTGCTGGGCATCATCCCCTACTACCTCATCATCCAGTACCTGGGCTGGCTCAACACGCCCCGCGCGCTCTGGGTCCCGGCCATGGCCAGCGCCTTCGGCATCTTCCTGATGCGCCAGTACGTCGCCTCGAGCATGCCGCGCGAACTGCTCGACGCCGGTCGCATCGACGGCGCCAGCGAGTTCCGCATCTACTGGAGCATCGCCCTGCCGATCATCCGCCCCGGCCTCGCCACGCTCGGGATGCTGACGTTCATCGGCCAGTGGAACAACTTCCTCGGGCCACTGGTGGTGCTCAACCAGCGCGAGAGCTACACCATCCCGGTCGCGCTGCGAACGCTCCAAGGCCAAGTCCAGACCGACTGGGGGGCGGTGCTCACCGGCACCGCACTCGCCGTGCTGCCGCTCCTGATCATCTTCGTGTTCGCCTCCAAGCAGGTCATCGAGGGCCTGGTGGCGGGGTCCGTGAAGGGCTGAGAGCGACGCGCCGAACGGCGCGACACAGGAAAGGACGACCATGGCTGGCGACACCTATCGCGACCCCGCGCCCTCCCCCGAGGAGCGCGCCGCGGACCTCCTGGCGCGCATGACGCTCGACGAGAAGCTGGCCCAGCTGGGCGGCGTCTGGATCACCGACCTGCTCGACGACATGCGCTTCGACCGAGACCGCGGCGCCGAGCGCTTGGGTCACGGCATCGGCCACGTCACCCGCCTGGCCGCGGCCACGGGCCTACGGCCCGCCGCCAGCGCCGCCCTCGCCAACGAGGTGCAGGCCTACCTGCGCGACCA
>REEJ01000314.1 GCA_007695125.1 Trueperaceae bacterium | reverse complement strand
CCCCCGGATCATCACCCAACCGCATGATCGAACCCTTACCGAACTGACGCTCGATGCTGGCGACGGTGCTTGCGAGCGCGCGGGCGCGGTGCTCTTCGATGGCCATGATCGGATCCTCCTGGGCGCGCCGGGCGCGCATGCCTTGAATACTAAGGTAGCGGCCGGTGCCGGCGCAAGCGGCGGGCCTGCCAGCGACGCTAGCGCCCCGCCGCAGCCCCGGCGCGACGGGCTCGACCGGCGCCGAGGCTCCCTCGGCTCAGGCCGTGCCAGGGCCGCATGCGGGGCCTGCTGAGGGTGGCTCAGGCCGCGACGAGGAGGGCCAACAGGTAGGCCCCGAGCCCCAGCCCTCCGAGGCGAACGAGCCGCATCGCGGCCGCGTAGTCGGCGTCCAGGTCCTCGCCCACGCGAGCGCTCCAGCGCCACTGACCGACAGCCAACATGGCGCCGAGCAGGGCGCCAGGCAGTGCCCACCACACGCCCGACGTGAGCGCGACCGTGCCCACCAGCATCAGCGCACCGAGGGCAGCCGGAACCAGCGCCAGCCGCAGCGCACGCTGGGGGCCCAGCACCACCGGCAGGGTGCGGTCGCCGCGGCGCTCGTCCTCGTCGACCTGATACGCCTGGCTCACCACGTACTGCCCCACCACCAGCAACCCCGCCGCGAGCGCCGCCCACCACAGGCCCGGCGAGGCCAGCACCGCGCCGGGCGCGGCCTGCGGACCGACGGCCGCCCACCACCCCGCCAGGCTCCCCACCCCACCCTGGCCGAGGGCGACCACCGCGAGCGACCCGGCCGTGCTCGACTTCCAACGCGTCGCGGGCAGCGAGTACGCCGCGGCCAGCAGGCCGAGGACGACGTACGTGACGAGGAAGGCGGGACCCACCACCCACGCCAGCGGCAACCCGGCGACCTGCACGGCGATGGACCACCGCAGGAGGCCGCCGTCGACCGGCTCGGGGTGCCGCATGCCGCCGATAGGCCCCTCGTCGCGATCGATGGACGTGTTCAGCGCGGTGGTGCCGCCGTAGAGGAAGACGTGCAGCGCGAACCAGCCGAGCACCAACCGCCACGGCTCCTCCAGCGCAGGGGCCGACCAGGCCCCCCACAGGTAGATCGGGCTGAGCAACGCGTTGAACGACAGCCGCAGATGCCGCAGCCACGGGTGTCGGTGCCACGCCAGCCGCTGCTCGCCGGCGGCGCTCACGCCAGGCCGCGCATCGTGAACGCTCCAGTCAGGGCGCGGTCGAAGGGGGCCCGCAAGGCGCGCGCGAGGACGGCGTCGCGCAGCCTCGCTCCCAGCGGCCCGACGGGCCGACCCAGACGCGTGTTGAGATCGGCGCGCCAGGCGGCCGCTTGGGCCGCGCGACGCCGCCGCTGTCCGTACGCTTCGAGTTCGCTGCGCAGCGCCCCAGGTCCACGCTCCAGGCCCCGAGCGACCCCGTCGGCCAACGCCACCGCGTCGATCCAGCCGAGGTTCATGCCTTGCCCGCCGATCGGGCTGAGCACGTGCGCCGCGTCGCCCGCGAGCGCCACGTGGCCGAGGGCGAAGCGCGTCGCGAGCCTGCGCTCGATACCGAACGCCGACGTCATGCGCGCGGCTTCGGCGTCGTAATGCTCACCGCCGCGCTCGACCGCCAACGCGCAGACCCGCGCCGCGACGTTCGGGTCCACCCGCCCGGGCCGGGCCGGCCCGCCATCGACCGCACCGCGGCGCTCCGCTGCGACCGTGGCGGCCTCGTCCGGGACCCGTACGACCACGCGGCGCCAACCACCCGGCAGCGGGAAGCTCTCGAGCAGGCCGGCGCGATGCAGGCGGATCTCCGCCCGCGCACCCAGGCTGGAGACGTCGGGCAGGTCGGCCATCAGGTAGCGATCACGGTACGCTCCGCCGCGCCATCCGATGCCGGCGAGCGTGCGCACGCTCGAGCCGGGGCCGTCGCATCCGAGCACGACCGCTGCGTCGACGACGGCCTCGTCGGCGCCGAGCACGGTGGCCTCCAGGTACCCCGCGGAACCGCGCCGCAACCCTGTGAGGGTGACGCCACGCTCGACGCGCCCGCCAGCGCGCTCGAGGGCCGAGCGCAGCGCGGCCTCGCTCACCGCCTGTGGCACGGCGAGCACCGGTGTGTCGCCATCGAACCGCAGCGACCCGAGCTGGCCGTGGGCGCCGAACGCCCTGCCCTCGGCGATGCGGACGCCCGCGGCGAGCACGTCGGCGTCCGCCCCGACGCTGGCGAGCGCAGCCAGGCCGGGAGGGTGCACGCCGATGGCGCGGCTGCCGCACCCTGGCGCCTCGCGGCGCTCCACGATGCGGGTCGGCACGCCGAGCAGCAGCAACCGCGCGGCCACCAGCAACCCCACCGGACCGGCGCCGACCACCAGCACCGTGGCCGCGGCGGCGTCAGCGGCGACGCGCGCAGGGCTCATGACACGCTGTCGCCGACGCGCAGCAGGGCGGCGTCGACGGTGAGCCCGGGACCGAACGCGAGGGCGGCGACGAGCGCACCCGGGGCGAGCGGCGCGGGCCGCTCGGCGGACAGCGCGTGGTCGTCGCAACGGCCCCCGACGAGCCTCTCCAACACGAACAGCACGCTGGCGCTCGACATGTTCCCCGCCTCGGCGAGCACCGCGCGCGAGGCGTCCAACATGCCACCCTCGAGTCGCAGGCCCTGCTCGACCTTGTCGAGGATCGCGCGACCACCCGGGTGCACGGCCCAGGTGTCGACGTCGCCGAGGTCGATGCCACCGGCGCGCAGCAACGGCGCCACCGACACCGCCGCCTCGGCTTCGAGCACGCGCGGCACGTAGCTCGTGAGCACCATCTCGAAGCCGTGATCGCCGATGGTCCACGCCATGTCGCTCTTGCCCTGCTGCGTCAGCGTCGTGCTCGAGGCGAGCAGTTCGAGGGCCGGCCGCGCGGCGCCGGCCGTGTCGGCGTCCACGGCGCTGACGACGGCGGCGGCCGCCCCGTCGGCGAACACCGACGTCGACAGGATGCTGTCGATCTCACGACTGGGGTCGAGATGGAGCGTGCACAGCTCGACCGATGCGATCAGCACGACCGCCTCCGGATCGGCCAGGCAGAACGCCCGCGCCATGCGCAGCGCGGGGAACACCGCGTAGCAACCCATGAAGCCGAGGTGGTAGCGCTCGGTGTCGGCCGCCAGGCCGAGCGAGCGCACCAGGTGGTCGTCGACGCCTGGCGCCTGGAACCCGGTGCACGACACCGTGATCACGTGGCTGACCCGCTCGCGCAGCGCGGCCGGCGCCGCTGCGAGCGCGCGCCGCGCGGCGCGCTCGAGCAGCGGCGGCGCGAACTCGCCGTAGCGGGCGTTGCGCGTGCCGGTGCTGGGCCGCGCGAACACGTCGTCGCCACGCTCCAGGAAGAGTCCCGCGCCCTCGCCGTCCGGGCCGTCGGGACCGAAGTCGGCGACGACGCTGTGGCGCCGCTCGATACCCGAATGCGCGTACACGCGCTCCAGCAACCGGTCGACGCGACGCTCGCCGCCCACCCAGCGCTGCATGATCGCCTTCACCTCGGCCTGCGCGTAGGCGTGCGGCGGTAGCGCGGTTCCGATCCCGACCACCCGAACGGACATGACGCCGATGATACGCGTTGGGCGCTGACGCTCAGTACCCGCTGGTACGATGCGCCGCGATGCCGGACCAGACCACCACGAACGACGACGACCCCGGCCTAGCGGCCGCGCTGGCGGGACGCAGCCCACTGAGCATCCGTGAGCTGCTGCGCGACGGCGTCCAAGCGCTGCGCGGCGCGAAGCGTTGGGTCTGGTTGGGCCTGCTGGCGTGGGCGTCGGTCGCCATCGTAGCGGCCGTGCTCGGCGTCGTGCTGGGCCTGCCCGAAGCGCTGGCGGCGAGCCTGAGCGTGATCGCCACGACCCCGGTGAGCGTCGCGCTCACCATGTACGGGGTGCGCCGCGTCGCGGGCGTACCCACGGACGCCAGCGACCTCCAGGCCTACCGCCCCGCGCTCGGACACGCGGTCGTCGTCTTGCTGCTCGGCTCGCTGGTGCTCAACGCGGCCGAGTCCTTGCTGGGGCCCGCGTGGAGCCTGGCCGTGGCTCTGCCCTACTCGCTGCTCACCGGCCAGGCGCTGTTCCTGGTGGCAGACCGCGGGACCGATGCCTTCACCGCCATCGGCTGGAGCGTTCGCGCCTCGTTGCCGGTGCTCCCCACCTTGCTCGCCGTGCAGATCGTGTTGGCAGGCCTGGCGCTCCTCGGGGCGCTGACGTTCGGGATCGGCCTGATCTGGGCGGCGCCGCTGGCGGTGCTCACGCTCGGCGCGGTGTCGTTCCGGCTGTTCGGGACGCGCGCCGCCGCTGGACCACGCTGAGCCGACTCACGTTCGCGTGGGACGCACACGGCGCAGGGTGCGCAGCCGCCACCACGTGAGCGCCGCGACACAGGCGGCGAGCGCTCCGCCGAGCCACGGCAGCCAGGTCGGGACGGCCGCCACCGCGGCCGCCGCCTCGACGTGGTCCTCCCACCAACTCACGCTGAGATCGCGCAGGCCGGCCTCGACGTAGCGCGGCAGGAACACCACCGCGGGCACCCCGACGGCCCGCTCGTCGAACACCTCGCTCACCGACAGGTCGAACGCGCTCGGAGGCAGCGCGCGAACGACGCCGTCGGGGTCCCGTGAGCGCGGTCCGACCTGCACCGCCAGCGTGTACGCGCTCGCGCGTGGAGCGAACCACGACGCCTCCTCGACGACGAGCGTCACGCTCAGGTAACCGTCGGCATCGGGGCACGGGTCGGCTCGGCGCCACGGTACCGACGACGCGCCGAGCACCTGCTCGAGCGAGCGCTCCAGCCGCTGCGTGACGGCCGCACTCGCCGCCGCGCCGCCGCGCTCGAAGGCCACCTCGAGGCTGTCGTCGTCGACGCACAACTGCAGCCCCGCCAGATCGTGCGGGATGGTCGTGCCGTGCGTGTGCCCGACACCGCCGAGCGACAGCGCCGCGAGGGCAGACCACGCCATGGACCAGCGCGTCACGCGAGCCGCGTTCAGTAGGTGGAGGCCACCATGCCGCCGTCCACGACGAGCGTCTGGCCCGTGACATAGGCGGCCTGTTGCGAACACAGGAAGACGGCCGCCGCCGCGACCTCCTCTGGAGCCGCGAAGCGCTTGGCTGGGATCGAGGCGAGCAGGCGCGCCCGCGCGTAATCGTCGGCGAAGAGCTCTTCCAGGCGCTCCGTGGCGGTGTAGCCCGGCGCGACGGCGTTGACCGTCACACCCTCTGAAGCGACCTCGTTGGCGAGCGTGCGAGCGAACGCGGTGACGGCCGCTCGCAGCGCGTTCGACAGCGTCAGGTCGTTGATCGGCTGCTTCACCGACAGGCTCGTCACGTTCACGATGCGACCCCAACCGCGCTCACGCATCCCCGGCAACACGGCCCGGGCCAAGCGGACGGCCGACATCAGCGTCAGCTCCGTCGCCCGCGCCCAAGCCCCGTCATCGAGGTTCGAGGGCAGGCCGCTGGGGGGGCCGCCGGCGTTCGCGATGAGAACGTCGACGTGCCCGACGCGCTCGACGGCGGCATCGACCAGGCCACGGACCCCCTTCGCGCTCGACACGTCCGCCGCGATGGCCAGGACATCGCCGCCGTCCTCGCCGAGCCGCTGCACGGCAGCCTCGAGCATCCCTTGGTCTCGCGCCGAGACGACGACGCGAGCACCCTCTGCCACGAGGCCCGCGGCGATGGCGTAGCCGATCCCCTTCGAGCCGCCCGTCACCAGAGCCGTCTTGCCAGCGATCTGAAGATTCATGCGTCAGTGTACGCGCGCTCGCTCGGGACGGGTGCCACCTGCGCCAGCGCCGCGACATCGGCCGCGCCACACGCGAACATGGCGATGCGGAGCTCGCGCAGCGTGGTCGACAGCTGGCGAACCACCGCGTCGGCCGAGTCGAGCGCAGGGGCGAGCAGCGGCTGAGCGATGGCCACCGCCTGGGCGCCGAGCGCGAGCGCCTTCGCGACATCGAGCCCCGAGCGGATGCCGCCGGACGCGATGAGGGGCATGTGCGGCACGGCCGCGCGCACCTCGCGCAGGGCGAGCGACGTCGGGATGCCCCACTCGACCAGGTCGTGGTGCCGGACCTCCCCGTAGCGGACGAGGTCCTCGACCTTGGCCCACGACGTGCCTCCGGCGCCGGCGACATCGAGAGCGGCGAAGCCGACGTCGGCAACGCTCCGGGCGACGGCCCCCGAGAGACCGTGCCCCACCTCCTTCAAGAGCACCGGGGCGGGGACGGCGGGCACCACCTCCCGCAGGCGCTCGGTCACACCGGCGAAGCGCTCGTCGCCGCCGTCTTGCAGGGCCTCCTGCAGGGGGTTCGTGTGCAACGCCATCGCGTCGGCGCCGACCGCTGCACGCGCCTCCTCCACCTGCTCCGCGCCGTAGCCACGCAGCAGTTGCGCGACGCCGAGGTTGCCGATCAGCAGCACGTCGGGCGCGACCCCCCGCACCGCGAAGCTGGAGCGCGTCTCGCGGCGCTCGAGCATCACGCGTTGCGACCCGAGCATCATGCCGATGCCGAGACGCTGCGCGGCCTCCGCCAGGTGGCGGTTGATCAGCCCGGCGTGGCTCGAGCCACCGGTCATCGCACCGATCAGCAGCGGCGCGGCCAGCGGCCTGCCCAGCAGCGTCGAGCGGGTGTCGATCGCGCCCACGTCGAGCTCGGGCAACGCGCGGTACGGCAGATCGATGCGCTCGAA
>REEJ01000270.1 GCA_007695125.1 Trueperaceae bacterium | reverse complement strand
TGGCCGGGTACCTGTACCGACCGATCGAGCACGGCGCCGACGTGGTGATCCACTCGGCGACGAAGTGGATCAACGGCCACGGCACCGGCATCGGTGGCGTACTCGTGGACGCCGGGACCTTCGATTGGGGCAACGGTCGCTACCCCCTCTTCACCGACCCGAGTCCGGCGTACGGCGGCATGGACTTCTGGGAGGTGTTCGGCAGCGGTGGGCCCTTCGGCAACGTCGCCTTCGCGATCCGCGCGCGGGTCGAGGGCCTGCGCGACCTCGGGGCCGCGCTCGCGCCGTTCAACGCCTTCTTGCATCTGCAGGGTCTCGAGACGCTGTCGCTGCGGGCCGACCGGCAGGTCGCGACCACCTTGGCGCTGGCGGAGTGGCTCCAGACCCAACCGGGTGTCACCGCGGTCCACTACCCCGGGTTGCCCGACCACCCCGACGCCGAGCGCGCGCGCCGCGACTGGCCGCGCGGGCCCGGCGGCGTGCTCACGTTCGAGCTCGAGGGGGGTGTCGAGGCCGGCAAGCGCTGCCTGAACGCCCTGCAGTTGTGCTCGCGGCTCGTGAACCTGGGGGACGCCAAGACCAGCGTCACGCACCCCGCCAGTACCACCCACTCGCAACTCGACGAGGCGCAGCTGCGCGACGCCGGCGTGCCGCCCGGCCTGCTGCGCATCGCGACCGGCCTCGAGCACGTCGACGACCTCAAGGACGACCTGACGCAGGCGCTGGCCGCGGCCCGCGGCTGACGCCGACGCCGACGCCATGATCCAGGCCGAGATCGCTCACTTCCGCGGGCTCGGTGGCTCGTTCGAGTGGAAGCACTACGACCACGACGAGCCGGCCGACCTGCGCGAGCGACTGGTCTCAGCCGGGTTCGAGCTCGAGGACGAGGAACGGCTCCTGGCGCTCGACCTCGTGGATGCGCCCGCTTGGGTGGATGCTGCCGACGACGGCCGCGTTCGCGACCACGGCCTCGAGGGCTTGGATCCGCTCCTCGAGGTCGTCGGTGCGGTGCGGCCGGAACGCGGGCGCGAGCTGCGCTCGCGGCTCCGGCTCGAACTCACCACCGCGCCCGCGACGACGCGCCTGTTCGTGGCGTACGAGGGTGGCGTGAGCGTCGCGGCGGCATGGAGCTCCTGGGAGGCCACGAGCCCACTCGTCGGGCTCTTCGGCGGGTCGACGCTGCCGGCGTACCGGCGTCGCGGCCACTACCGCGCGTTGGTCGCCGCCCGTGCTCGTCACGCCCGTTCGCGTGGGGCACGTGCACTCATCGTCGATGCGGGACCGCTGAGCGCTCCCGTGCTGACGGCGCTCGGGTTCGTGCACCTGACGGTGACCACGCCCTGCGTGTGGCGCCCCGACGGCGGCGCCGGTGCGGCCACGAGCGGCTGCACCGACCCCGAACCGCGCGCCTGACGGTGCTATCCTGAGCGAATGGTCGCGCTCGGTGGGCACCCGCGCAGGGGTGGTTATGGTCGCGCTGACGAGGCGCCCGATCCAGACACGCCGTCGCTGCGCGTCGTGGTGGTGGCCGAGAGCTACCTGCCGTACCTCTCCGGTGTGACGGTATCGACCGAAGCGCTGGTCCGCGGCCTCGGTGCGCGAGGCCACAGCGTGCTGTTGGTGGCCCCCCGTCCCGCTGAGGGTGCCGAACTCGGCACCACGGGCGCGATCGGCCCCGATCCCGAGATCGCCTGGCTGCCCTCGTACCAGCTCCCGAGACCGGTCCCGGCCGGCTACCGCATGCCGTGGCCGACGCTCGGCGATGGCGCCTTGCGGCGTGCGCTCTCGTTCGGTCCGGACGTCGTGCACGCACAGTCCCCCTTCGTGGCCGGTCGCTTCGCGCGCCGCGTCGCGAGGCGGGCCCGTGCTCCACTCGTGTTCACGCAGCACACCCGTTACGCCGACTACAGCCACTACCTCAGCGCCTTCGCCGGCGTCGGGGGGGCCATGGTCGGCCATTACCTCGATCGCTTCGCGCGAGGCTGCGACGCGGTGATCGCGCCGTCGACCGATCTCGCCGACGAGATGCGAGCGCGGCTCGGCGACGTTCGGCCGCTCATTCGCCCGGTACCGACCGGCATCGACGTCGAGCGCATCGCGGCGCTCGACGAGGTCGATCATCGTGCCGAGCGAGATTGGCCGGCCGACGCGGTGATCGCCGTCACGGCTGGCCGGTTGGCGCCCGAGAAGAGCGTCGAGACGCTGCTCGAGGGCTTCGCCGTGGCGGCGCGGCGCGACCCACGTCTGCGCCTCGTGGTCGTGGGCGACGGGACCTCGGCCGACGCGCTGCGACAGCGCGCGACCAAGGACGACCTCCGCGGCCGCGTCGCATTCCTCGGGCAGCTCCCGAGGCTGGCGGCGCTCGCCGCGGTGAAGGGGGGCGACGTCTTCATGTTCGCGTCGCGGACCGAGACCCAAGGCCTGGTGCTCGTCGAGGCGTTGGCGTGCGGCGTCCCGGTGCTCGCCGTCGCGGCGCCGGGCGTGAACGACTCGGTGACCGACGGCGTCGACGGCGTCGTCGTGGCCGCCGAGCCCGCCGCCGAGCGAGGACGTGCGCTCGGCGCGGCGCTGGCCGAGCTGTCGGCCGATCCCGAGCGGCGCGCCGCGATGGGTCGGGCCGGCCGCGATGGCGCGTCGCGCTTCAGCGTGGCGGTACGGCTCGGCCAGGTCGAGGACGTCTACTGCGAGGCCCTGGCTCGCAGCGCGCGCTGAGGCTCAGCATGCGTGTCGCGCGATGGTGGTCGACGCGCCCGACGCGGCAGCGGCGCGGTCGTAGCGTAAGGGCATGTCCAGCACCGCTCCCTCGGCACGGTTCGGTCTCCTGCACCCTGGCGCCATGGGCGTCACCGTCGGCGCCACGTTGGTCGCGGGAGGCGCCGACGTCACGTGGGCGTCGGCGGGCCGCAGCGCTGCGACGCGGCGCCGCGCCGAGGCGGCCGGTTTACGCGACGTCGGCTCGCTCGACGCGCTCGTCGGCGGCGCCGACACGATCGTCAGCGTGTGCCCACCGGACGCCGCCTCGCTCGTGCTCGAGGCGGTGCTCGCGCTCGGCTTCCGGGGCAGCTACCTCGACGCCAACGCGATCGCGCCCGAGCGCGCGTGCAGCATGGCGGAGCGGGCCGAGGCCGCGGGCGCGCGCTTCGTCGACGGGGGCATCGTCGGGCCACCCGCCACGACCCACGGCACCACCTGGTTGCACCTGTCTGGGCCCGAGGCCAGGACGCTCCTGGGGCACTTCGGCGCCGGGCCACTGGCCGCCAACGTCGTCAGCGACCGCGTCGGCGACGCGTCGGCGCTGAAGATGTGCTACGCCTCGTTCACCAAGGGGAGCACCGCGCTGCTCGCTGCGCAGCTCGCGACGGCCCGCGTCTTCGGTGTCCAGGCGGCCCTCGAGGCGCAGTGGGAACGCGACGAGCCCGGCTCCGCCGAGCGCGCGCGAGAGCGCGTGCGTCGCGTCACCGCCAAGGCGTGGCGCTTCGAGGGCGAGATGCACGAGATCGCTGCCACCTTCGCTGCCGCCGGCCTGCCGGAGGGGTTCCACCAGGCCGCGGCCGGCGTCTACGCGCGGCTCGCGCGCTTCAAGGACGACACCGAGCGACCAGCGCTCGAAGCCGTGCTGGACGCACTCGCGGCTGAGCCCTGAGCGCTGAGCCCGGGGCCCTGAGTGCGGGGCCCTGCTGAGTCCCGGGCGCCACCCTGCCGGAAGTCACGCCGTGCCGGGGTGACGCACTGGCGATGCGCCGAGACCTGCGCGCCTCCTAGGATCGACCTCAGGAGGTGGTGACACGTGATGATCGAGATGCGCGGTGTGACCAAACACTACGGAGACGTCCGCGCCCTGGACGGGATCGACCTCGACGTGGCGCCCGGTGAGGTCGTCGCGGTGTTGGGGCCGAACGGGGCGGGGAAGACGACGGCGATTTCCGTCATGCTCGGCCTGACGCGGCCGACGAGCGGTACGGTGCGCTGCTTCGGCGGCGACCCGGCGCGCTTCGAGGCGCGCTCGCGCGTCGGCGTGATGCTGCAGGAGTCGGGTGTCCCCGCCGCCCTGCGGGTGTGTGAGGTGGTGGGCCTGTTCCAGCGCTACTACCCCTACACGCTGCCGCTCGACGAACTGCTCGCGCGCGCCGACCTCACCGCCAAGCGTGACGCGCCCGTCTCGACGCTCTCCGGGGGGCAGCGGCAGCGGCTCTACTTCGCCCTCGCCATCGCGGGTGACCCCGACCTGGTGTTCCTGGACGAGCCGACCGTGGCGCTCGACGTGAGCGCCCGCAGGGCGTTCTGGGAGCAGGTCGAGGGCTTCGCCGAACTGGGCAAGACGGTGCTCTTCAGCACGCACTACCTCGACGAGGCCGACGCCGTCGCCCGCCGCGTGGTCGTCGTCGACCACGGCCGCGTGATCGCCGAGGGGACGCCACGCGAGATCAAGCGACTCGTCGCCGACACAACGGTCCGGTTCCACGCCGACGTCGACCTCGAGCGCATGCGCGCCCTGCCTGGGGTGCAGCGCGCCGATCTCGAGGACGGCTTCGTCGTGATCGCGACGAACGAGCCCGAGGCGCTGCTGCAGCGCATGTTCGCAGACGGCGTCGCCGTGCGCGACCTGCGCGTGACGGATTCCGACCTCGAGGCGGCCTTCGTCCACCTCACCAACCGCGGCGTGCACGGCGCCGCGATCGGGGCCCAGGCGTCTGGCGCCCGGCGGGTGCAGGCATGAGCGCCACACGCAGCCTGGCGACCACGGGCAGGGGCGTGCCGGCGGCCGTTGCCGCGTCGAGCACCGACGTGCCGCGCCGCCTGAGTCCGACCGCGGAGCGCAGCGGCGGCCGGCTGGCGCTGCTGCTCACGCAGGTGCGCTGCGAGCTCCTCTCGAACCTGCGGGTACCCGAGTTCCTGATCGGCGTGGTGGCCATCCCGGTGATGCTGTTCGCGATGTTCGGCGTGCCGAACGCGCGCTTCGAGCTCCCGGACGGGACGCGGATCTCGACGATGATGATGCCCGGCTTCGGGGCCTTCGGCCTCCTGAGCCTGGTGATCTTCGCCTTCGGCGTCGACATCGCCGCCGAGCGGGGCAGGGGCTGGTTGCGGCTGATGCGTGCGACGCCTGCGCCCGGCTGGGCGTACTTCGGCGGGAAGCTCGTCACCAGCGTCGTCGTGGCCAGCGTGACGCTGCTCGCGCTGTTCGCCGTGGGCGCGTTCGCGGCCCAGGTCGAGATGGCACCGGCGCGTTGGCTGCGCATGTTCGTCGTGCTGCTGCTCGGTGGCATGAGCCTCGCCCCGCTCGGCTTCGCTCTCGGCTTCCTGGCGCGCCCGCGTGCGGCGTCGACGATCGGCAACCTCGTGTTCCTGCCGCTCTCGTTCGCGTCGGGGTTCTTCTTCCCGCTCAACCAGCTGCCGCAGTTCCTGCGCGACATCGCGCCGTACCTGCCGACGTACCACTACGGGCAACTGGCGTGGCGCGTGACGGCGTCGCCCGAGATGGTCGAGGCCTACACGGGCATCGCGCCGGGGCCAGCGTGGGTCCATGTCGCGTGGTTGCTCGGTACGTTCGTGGTCTTCGCCGCCCTGGCGGTGCTCGGCTACCGCCGTCAGCGCTCGCGCGAGGCGGCCTGAGGGCCGCGCCGGTCACCAGCCCCAGGCGGCTACGCGCTCCGCCAGGTGCTCGCCGATGGTGAGCGATGCGGTGGCCGCCGGTGACGGCGCGTTCAGCACGTGCAGACTACGGTCGTCCTCTTCGATCACGAACTCGTCGAGGACGCGCCCGTCGGGGCCCACCGCTTGCGCCCGCACGCCGGCGCCACCGCGGCGCACGTCGCCCTCGCGAAGGGTCGGCACCAGCTTCTGCAGCGAGCGCACGAACGCCGGCGTGCTGA
The DNA here is from genome assembly GCA_007695125.1 of Trueperaceae bacterium. Classification (GTDB taxonomy): domain Bacteria; phylum Deinococcota; class Deinococci; order Deinococcales; family Trueperaceae; genus CSSed10-48. The sequence continues at coordinate 970 of REEJ01000270.1, read as the reverse complement.
ACGAACGGTAGTACTCGTACGCGCCGGTGCGCCAGAAGCGCGCCGCCAGGCGCCAGAAGCCGGGGTACGCCGCGGTGTGTGCCAGGTCGAACGCGTTCACGTCGGTGTGGCGGTAGCCCTCGCGGGCCAGCGCCAACACGGCGTTGGGCCCGGCCTCCACCTCGCCGTGGACGGTGCGCGTGAAGTGCACGCCCAGGAACGGCAGGTCCGGGTCGGGCACCGGGTAGATCAGTCCGCGCACCAGATCGCGCGCGTGCGGCTCCAGGAAGTAGTACTCGCCCCGGAAGGGCACGATGCGAACGCTCGGTGCCAGGCCGGCGAGGCGGGCGAGCCGGTCGGCGTGCAGCCCGGCGCAGGCCACGAGTCTGCGCGCGCGTACCCGCAGGCGCGGCGTGTCGATCGTCAGGCCGTCGCCGCTGCGCGCCACGTCGACGACGTGCGCGTTCGTCTCGACGCGGGCGCCGCCGGCGCGCAGGCGATCCGCCAACACCCGGGACACGCCGGGGAAGTCGGCGATGGCGGTCCCGGGCGAGTGCAGGGCCCGCAGGCCGGCGGCGCGCGGCTCGATCTCGAGGAGCTCGTCGCGGTCGATCATCCGCAGGCCGGGGACGCCGTTGGCCATGCCCCGCTCCAACAGCGCGTCGAGTCGCGGCAGCTCGGACTCGTCGGTCGCGACGATCACCTTACCGACCGCGTCGTACGCCACACCGTGCTCGGCGCAGAAGTCGCGCAGGCGCGCCACGCCGCGGACGCACAGCGAGGCGCGCAGCGTGCCGGGACGGTAGTAGATGCCGGCGTGCACCACCCCGCTGTTGTGCCCGGTCTGGTGCCGCGCGATGGCGTCCTCCTTCTCGAGGACCACGATGCGGGCGTCCGGCATGCGCTGCAGCACGGCGTGCGCCGTGGCGAGGCCGACGATGCCGCCACCGACGACGCAGAGGTCGACGTCGAGGGTGCCGGTCATGCGGCG
>REEJ01000110.1 GCA_007695125.1 Trueperaceae bacterium | reverse complement strand
GGCTCATGGCGCAGAAGGCCGAGGAGTACGGCTCGCACGACAAGACCTTCGAGGTCGCGGAGGCCGGCCTCGTGCGCGTGGTGTCGGCCGATGGGCAGACGCTGCTCGAGCGCACGGTGGCTGCCGGCGACCTGTTCAGGATGTGCCAGACGAAGGACGACGCCGTGCGTGACTGGGTCAAGCTCGCCGTGACGCGCGCCCGCGCCAGCGCAACCCCGGCGGTCTTCTGGCTCGACGAGACGCGTCCGCACGACGCCGAACTCCTCACCAAGGTCCGCGCCTACCTGAGCGAACACGACACGCGCGGGCTCGAACTGCACGTGATGGCGCCGGCGGACGCCACGCGCTTCTCGTGCGAGCGCCTGCGCGCCGGGCTCGACACGATCTCGGTCACCGGCAACGTGTTGCGCGACTACCTCACGGACCTGTTCCCGATCCTCGAGGTCGGGACCAGCGCGAAGATGCTCTCGATCGTGCCGCTGATGCAGGGCGGCGGACTGTTCGAGACCGGCGCAGGCGGCTCGGCGCCCAAGCACGTGCAGCAGTTCCAGGCCGAGGGGCACCTGCGCTGGGACTCGCTCGGCGAGTTCCTGGCGCTGGCCGCCTCGCTCGAGCACTTGGCCACCGTGACCGGCAACGCCGCTGCGCAGCGCCTCGCGGACGCGCTCGATCGTGCCAACGCCGCGTTCCTCGAGAGCGACAAGTCGCCGTCGCGCAGGGTCGGCGAGATCGACACGCGTGGGAGCCACTTCTGGCTGGCAGCGTACTGGGCCCGCGAGATGGCGGCCGAGGACGGCGACCCGGCACTCGCGGCGCGCTTCGCGGCGCTGGCCGACGCCCTCCAGCGGGAGGCCGCGACCATCGAGGCAGAGTTGCTGGCGGCGCAGGGAGCGGCCCAGGACGTCGGTGGGTACTACCGACCCGACGATGCTCTGGCGAGTCGCGCCATGCGGCCGAGCGCGACGCTGAACGCGCTGCTCGACGGTTTCGCGGCAGGCTGACTCGGCTGCGCTGGCGCGGCGCAGATCGGGGCACGCGCCCGGACGAACGACGTCCGAAGCGCTCCCCGGCTGTGTCTGCGCCACGCTCGTGGAGCAGCCGGACGTGGGATGATGCCGTCATCGGCGGTGACCGACCACCCCGGCTCGTCGCGCGCCTGCGCAGAAGGGATCGATGCCGCAGTTCCCCGGTCTGATGGCAGCTCCAACGGTGTTGTTCAACGCCGTCGTCGGCCTGTCCTCGGAGCGAGAGGTCACGCTGCGTGGTCCCGACCGCCTGGCCGTCGTGTTGCCGATGTTCGACGAGGAGGGCGGCGCACAGGCCGCCCTCCTCTCCGTGTTGGCGCAGCGCTCCCCCGCCGACGCCGTGGTCGTCAGCGTCAACGGCGGCAGCGACCGAACCGGCGACGTGGTCGCCGACACGCTGCGCCGGCTCGGCTACCGGCCCGGACCACGGTCGGACCGTGCCGGGCTCCTCGCACGGGTGACGGTCTGGCAACGCCCCTCCAGGCTCGACGTGACCGTCGTCGAGTTCGGCGAGGCGACGGGGAAGGCCGAGTGCCTCAACGCGGTCGTCGGGAGCGGGATCGTCGAGGCCGAGCGGGTGCTGGCGGTCGATGGGGACACGGTGCTCGATCCGGGCTTCATCGCTGCCCTGCGTGACGGCTTCTATCGGGCGCGTCCCGAGAGGTGCGGGGGCGCTCGGCGCTGGGTCGTGGAGGACGTGGCGCTGCAATCCGGAGCCGCTACCTCGCGCACGCCGGAGAACGCCACGTCGGTCGCCACGCTCATCTCGCGCGCACGCGACGCGGAGTACGCCTTCTCGGCGGTCCTGCGGAGCGGCCAGACCCGGCGCCTCGGCGCGTCGCGTACGTTCGGGCGGACGCGTCTGTACACCGTCGTCGGATGTGGCTTCGCGCTCCGCCGCGACGCGTTCCCGATCCCGACGGATACGCTCACCGAGGACCACGACCTGACGCTCGCGGTCCAGGCGGGGGACGACGAGGAGCGCTCCATCGACGTCGAGTCGCTCGCCGCGCGTGGCTTCCAGGTCGTCGCCGGCGGCCGTGTCCACGACCCCCGGGCGTTCTTCGGGGCCGGCGAGACGCTGACGCTGCGACGGGGTGGCGGCGCGCGGTTCGTGACCGGGGCGGTGATGCACACCGAGGACCCGTCCCACCTCGGCGGCTACGTGCGCCAGGTCGAGCGTTGGACCGGCGGGGGACTCCAGAACGTGCTCAAGCGAACGCTCCGCTCGGCGCGGTCGCTCGCTCCGAACGTACGCTTCGCGATGCTCAGCGCCCAACTCGAGAACCTCCTCGGCCTGGCGCTCCTCGCCTACCTCCCGATCTGGCTGGGCATGCGGACCGTCGATCCCCGGACCGACCTTCCGTTCCTCGGCCTCGCCCTGTGGTTCGCCCTCGACGTGACGTTGACGGCGGCCGTGGCCGCCGTCGGTTTCGTACGTCTGGAACGTGCGCGCGGAGCGCGCGGTCGCACCTTGTTTCGGCACGTGATCACTGGCGTCGCGGCGGGCGTCGGCCCACTGGTCGTCCTGAAGTACGTGCACGCGGTGTGCTACGTGACGGCCGCGAGCCGTGTCGTACCTGCGCACCTCCGTCGCGCGGGAGCGGATCCTCAGGTGGCGGTCACCTGGGTGCGTCCACACCGGCGGGTCCGCCAGCGTGCGCATGCGCGCACGATCGGGATCGGCTTCGCGATGGCGTCCTACGCCGTGGTGGGCTTCGCTGCGGTCGTCTCGCTGGCGGCACCGTTCGACGGCGTCGCGCGCGAGACGTGGCAGCGCACGTCGAGCGGCGCGCCGATCGAGTACCCGGCCTATCTCGGCCTGCCGGTGCAGCGCTCCGGGCCCGCACTCGTGGTGGACGTGCGGCTCCCGGGGGGCTCCGAGGCCGGGATCGTGCCGGTGCTCGACGTCCGCGCCGATGATCGTCTCGCAGCGACGCAGTCGCGGTACTGCCCACCGCACGCGGTCGCGGTCGCGACGGAGGTCCCGCGTTCGCTCGCCGACGACGCTGGGGTCTACGAGGGGCTCTCGCCGTGGGGCCTGTTGACGCTCGCTCGACTGGTGCCGGTGTTGACCCACCTCGAGGCGGCTGCGACCGCCTACGACGTGCCGGCGCAGCTCTTGCTCCAGGTGCTCCTGAACGAGTCGTTCCTCGATCCGCTCGCACACGGGCCCACCGATGACGTGGGGATGTCGCAGGTCACCGCCGACGCGCTCGCGCTCCTGCGCTCGCTGGCGACCGACCCGGACTCCGGGTTCGCGAACCCCCTGCTGGTCGGCGTGCCGTTCACGCTCTACGACCCGGACTTCTCGATCTGCGCCGGTGCGGCGAAACTGGCATGGTCCCGCGCGCAACCGGGGGGGACCGACGACGGCATCGCGTACGCCCGCTACGTCAACCCGATCGACGGCGTGGTCGGCGGCCGCGTCAGCGCCCGGCACGCACCGATCGTGGCAGCGTTCGACGCCGTCCGCCCGCTCGCAGCCGCGATGTCGGCCGTCGTCGCAGCGCATCGTGCGGATCCCGAGACCGTAGGTCGGTCCGCCCGCTCGCTGCTGGCGGTCGCCGACGGTGTGGCCGCCGGGACGTACGGCCTCGAGACCGCGTATCGGATGACCGCCGCCCTCGTCGACGAGCTCGGCGTCGACGATGCCGCGTTCTACGAGGCTGTGGTGGAGCGCCTGTACGCCGACCTCGACGTGGTCCGCGATGCCGAGTTCGAGCTCCTGACGATCGTGGCTCGGGACGACTGACCTCGCGGCTCGTCGGCGTGCAGCGTGCTCAGGGTTCGCGCGCGACGAGGCGCGCTAGCACGCCGTTGAGGCCGACGAGGAGGACCTCGCCCGCGTGCCCGGTCGCGATCGCGGTCAGCGGCATGCCCGTGTCGAGGAGGAGTTCGAGCCGTCCGTCGTCGAGGTCGAGCGACCACACGCGGCCCGTGACGAAGTCGCCGAACAGGAAGCGGCCGTTCAACGCCCCGAGAGCGGGGTCGCGGACCACCGTCCCTCCGGTGACGGCTTGTGCGCCGCGCGGATCGAGTGCGAGGTGCGCGAGCGCCACGAGCGGCTCCACGAACGACCGCTCGGGGCAGGTGGGGTCGACGAGACCAGGCCCGTCGGGGAACGTCTGGCACTCTGGACCCTCGCGCGACGGCCACCCATGGTTGCCGCCGGCGTGCACACGGTTGATCTCCTCCCAGCGGTCGTTGCCGACGTCGGCCAGGAACACGTCGCCGGTCTCGGGGTGGAAGGTGAAGCGCCACGGGTTCCGGAAGCCGTAGGCCCAGATCTCGGGCGCCGCAGGCGAGCCGTCGTGCGCCGACGCGCCTACGAGCGGGTTGTCCGATGGCACGCGGTAGGCCGTCGTGTCGGAGCCATCGTCGACCGTGAACGGGTCGATCCGTAGGAGCTTGCCGCGCAGCGAGCGCAGATCCTGTGCGGTCGGCGGTGCGATCCGCAGGAAGTCGTTCGAAGCCTCGCCGTCGCCGATGCTCACCCACAGCATGTCGTCGGGGCCGAACGCCACCTGCCCGCCGTGGTGGAACGGCTCCGGCACCGGCACGCGCAGCAGGAGCGTCTCAGCGCTGGTGTCGGCCACCCAGCGCTCGTCGTCGAGCGGGTAGCCCGCGACCACGACGTCGCCCGTCTCGCGCTCGGTGAACGCCGCCACGACCATGCGGCGGCCTCCGCGCGCCGCGGCCCGCGCGGAAGGCTCGATGGCGACGCTGTACAAGCCCTGCTCGCCCTCGCGGCCCGTCACCCTGGACCGGAGATCGAGGAGCGGTTCGCTGCGGACCCCATCATCGTCGACGATCGCCACGATCCCCTCGAGTTGGGTGAGCGCGAGGCGGCCACTGCCGTCGTCGAGCGCCACGACCGAGACCGGCAGCGCCAGGTCGTCGCGGACCACCTGCAGTTCGACGGCCACGCTCGCGGGGTGGATCTCGGGCAACGGCAGCGCCGCGCGAGCCGCCACCAGCACGAGCGCCCCACCGAGCGCGAGCAGGCCAGGCCACGAGCGAATCGCCGTACGTCGCGATCGGATCACTCGCCTGCCCCGTCGGCGAACCACGCGCGGAAGGCCTCGAGCGAGTCTTCCGAACTCTCGAGGCGCCAGTCGGCCTCCTTGGCCTCGTTGAACCAGATCACGGCGGCGATCCGGTCGAATGCCGTCGAGTCGAGCATGGCCGTGATCCAGGCGGCCTTGTCGCCGCCTTCCTCGCTGCTGGCGATCTCGGCGAGCCAGACGTTCTGGTCGCCGAGGGCGGTGAGGCGTTGGTAGGCGCCGTCGAAGATCTGTTCGAAGGTGCGCCAGCCGATGTAGTCGCGGGTGGTGCCCCAGTTGTAGCCGGAGAGGGCGAGCACGTCGACGACGTCGTGGCCGGGGTAGTAGCGCTCGAGCCGGTTCGCGTCGGTGCGTGGTTCGTCGGTGACGTTGGGGCCGAAGACCCAGCGGACGTTGCTGGCGTGGGCGTCGTCGAAGATGGCGGCGATGCGGCGCCAGGCGGCGCGGAGGTTGTCGGGGTCGCCGTTCCAGGCGACCCAGTCGCCGTTCATCTCGGGGAAGGGGCGGATGTAGACGAGGCCGGTGGCGGCGGCGACGCCCTCGGCCCAGCTGCGGATGTAGTCGTCGTGTTCGCCGTCCGCGATCGATCGGACGCTCTGGCGGTGCGGCTGCCAACTGATCAGCGGCAGCCGCCCGTCCTCAGCGACCACCTCGACCATCCACGCCTCGTAGGCGTTGTCCCAGTTCGTGAACCAGTGCACCACGTCCAGCCGACGGCCCAGCAAACCCTCGAGCGTGAGGACTGGCTCCATCCCGTGCCACACGCCGCCGTACGTGAACGCGCCGAACAGCCGGTCGGTCGGCGCGATCGGGTCGACCGCGACGGGCGAGTTGGCGAGACCGCCGCACCCAGCGACGAGGAGCATCAGCACGATCACCGCGGCGACGGTGCGTCGTGGGAAGGTTCGTCCGCTGCGTCGAGCGTCGTGTGCGAGCATCGCGTGACCCCGGGTGCTCGACCGACACGGCAGCCACGCGTTCGCGTGAGTGTGACCTCGTCCCCGTCAATGGCCGGTTGCGCTACTCGCTCCACCTGCTCCAAGCGCCCAAGTGCAGAGCAGGCTTCATCGCGTCCATCGCCGGCTCGCGCCGGCGCCCGAACCGCTCGGGCATGCGGGACCCCCAAGCGGGAGACCGCTCTGGGCACTCGTGCTGGCATGAGATGAGGGGACGACTCATCTTGGCCGGTTGCGCTACTCGCTCCACCTACCTCAAGCGCCCAGATACGAGGCAGGTTTCTCAGCTTCCAAGCAACGGACGCATCGCCCGTTGTCACCAGTCTACGCAGCCGCGCGATGGCTGGTGTGGCATCCTCGACATCGGTACACTAGACGCTCCACCCGCCACGCCCCCGAGGAGGTCGTCTTCATCCACGTCGCCCCAGCCGTCCCGGCCGATCGGTCACGATCGCGCGGACTCGTCCGCACGCTCCTGTTGGCTGCCTGGTGCGCACTGATCGCCTCGTGCTCGTCCGATACGGGTGGCGGGCAGCGGACGCAGCCCGACGACATACCGCCGGCGCCGATCGGTGCGGCGTTGATGGGTGCCTACGTGCCGTCCGGCGTGTGGCGAGACCTGGCGCCGCTGCTCGAGCTCGAGGCAGCGATCGGACGCCCGTTCGACGTGGCGCACTGGTTCACCTCCTGGGACTTCGCGTACGACCCCGTGCCGGTCCACTCGGTGCTCGACGCCGGACGCCTTCCGCTGATCAGTTGGCAGCCGCACCGCCAGAGCGTCCGATCGATCGCGGACGGCG
>REEJ01000312.1 GCA_007695125.1 Trueperaceae bacterium | reverse complement strand
CGCTCACGTTGCCGTAGTACACGCCCGTGACCGCGACGTCGGGGCGCTCGAGCGCGTAGCGCAACGCCATGCGCCCGCCGAAGCAGAAGCCCATGACCGCAAGCCGGTTCGCATCGACGTCCGCGTGCCCGGCGAACGCCGCGAGCACGGCGTCGAGATCCGAGCGCACGCGCTCGTCCGGCGTCCGCAGCGTCTGCCAGATAGCGCTCGGCAACCAGCTCGTGGAGCGCCCACGCATCAGATCGGGCGCGATCACCACGTACCCTTCGGTCGCGAGGAGGTCGGCCTTGCCGATGGTGGCCTCGTTCAGCCCCCAGAACTCGTGGATCATCACCACCAGCGGCCACGGCCCCGCTCCCTCGCTCGGTCGCGCGAGATGCGCCCGCAGCGGACCGGTCGGGCCCGCGAGCGCGATGTTCGTGAGCGCCTCGACGCGGTCGCGTGTCCACCAGCGATCGACGCTCACCGACAACCCGAGCGCCACAACCACCGCCAGGAACGCCAGCCCCAGCCCGATCGATACTCGCCGCAGTGTCCGCATGCGGCAGTCTACGCGTCGGCGTCGCCTCCGGGGTCGCCGGGAACGGCACTGGTGTCGGCCCTGGCGGCGCCGGCGGCGGCCGTCGCGGCGGCGGCGCCGGCTGTGGCGGCGGCGCCAGATCGCCGCCGCACGATCGTGGCCAGCCCCAGGCTGACGAGCAGCACCACCGCAGCGGCCACCAGCAGCCGCGGGTCGAACTGCAAGGCGTCGGGCTCGAAGCGGCTGCCCCGCAACGACGCACCCGCCAGCACCCCGACCAACAACCCGGGCATGCCGCCCAGCAGCGTCGCGCCGACGAACGGCAGCAGCGGCACGCGCAACACCCCTGCGGCCGCGTTCACCAGGTCTCCGGGCAGCATCATCAGCCGGGCGCCGAGGACGGCCGCGAAGGGTCGCCTCGCGAGGTCGGTGCGCCACCCGGCCCGCGGCGGACGGACCGCCCGTCCCCGCATCACGCGCGCGGCACCGTACGGGAGCAGCGAGGTCAGGGTGACCGCGATGGCCGCCAGCGCGAGGCCGAGGGCAGGACCGAGCAGGAAGCCAGCGAACGCGGTCAGGACCGTGGAGGGGAGCAGTGTGAGCGGCCGTAGCGCGAACGCCGCAAGCAACACGCCGAACGCCCCGGCCGGCGTCTGGGCGGTGCCGAGCAGGTCCGCCATGGCGCCCGCGACGCCGTCCTCGTTGCCGCTCGCCCACCACCACGCAGCGACCGCCAACGTCGCCCACACCGCGGCCGCGACCACGAGCCGCCGCCGCCTGCCGCCGGCGGGCACGCGCACGGCATACGCCGTCGGCGCGGCACGCACCTCGTCACCGGCCCGCCCGGAATCGTCGGCCATCGCAGGTCCACCACCCACCGTCACGGCGCCAGCGTACGCGTTCGGGCCACCCGCGCGCACGCATGCGTAGGATGAGGTGTGGAGCCCCGCCCATCCGTCCATGCGTCCGACCTCGCAGCGCGCACCCTCGGAGCGCTCGTGGCCATGGGCCCGCAGCGCACCACCCCGACGTGCCCCGGCGCCGCAGGAGCGACAGCGTGAGGCACGTCCGCGCCCCGGTGTCAGGTGAACGCTATGCCGACGTCCGCTTCGTCGGCGTGCGCATCGACGGCACGCTGGAGGGCGCCCACTTCCGCGACTGCGTGTTCGAGGAGTGCGATCTGCGCGAGCTCAGGCTCGTCGACTGCGAGTTGAACGACAGCGACCTCCTCGGTTGCGACATGCGCCTGCTCGACGTGCGTGGGAGCCGCTTCGGCGGTGTGACGCTCGAGGCGTGCCACGTGGTCGGCGTGGAATGGCACCGCGCCGCCACCAGCGGCGAGCGGCCGCTCGAGGTCGATGCCCAGGACTCCATCCTCAGCTTCTGCAGCTTCGTCGGCCTCGACCTCCGGAAGCGTCGCTTCGAAGGCTGCACGATGCACGAGGTGCTGTTCGAGGCGTGCGACCTTCGCGACGCCAGCCTCCGCCACAGCGACCTCGCCGGCGCCCAGTTCACGGGGTGCGACCTGCGCGGCGCCGACCTCCGGACCGCCCGCAACTACGCGATCGTCGCCAGCGCCAACCGGCTCGAGGGCGTGCGCGCCAGGCTGCCCGACGCCGCCGGGTTCCTGGCCGGACTCGGGATCGAACTCGAGCGCGACTGACGCCCGGCGTCAGGCCCGCAGGTCGATCCAGCGCGCCTCGCGCCGCGCTCGCTCGGCCGCGAACGCGATCACGTGGCTCTCCAGCGACGCCGCGAGGTCGGTCGCACCCGGGTCGTCACCGTGCACGCCGGCCACGCGTTCGAACCAGTCGCGAGCCAGCGCCTGGTCGGCCGCGTCGTGCGCCTCGCCGCTGGCACCGCAGTCCTCGAGCCGCCGCTCGCCGGTGCGGAAGTCGTGCCACTCCAGCTCGCCTCGACCGAAGTGGGCGGCCACCTCGCCGTGCGTCCCCCAGGCCCGGACCGTGCGCGTCATCTCGGCCGTGAAGGCCGTGACGGTCAGGCTCGCGCGCACGCCGCCCGCGAACTCCAGGGCCACCACCTGGTGGTCGACGACGTCGTTGTCGCAGCGGTAGACGCAGCGGCCGTACGGACCGGTGCGCAACGCCTCGAGCACGCTGGCCTCGCTGGGCTCGGGGGTCAAGACCAGGTTCGGCCACACGGACCGCGCGCCGTAGCGACCGAGGTAGATGCGCGGGGCGCCGTAGGGACAACGCTCCTCGACTGGGCAGCCGTCGGTGCAGCGCTCCGGTGCACCCGCGGGGGCTTCCTCCGGCCGGAAGTGCCGCACCGCGGCGCTGCTCGTGACCCGTTCGCAGCGCTCACCCACCCACCAGCGCAGCAGGTCGAGGTCGTGACACGCCTTCGCGAGCAGCATCGGGCTGGCGTCGGCCTCGCGCCGCCAGGCGCCGCGGACGTAGCTGTGCGCGAAGTGCCAATGCCCCACGTGCTCGACGTGGTCGATGCCGACGAGGCGACCGAGCGCCCCGCCGCGCAACCCGGCCGCCAGCCGCTCGAAGACGGGGGCGTGTCGCAGCACGTGGGCCACCGTGACGCGGCCACGGCCGCGCTCCGCTGCGAGTGCGATGCGCCGCACGCCGGCCAGGTCCGGTGCGATCGGCTTCTCGAGCAACACGTCCAGCCCGAGTGCGAGCGCCGCCTCGGTCGGCTCGACGTGGTCGGCGTCGGGCGTCGCGACGACGACGGCGTCGAGCTCGAACCGTCCCGCCGCGGCGTCGCCCAAGAGTGCGCGCCAATGGTCGTAGCGGCGTCCCGGCTCGACCCCGCTGCGCTCGCCCACGGCGTGGCGGCGCGCCTCGCGCGGGTCGGCGAGCGCCACCACCCGGACGAGCCCGGGAGCGGCGGTCGCGGCCGGCGCGTAGACGTCGCCGCCGCGGTTGCCGGCGCCGAGGATGGCGATGCGCGCAGGTCGCCGCGCCACGGCGCTCACGCGACCATCCCGGCGTCGCTGCGGCGGTGGACCACGGCGCCGTGCACCCAGGTCTCGGCGACGGCCCCCTCGCGCGCCAGTGCCAGACAGGCACCGAGGACCGCATCGGGACCCTCCGCATGCTCGAGCACGGCGGCGAGGGCGCTGCCGGGCGGCGGCTCGATCAGCACCAGGTCGGCGGCACGCCCCGGGCGGAGGTCGCCCACCTCGTCCCCGAGGCCGATGGCGTCGGCACCAGCCCGGGTGAGGAGCCACAACAAGTGCGCCGTCGTGAGCGGCTCCCCTTCGGGGCCCAGCCCGGCCTGGGTGAGGTAGGCCTGCAACGCCTCGTGCAGCAGCGCCGGCGACGTGCCCGCGCCGACGTCGCTGCCGAGGGCGACGCGCACACCAGCGCGACGATGGCGCGCGTACGGGAACGCTCCCGAGCCGAGGAAGGCGTTGCTGGTGGGGCAATGGGCCACCGCGGCACCGGCCGCGGCCAGACGCGCGAGCTCGTCGTCGCTCGGGTGCACGTCGTGAGCGAACACGCTGTGTGGACCGACCAAGCCGTGGCGCTCGTAGACCGCGAGGTAGTCGCGATCGCCTGGGAAGGCCGCGCGCACGGTGGCGATCTCGGCGCGGCTCTCGTTGAGGTGGCTGGTGACGAGCAGTTCGGGACGCTCGCGCGCCAACGCGCCGCACGCCGCCAGCACGCCGTCGCCGCAGGTGACCGCGAAACGCGGCGACACGGCGTAGCGCAACCGGCCGCGCCCGTGCCAGCGTTCGGCCAACGTCGCGGCCTCGGCGTAGGCCCGCTCGCGCGTGGTGCAGAGCGCGGCCGGCATGCCGTGGTCCGCGACCACCAGCCCGCTGGCGACGCGCAGGCCGCTGGCCTCCGCCGCCGCGAAGAACGCCTCCATGGCGCTCGCGACGTGTGCGCCGAAGACCAGCGCCGACGTCGTGCCGTTGGCAGCCAAGAGCCGTAGGAAGGTGCGCGCCTCGCGCTCCGCGAAGGCGAGGTCGAGGAAGCGCGCCTCGAACGGGAAGGTCCGCTCGTCGAGCCAGCGCAGCAGCGGCAGTCCGAACGCGCCGATCACCCCCACTTGCGGATAGTGGATGTGGGCGTCCACGAACCCTGGGAGCACGATCGAACCGCGACGGTCGACGACGGGTCGGTCGGGGTGACGCGACCGCACCTTCGACGCGTCTCCGACGTCGTCGATACGGCCATCGGCGGCGACGGCCACGGCACCGTCGTCCCACGCCTCGAGAGCACCCGCACCCTCGGCGAACGGGTCGCGCGGGACGTGGATCACCCCGGCCATCAACACGCACGCGCGGCCTCCAGCCGCGGGAGCGACCGTCATGCCTCGACCTCGAACGGGACGATGCACGCGGCGGCCACGTCGACCAGTCCGAGGTCCGTCAGCCGCAGCGACGGGATCACCGCGAGCCCGAGGAACGACAGCGTCATCATCACGCCAGCGGTGTCGACGCCGAGGTCGCGCGCCGCCGCCTCGACCGCATCGAGACCGCCACGCACCACGTCGATCGGCGCGCTCGACACCAACCCGGCGACCTCGAGCGGCAGCTCGGCCAGCACGCGCCCAGCGTCGACGACCACCATGCCGCCACCCAGCTCGGCGAGGCGCTCGGCCGCCAGACGCATGTCGCCGACGTCGGCACCCGCCAACATGAGGTTGTGGTGGTCGTGTCCGACGCTCGAGCCGAGGGCCCCTCGGCGCACACCGAGCCCGCGCACCAGACCGCTGCCGATGCCGCCGCCGCGGCCGTGCCGCTCCACGCAGGCGAGCAGCGCGAGGTCGCGCTCGGGGTCGGCCACGACGCGGCCGCCGCTGATCCTCGGCGTCAGCTCGAGTGCCTCGGTCACGATCTGACCGGGAATCGGCCGGATCACGCGCACGCGCGCACCGTGTCGCTGCGGCGCGCTGGGGCGCAGGGCTTCGTCCGTGAGCGGCGGCAACCGGACGGTCGCGAGCACGGACGCGTCGTCCGTGCGCGGTTCGGGCATGGGGGCCAGCAGGCGACCAGCACGCGCCACGACGTTCCCGTGCCGCACCACCAGGGCTGCACGCCAGGCTGCGATGTCGTCGATGACCGCCAGGTCGGCGTAGTACCCCGGCGCAACCGCACCGCGCCGCGACAAGCGGTAGTGGTTGGCCGTGTTCCAGCTGGCGCAGCGCACCGCGTACACCGGGTCGACCCCGGCTTCGATCGCGCGCCGCACGAGCACGTCCACGCCGCCCTCGTCGAGCAGGTCGTTGGGGAGCCGATCGTCGGTCACGAAGCCGATCCGGTCGGCGTGGCGTGGGTCGACGAGCGGCATGAGCGCCTCGAGATCGCGCGTGACGCTGCCCTCGCGCACCATCAGGAAGGCGCCGGCCTTGAGCTTCTCACGACCCTCGGCCAAGGCGGTCGACTCGTGATCGGAGCCGATGCCGGCCGCGAGGTAGGCCTGCAGCGCGCGGCCGCTGAGGCCGGGGGCGTGTCCTTCGGTCGTCTTGCGTTGCGCGTCGGCCACGGCCACCTTCGCAAGCTGCTCGAACGCCCCTGCGATCACGTCCGGGAAGGACATCAGCTCGGCGACGCCGACCACCCACGCCTCGGCGAGCAGGTCGTCGATCTCGCCGACGCCGAGCTCGGCGCCGGCGGTCTCGAGCGCCGAACTCGGCACGCACGACGGGACCGTGACCCAGACGTCGAAGGGCAGGTCGCGGCTGCCCGCCAACAGCCAGCGCACACCGGCCACGCCGGCCACGTTGGCGATCTCGTGCGGGTCGCACACCGCGCCGGTGACGCCGCGGGGCAGGACGGCCTCGGCGTAGCGCGCGGGCGTGACGAGCGACGACTCGATGTGGACGTGTCCGTCGATCAACCCAGGAGCGACGAACGCTCCCGAGACGTCCTCGACCTGCGCCGCGGAGGCGTCGCCGAGGTCGCCGACGGCCGCGACGAGCGCTCCTGCGATCAGCACGTCGGCGCGCTCGATGCTGCCGTCGAACACGTTCATGAGGCGCCCGCCGCGGAGCAGCAGGTCGCCCTCACAGCGGCCAGCGGCCACGTCGACGACGCGGCGCAGCTCGTCGAGACTCGGGTACGGCTGAGCGGTCATGCGGGCCTCCGACGAGGACAGCGTACGACGCCCTCGACGTCAAGGTTCCGTAAGCGGGCGCGCCGTACGTTGCCCCATGCACAGCACCCCACCACCCCGGACGATCCTCGTGGTCGACGATCACGACGCGCACCGGCGGTTGCTCGAGATGGTGCTCGGAGCCCACAACTACCGCGTCGTCTGCGCGCGCGACGGCCACGAGGCGCTGAGGTACCTCGCGTTCGGAACCCCCGACGCGATCATCCTCGACGTCCACATGCCCAACATGTCGGGCTTCGACG
>REEJ01000136.1 GCA_007695125.1 Trueperaceae bacterium | reverse complement strand
CTTCCAGGCTGGGGCTTCGGGCATGGACGCTCTCCTCCGTGGGGGTGGTGGGTCGGGGTGGGGGTGCCTTACTTGAGGCCGAGCTCCTCGAGGGCCTTGGCGGCGCCGTCGAGGTTGGTGAGCTTCATGCTGGCGTAGTTGGGGGAGAAGATGACGCCCTTGCCGCCGGCGCGGTAGGTGGCGTGCACGCTGCGGTAGACGATGTCGGGTGTGCACACCGCCTGGTCGGGGCGGGTGCGGGGCGCGTCGACGCCGAGCCCCATGTAGACCGGGACCTTGCCTTGCACGCCACGCACGGTGTCCGCGCACTGGCCGTAGACGTAGGTGTCGGGATCGAGCCCCTTCTGCACCACCTCGCTCCAGGGCGCCTCGTTCAGCCCCAGGAGGGTGTACATGATCGGCGTCATGTCCTCGGGCGGCACGTCGCGCAGGAAGGTCTTGTGGAAGTCGGCCTGCTCCTTGGCGTAGATCTCGCCAGACTGGTGCTGGTAGGTGATCGGCTTGACCCAGTCGCTGTACGTCGTCTGCTCGAGCCAGGGCCACTGCGCCTTGCGGAAGAAGTTGAAGTGGTTGCGGTTCCAGACGTTGAGGCCGAACTGCAGCTTGGGGTTGCACCACTTGACGATGCCGTAGAGCTCGCGGTCGAGGTCCTTGTTGCGCTCGAGCCAGAAGCGCTCCCACAGGAGCACCTCGGGGTTGGCGAGCAGCACCCGCCAGAACTCGACCCACGCTCCGTCGACGAAGTCCTGGCCGGCGCGTGCGGCCTGGAAGAAGTCGTAGACCTCGCGGAACGCGATGCGCACGCGCTCGACGTCGATGCCGCGACGGTCGGCCTCCTCCCAGGCGTCGGGCGAGAAGTCGCCCGGGGCGCCGCCGGTGATGAGTTGATCGAGCGGGCTCTTGCGCTCGTTGCACCACATCAGCCCGTCGAGGTCGTAGCTCCGCACCTGGTCCTCGATCATCGAGCGGATCCATTGGCGGTAGTCCTTGTTGCTGGTGCTCGGCTCCGAGCCGATGCGGCCCATGAAGTCGACCTCCATGAGCTGCGGCAGGTTGGGGATGCCGACGGTGTTCGCCGAGCCGTGGCCGGCGTACTTGAAGAACGGCTCCATCAGCTCCGAGTAGACCTGCATACCGCGTGCTCGGGCGGCTGGGATCACCATCTCCAAGACGTCCTTGTCGGCCATCACCGGGTCGCGGTTGCCGTAGTCGTCGATGATCGTCGTCTTGTAGTACTCGGGGCGCGTCTTCACGTAGGCGCCGCCGGTCAGCGGCGACGGCTCCGGGACGCCGTGGTCGGGCCAACCGTCGAGCTGGTGCGAGATGCTGCGGCCCACCTTGAGCCCCAGCCACGACACGGTGCCGATGAGCAGCACGTTGACGCCCACGCGCTGTTGGAGCGTGTCGAGCACCTCGTCGACGCCCTCGTCGATGAAGCTGATGGGGCTGATCTGGATTCCTACGAACTTCTCACTCGCCATGTGGTCGAACCTCCTCGTCGCGAGCGCCCTGGAGGCGCTCAACGCATCGCGCGCCAGGTCTGGTCCCAGCCTCCGCTGAGCCGCTCGGCACCCGCCTCGGTGATCACGATGTCCTCGTTCAGGCCGGTGGTCCAACCCTGGTAGCCGAGCAAGCGCCGCCGTGGGTGGTAGCTGAACACCATCCCGGCCTCGAGCTCCCAGTCCTGGCTCTGGCCCCAAGGCCTGGCCTGCGCATGCCATGGGTACTCGATCGTGTCCATCCCCTGGCCGTGGAAGTCGAAGTGGTTGGTCTCGCCCTCGATCGTGAAGCCGTGGTCGCGCATGGTCGCCTCGAACACGGCCGCGAGCTCGGACAAGCGCCGGCCCGGCCGGGCCTCGGCTCGGATGCGCTCGAACGCCTCGACCTCGGCCGCCATCAGTCGCGCCTCGTCCGGGCTCGGCGGTTGCCAGGCGAGGTTGATCGTCACCTCGCACCAGTGGCCGCTCGGTCCGCACACCTCGAGGTGGAAGCGGGTCTTGTCGTCGCAGCGCAGCGGTTCGGGGGCAGGCAGGGTCACCTCGCTCGGGTCCTCGCCCATGAAGATCAGGATGTCGCGTGCGCCGGCGGCCCACAGCGGTCGCGTGACCTCCGCAGCGATATCGCTCCCCAGCACGCCCGGTTCGACGATCTGCTGGAAGCGCTCCATGGCGCTCAGCACGAGCGGCCAGAGCTCCCGTTCCTGCGCCAGCTCGAGCGGGCTCTTGACCGCGCGGATCGCGTCGAAGAGCGCGTCCGCGCGCTCGAAGCGAGCGTCCGGCAGGCCCTCGACCAACTCGTCGCGCACCCCGGCGCCCATCACGAAGCGCTCGCCGACGAGGCCGATGCGTGCTCGGCCGAGCCCTCGCCCCGCGATCAGGCGCTGCATGGTCGGCGCCAGGTAGGCGTCGCCATGGTGGTCGGTGACCCAGCCGCGGCGGGCGATCTTGGCGGCGACGGCGGGGCTGTTGAGCACCATGCTCGGTTCGCCGTCCAGCGGCAGCAGCAGCAGCCCGTCGTGGCCCCAGAGGTGGAAGTCGGTGAGGTAGCGGAACGAGCCGCGGCCCGTCCACCAGTGACCCTTCCCGGCGAAGACCAGCGCGTCGAGCTCGCTGCGTTGCATGGCCGCGCGCACGCGCGCGAAGCGCGCGTCGCGTTCGTCGATGCCCGGGACGATCATGCCGTCGCCACCGGCTCGGTCGTGGAGGCGCCCGGCCGCACGATGCGGCCGAGACCGGGTTCGCCGACGATGGCACCATCCAGGTAGGCGACGCCGCCGTTGACGATCGTGGCGTGCACGCGCCCGACCACCTCGGCGCCGTCGAAGAGCAGGTTGCAGTCGGCCGCACGGCTCTCGCCCTCGCCGCAGCGGACCACGCGGCGCTCACGGCGGTCGTAGATCGTGATGTCGGCGTCGCTGCCGGGTGCCAGGACGCCCTTGAAGGGGTACAGGTCGAACATCCGGGCCGGACGCTCGCACACCAGCTCGACGACGCGCTCGACGCTCAAGCGGCCCTCTTCTGCGGCCGTCATCAACAGCGGGAGCAGCGTCTCGAGGCCCGGGTGTCCGGGCGGCGCGGACAGGACGTCACCGATCGCCGCCTCCTTCTCGGGTCGCGAGAACGGCGCGTGGTCGGTGGCGATCACGTCGAGCGTGCCGTCGGCGAGTGCCGCCCACAGGGCGTCGCGGTCGGCGGCGCTGCGGATCGGCGGGTTGATCACACCGAAGGGGCCGGCGCGCTCGAGGTCGTCCTCGGTGCACCACAGGTAGTGCGGGCAGGTCTCGGCCGTGACCGGCGCGCCGATGCGCTTGGCGTGCCTCACGACGTCGGCGGTGGCCGCCGACGACACGTGGGCGATGTGGACCTTGCAACCGGTCGCGAGCGACATCTGGACGAGCGCAGCCACGGCGGTCGCCTCGACCACGGCGGGGCGCGACGCGTCGTGACGCAGGTGGTCGGGCCCCGGCATGCGCGCGGCGCGCGCCTGGTGGAGATCGATCAGGGATTGCTCCTCCGCGTGGAACACGCAGCGCAGCCCGAGTTCCTGCATCAGCTCCATCGCCTCGTACACGTGGGCCAGGCTGTCGGTCACGAGGCCGTCGAACTCGTCCTCGCGCCCCGGCACCGCCTTCGTCATGAAGAGCTTGAAGCCGATCGCGCCCGCATCGACGAGCCTCCGCAGATCCGGCCCGTCGAGCAAGCCGGGTGCTGCGTAGAGGCCGATGTTGACGTGGGCCTTGGCCGCCGCGATGTCACGGCGCCTCTGCCAGCGCTCGAGCGTCGACGTGCCAGGCTTGCTGATGGGCATCTCGAACACGGTCGTCACGCCACCCGCGGCCGCCGCCCGCGTCTCCGTCGCGAAGTCGCCGCGATGGGGATACGAGGGGTCGCGGCAGTGGAAGTGGATGTCGATGACGCCGGGGATGACGAGCATCCCCGGCGCATCGATCACCCGAGCGGCGTCCACTGGCGCCTCGGGCGCCGTGAGCGCAGCGATCCGCCCGTCCCGGACCAGGACCGTCGCGCGGCCCACATGGGTGGTGACGACGTCGCCACCCACGATCGCCAGGTCGGCCCGACTCATGTGTGTCGGGTCGCCTTGACGCTGCGAACGTGTTCGCGAAGCGCCTCGCGGCGCAGCGTGGCGGCGTCTGGAACGTCCTGCTGACCGTACACGTCGCGAGCGGCCTCGCTGGAGACGAGCCCCAACGCGACGTCGGCGAGCACGCGTTCGCGCTCACGCTCGCGCGGGTCGCCGAAACCGCCGCCGCCCGGCACCGTCAAGACGATCTCGTCGCCGGGGTGCCAGGGGATCGGACGGAAGCGGGTGAGGACCTCGCCGTTGTGCTCCACCAGTCCGAGCATGCCGTCGCCGCCGCCGTCGAGTCCCGGTGCCGGGAACTTCAACAGGTCGGGGCGGATGGTGAGCAGTACTGGCTTCTCGGCCGTGCAGCGCAGCGCGATCCGCTGGCCGGGTCCGCCGCGGCGCCGCCCGGCGCCGCCGGAGTCGACCACGAGCGCCTTCTCGGTCATGATCGCCGGGCACTGCCGCTCGATGATCTCGGTCGGCGTGACGGTGCTGTTGTGTGGATACGCCGCGGGCAGCCAGCCGTCGTCGTCCTTGGTCGCGCCCAGCCCGCCGTGCGGCAGCATGTGGACCGCAAAGCGACCGAAGCGTGCGTCGGTGCCGACGAAGTGGAACGGGAAGATGCCACCGGCGGCAGCGATCGCCTCGTTGGGGAGGAGCTTCTCGAACGCGCCGAAGATCAGGGGCGGGATGTGCTTGATGACCTTGGCGCGCGCCTTCACGGGCGCCGGGAAGGTGCAGTTCACGATCGAGCCCTCGGGCGCCGTGATCGTGATGGGGCGGACCAGCCCGTCGTTGTTCGGGATGTGTGATGCGAGCATGCACTTGATCGGGTACACGGCCGTCGAGTACGAGATGTTGAACGCGGCGTTGATCGCCGAGTGGTCCTGCTGCGGCGACGTACCGGTGAAGTCGATGATCAGCTGGGTGCCGCGGATCTCGAGCGTCGCCTTGAGCGTGAAGGGTTCGAGGTAGCCGTCGGCGGTGATCTCGTACTCGGTGATGCCGTCGGGCAGGGCGCCGATGGCCTCGCGCAGCGCCCCTTCGGACTTGTCCTGGATGGCCGCGGAGAGCTCGGTGATGTCGTCCAGGTCGTAGTCGTCCATGAACTCTTGGATGCGGCGCACGCCGACCCGGTGGGTCCCGACGATGGCGTGCAGGTCGCCCAACACCATCTCCGGCACGCGGCAGTTGCAGGCGATGAACTCCTCGATCACCGCGTTGACCGTGCCGCCCTCGTAGAACTTGTTCGGCATCAGGCGGGTGCCCTCGATGAACATGTCGGTCGCCTCGAGGTCGCCGAGGTGGCCGCCCACGTCCGAGACGTGCGCGACGGTGCCGAGGAACGCGACCAACGTGCCCTTGTGGAACACCGGCGAGACCAGGTTGTAGTCGGGCAGGTGCGTGCTGCCGATCCAAGGGTCGTTGGTGGCCAGCACGTCGCCGGGCTTGAGCGTCTCTTTCGGGAACTTCTCCAGCATGCTGCGGGTGGTGCGCGGCAGCATGGTGCAGAACTGCGGGGGGCTCCACTGGGCTTGCGCCAGACCGTGCCCATCGGCGTCCATCAGGACGCAGCCGAAATCGTGGCTCTCACCCACGATGGTCGAGAACGACGTTCGAATCGTCGCCGTGTCGATCTCGTCGGCGATCGCCACCAGGCGTTGCCACATCACTTCCAGGCTGATCGGATCCATTACCCTTCACCCTCTCCTGGCTCCGAGCCGTCGAAGCCGTAGTCGCGCAGCGCTGCCGTGGGGCTGATGAAGCCGGCCGCCAGGTCGCGTGCGATCAGATGTCGTTCGCGCTCGGCAGCGTCTCCGAAGCCGGCGCCGCCGGGCATGCGCAGCTCGATCTCGTCCCCGGGAGCGAAGGGGAGGATCGGGAAGCGTTCGATCACCTCGCCGTTGAAGCGGACCTCGCCAGTGCGGCCGGGCTGGCCGCCACCGAGTCCCGGTGGGGCACAGAAGATCTTGTCGGGTCGCACCCGGGCGCTGATCGTCTCGTGGCCGATGTTGCGGAACGTCATCACCTGACCCAGACCGCCGCGGCGGCGTCCTGCGCCGGCGCTGTCGGGCAAGAGCGCCTTCTCGGTGATCATCACCGGGCACTGGGACTCCCAGATCTCGATCGGCGTGACGGCGCTGTTGTGCGGGAACGCGATCGGCGAGAGGCCGTCGAGGTCGCGCATCGCCCCGCGACCACCGTGCGGCAGGACGTGGACGCTGAAGCGCCCGTAGCCCTCGGCGGTACCCGACACCGACAGCGGCCAGATGCTGCCCGATCCGGCCTGGGCGTGCTCGCCGAAGGCCGGCCAGAGGGCGCCGAAGAGCACCTGGTTGATGTTGTTGGTGGTCTTGGCGCGTGCGTTCACCGGGTGCGGGAAGGTGGTGTTGAGGATGCAGCCCTCGGGCGCCGTCACGTGGATCGGTCGGAACAGCCCCTCGTTGTTCGGGATGGTGGGGACGAGCGCGCACTTGAAGGGGTAGAACGTCGACGCGAAGGTGGTGTTGAGGGTGCAGTTGATGGCGGCGTCGCCGAGCTGCGGGCTGGTCCCGGTGTAGTCGACGTAGACGTCGGACCCGCGGATCGTGACGGTCGCGTGCAGGTGCACGATCTTGCGGTACCCGTCGATGTCGAGACCGAACTCGTAGCTGCCGTCGGGCAGCGCCTCGATCCGCTCGCGCATGAGCCGCTCGGAGCGGCCGTGGATCTCGGCGGACAGGCCAGTGAGGTCGTCGAGCTCGTAGTCGCTCAAGAACTCGCGCAGCCGGCGCGCACCGACCTGGTGGGTGCCCACGATGGCGCGCAGGTCGCCGAGGACGAGGTTGGGCACGCGGCAGTTGCCGCCGA
>REEJ01000147.1 GCA_007695125.1 Trueperaceae bacterium | reverse complement strand
GCTCGATGACCTCCTGCGGGCTCACGTCGCGGCCGCGCGCGGCGCCGACCTCGTCGGGCGTGTAGAACTCCGCGTCGGGGGGGAGGGCCTCGTCGTTGCCCCAGGCGACGAGCATGAGGTTCAGCAGCGCGCTCATCTGGTCGTCGTCGAAGCTGCCACCGTACGGTCGGTGACGCAGCATCTCGACCGCGCCGAAGATCTCCGCCTCGCCCTGGGCTCCGTACAGCATCAGGTCGATCAGGTAGTCGCGGCCGCCATCCGCCACGAACAGCTCGCTCACGTACGGGACCTCGGCGTGGCAGCTGTAGCAGTGCGCGTCCCACAGCGCCATGCCGGTGTCGAACCAGGCATGGTCGTCGGCCTCAGCGGAGACCGTCGCGGGCGTCGGCTCGGGGCCGATCGCCACGACGTAGTCCGCTGCGCGGAACAGCGCCGTGCCGAGTGCGACCAGCAGCACGAACGTGCCCATCAGCAGCTCGGGGCGACGTCTCGAGAACCGTTGCATGCCGTGCCTCCCTACACCAGTTCGAAGCGCTCGGCCGAGATCAGGCGCTCGGGCACGCCACAGTTCACCAGCGCCCGCTCGACGGCGTCGATCATCGGGTTCGGCCCGCAGATGAACACGTGTCGTTCGAAGCGCTCACGTGGCAGGACGCGCTGGAGCATCTCCTGGTTCACGAACCCAACCTCGCCCGTCCAGCCGTCGGGCGGCCGCTCGAGGGCGAACACCACGTCCAGCGCCATCCGCTGCCGCAACTCGTCGAGTTCCTCCCGGAACGCCACGTCGTCCCAGCGCTTCTCGCCGTAGATCAGGAGCACCGGGCGCGGGTCGCCGCGGTCGGCCATCGTGCGCAGCACGCTCATGAACGGCGCGATCCCGATACCGCCCGCGATCAGCACGAACCCGGCCGCGCCGCTCAGATCGGGCGAGAACGATCCGTGTGGACCGTCCACGAAGGCGGCCGTGCCCGGCGGCACCCGTCCGATGCCGCTGGTGAAGTCGCCGAGCTCCTTGATCGCGAACTCGAGCCGATCGGGACGCTCGGCGCTCGACGCCAGCGAGAAGGGGTGCTCGTGCAGCGTGTACGGCGACCGCAGCTTCAGGTAGCCGTACTGGCCTGGCACGAAGCGCAGGCCCGGGTGGTCGACGGCCGTCAGCGACAGCGACCACACCGTGCCGCGTTCCGGACGCACCTCAGCCACGCGATAGGGGGAGCGGCTCACGAACGCGGGTTTCACGAACCGGAGGTACAGGAACAGCCCCACCATGACGGTGCTGATCGCGATCAGCACCGCCTCCTTCCAGACGGCGTCGGTGTAGCGTCCGGCCAGGTGGATGTGCACGTGCGCCGACACGACCGCACCGACCCCGAGGATCGCGTGCGTCACGCGCCACGTCTCGTAGCCGATGCGCAGCCGCTGGCGGAAGATCGACAGCAGCGTGAGCAGGACGATGGCGTAGATCGCCCAGTTGCCGGTGCGGATCGCCCAGCTCCCGCCGAGCGGGTCGAGCCAGGTGAGGTAGGCGCGATCGTGAAGCACCAGCATCACCGGGTGGGCGACCACGAACGCGAGGGCCAGCATGGCGATGTGCCGGTGGTAGCGCAGCAGCGCGTCGATGCCGAAGGGGGCGCTGAGCAGCGCGAAGCGACCGATCAGCGCGAACTGGGCGGCCATCATCACGAGCCCCACGAACCCGAGGGCGATCGAAGCCTCGACCAGGAAGGGCCGTCCCGGCGGCGCCGGGCGCAACGCCATCAAGAGCAGGGGTGAGGTGACCAACAGGACGTAGGCGAAGACCCACAGAACGCCGGCGGCATGTCGATGCATCGGCACCTCCCGCGTGCAGGACGCGGTCGCGGTAGCCCGCGACGTGCCACCATCGTACGGAGCGATGCGTGCGTCTCGTCAGAGGCGCCTGCCCCGCTCGCGTGGCGGTGCTTCGTGAGATTGGTCGCGCCTGGTGCTACCAGTGCTCGGCGTCAGCGTGGCGCCATGGCGCCACGCAACGGGCCGCGGCTCGCGCCTGTGAGCGGCGCGCGCTTCGCGGCGAAACGTGCCTCTAGACCGACCGGCGACCCGTGATGACCTGCACGAGGAAGAGCACGACGGCGATCACCAGCAGGGCGTAGATGAAGCCACCCAGGGTCGTGCCGGTGACGAGCCCCAGCAGCCAGAGGACGAGCAGGACGATCGCAATGGTCATGAGCATGGTGTTCCCCTCTCGGAGAGGGACCGGGATCGTGACGTGCCGGTATCACGGAGACGCCACTGTCGGCGCTTCACCGCATGATGCACGCTGCGCGCACTCGCGCCGGTGCATCCGTACGCCGGGCCGCTGCGCGCTGCAAAGGTTTCGTCGTGGACGGGATCACGCACCAGGCGCAAGCGTACGGGGGCGCAGGCGAGACCGGCGTATGCTCGTTCGTAACGACCCGAAGCAGTCGACCGGCCCTGGTCGGTGACCATCGGTCTCGTCCTCAGTTCGACGTTCGCCCGGAAGGCCCCCATGCCCCAACTTGGAACGTTCGCCCGCCGCTCCAGCGCGCGAGCGTCACCGTGGGACGATCCGGCGCCCGTGCGCCACGAGTTGTTCGGCGCCGAGCGCCTCGAGCAGCACGCGGAGAGCCTCGCGACCGCGCAGGCCGTGACAGCGCGTCCCGCCAGGGTGCACACCTTGCGCGCACGCCTCGAGGACGACGCGGTCGCGTTGCGCGCCGCGTACAAGTCCAACGCCGCAGGCGCCGCCGCCGGCGGCGTGGTGCCTGCCGCCGAGTGGTTGCTCGACAACGACCACGTGATCGTCGCGCAGATCGACGAGGTGCGCGCGGACCTGCCCGCCGGGTACTACCGCCAGCTGCCGAAGCTGGCCGGCGGTCCCCTCGCCGGGTACCCGCGTGTGCTCGGCCTGGTGTGGGCCTACGTCGCGCACACCGACAGCCGTCTCGACGTCGACCACCTCCGGCGCTTCGTCGCCGCCTACCAGCGCGTGCAACCACTCACGATCGGTGAGCTGTGGGCGATCGCGATCACGTTGCGGTTCGTGTTGATCGAGAACGTTCGGCGCGTCGCGGACCAGATCGACGTCGACCGTTCCGCGGCGTCCGCGGCGGATCTGCTCGCCGAGCGCATCCGGACGCACGGCGGGCGCCGAGCCTGGCGGGCGTCCGACCTCACGCCGGGCGGCGACGAGGCCTGGACGTCTGCCTTCGCGACGCAGCTCGCGACGCGCTTGCGCGACCAGGACCCGCTGACGACCCCTGCCCTCGGGTGGCTCGAGGACGCGCTGCAGGAGCGCGGCACGTCGATCGCCGCCGTGGTCGAGGCGACACAGCAGCGGCTGGGGGCCGCGAACGTGACCGTTCGCAACGCCGTCACCAGCATGCGGCGCATCGCCGACATCGATTGGGCCGACCTGTTCGAGAGCGTGAGCCTCGTCGACGCCCGCCTGCGCGAGGGCAGCGCGTTCGACGCGATGGACTTCACCACGCGCGACCGCTACCGCAGCGCGGTCGAGACCCTCGCACGCGCCTCGGGCGCGTCAGAGCTCGACGTCGTCGCGCGCGCCCTGGAGGCCGCGGACGATACTGCGGCCCAGGCGCCGGACGAGGTCGAGTCCGCCCGCGTCGGTGACCCCGGCTACCACCTGATCGGCGCCGGACGGCGCGCCTTCGAGCGCCGCCTGCAGGCGCCTCCGACGCTGCGAACGCGCGTCTCGCGCCTCGTCCAGCGCGGCGGTCTCGTCGGCTACGTCGGGACGATCGTCGCTGTGACGGCGCTGCTCGTCGCGCTCTTCGCCGCGGCCGCCACGGCGGCCGGGCTCGCCGCGCTGTGGTGCGCCGTGCTGGCGGTGCTGCTGGTCGTGCCGTTGAGCGAGACGGCGACGGCGCTCGTGCACCGCGCCCTCAACGCTCTCGTCCCCAGCCACACCCTCCCCGGCCTCGACCTCGCGTCCGGCGTGCCGAGCGCGCTGCGGACGCTGGTCGTGGTGCCGACCGTGTTCACGAGCGAGCGCGACGTCGCGGCGAGCGTCGAACGACTCGAGGTGCACCACCTCTCCGGCGCGCCGGGCGACCTGACGTTCGCGCTCTTGTCGGACGTCGCCGACGCCGACACCGAGGTGACCGACGGCGACGCTCGCTTGATCGAAGCCGCCCAGGAGGGGATCGACCGACTGAACGCCCAGCACGGGCCCGCTCCGTCCGGGCCGCGCTTCCTGCTCCTGCACCGGCGCCGTGTGCACGTGCCCGGTGAAGGCGTCTGGATGGGGTGGGAGCGCAAGCGCGGCAAGCTGCACGAGCTCTGCCGGCTGCTGCGGGGGGCGGACGACACGACGTTCATGCGCATCGACGGCCGCGAACCGTTCGTGCCGGACGGCGTCCGTTACGTGATCACGCTCGACGCCGACACGCAGCTCCCGCGCGAGAGCGCCGTGCAGCTGATCGGCAAGATGGCCCATCCGCTCAACCGGCCGCGCTTCGATCCCAGCCTCGGGCGGGTGGTCGAAGGCCATGGGGTGCTCCAGCCGCGGCTCTCTGCGACGCTGCCCACGCCGGGCGAGGGCTCGCCGTACCAGCGCGTGTTCGGCGTCGCCGGCGGCATCGATCCCTACGCGTCCGCGGCCTCGGATGTCTATCAGGACCTGTTCGGCGAGGGGTCCTACACCGGTAAGGGCATCTTCGACGTCGACGCCTTCGAGGCGTCGCTCGCGGGTCGCGTGCCGGAGCGCACGCTCTTGAGCCACGACCTGTTCGAGGGGGTCTTCGCCCGGGCCGGCCTGGCCTCGGACGTCGAGCTCATCGAGACGTCGCCGGCGCGCTACGACGTCGCGGTGAAGCGCCAGCAGCGCTGGGTCCGCGGCGACTGGCAGTTGCTTCCCTGGGTCATGGGTCACCTGCGGGGAACCTCGGCCACCCCGCCGCTCGGCCGTTGGAAGATGGCCGACAACCTGCGGCGGTCGCTGGTCGCGCCGTCGGCGTGGACGGCCATCGTCGTCTCGTGGTTCCTGCCCTGGCCGGCGAGCGGCGTCGGGGTCGCGGCGGTCGTCGTCGGCGCCCTCGTGCCGACGTTCATCGGCGTGCTGGACGCGGTCATGCCGCGCCATGCCGACGTGCGGGCTCGCAACCACATGGCGACGCTGGCCGGTGCCGCGATGCGCGCAGCGACGCAGACGCTGCTCGGCCTGGTCTTCTTGGCCGATACGGCGCGCTGGACGCTCGATGCGATCGTCCGGACGATCACCCGGGTGCTCGTGACCAGGCGGCGGCTGCTCGAGTGGGTCACGGCCGCCCGGGCCGAGACCCAACCCGTTCCGGGGATCGCCGGATCGTATCGACGCATGGCGGCCGGGGTCGGTGTGAGCGGCGCGCTCGCCGTCGGCGCGCTCGTGGCGCGACCAGAGGCATGGCCCATCGTCGCGCCCTTCGCGCTGGCATGGATCCTCGCGCCCGCCGTCGCGACGTGGGTCAGCCGCTCGCGCGGCGCGGTCAGCGTGGCGGCGCCGACTCCGGCCGACGCCGACGCGTTGCGCCTCGTTGCGCGGCGCACCTGGCGCTACTTCGAGACGTTCGTCACGGCGAACGAGCGCCACCTGCCGCCCGACAACGTCCAAGACGACCCGAAGACCGTGATCGCACAGCGCACGTCGCCGACGAACATCGGGCTCTACCTGCTGGCGGCCGTGAGCGCGCGCGACCTCGGTTGGTCGGGCAGCGTCGAGACCGTCGAGCGGCTCGAGGCGACGCTCGCATCGGTGCAGCGGCTCGAGCGCTTCCGCGGCCACCTCTACAACTGGTACCGCACCGTCGACGCTCAGGTGCTGCATCCCCAGTACGTCTCGACGGTCGACAGCGGCAACCTGGCAGGTCATCTGATCGCGCTCGCGAACGCCTGCGAGACCTGGCACGAAGCGCCGCAGCCCGATCCGAGTCGCGGCGCCCTCGACGCCCTCGCGCTCGTGCGTGAGACGCTCGCGACGCACCCTGGGGACGGCACGGTCGAGGCGCTCGAGCTCGCAGCCGTGCTCGACGCCGTCACGCCGCTGCTGGGTGCTGCGCTGCCGCGTGTGGACGCCGACGCCGCGCTCGAGGCCCGCCTGGACGAGGCAGCGCGCCGCGTCGAGCGCGTCGTCGCCGCACACCCTTCGGCGCCCGCGTCGGACGAGCTGCGCGGCTGGTTCGACGCGCTGCGGCGCACGCTGCGCGAGACCGCCCGCGACGCCGGCCTCGACGACGCGGCCCGCGCGGCGCTCGACGAGCGGCTTCGGTCGCTCGCGGCTGCGGCACGAGGGTTGGCGTACGGCATGGACTTCGGCTTCCTGGTCGACGAGGAGCGCTCGCTGCTGTCGATCGGGTACGACGTCTCGGAGCATCGACTCGACGAGAGCTGCTACGACCTGCTCGCCTCCGAGGCGCGCCTCGCGAGCCTGTTCGCGATCGCGAAGGGCGACGTCGCGACGCGCCACTGGTTCCGGCTCGGCCGGACGGCGCGGCCGGTGGGGACCGGCTCGGTGCTGTGGTCGTGGACGGGATCGATGTTCGAGTACCTGATGCCGGCGCTCGTGATGCACGCGCCGGCCGGGAGTCTGCTGGAGCAGTCGCAACGCCGGGCGGTCGACCGCCAGCGTGCCTACGGGCGCTCGCTCGACGTCCCCTGGGGCGTCTCGGAGTCGGCGTACGCGGCCCGCGACCTGGAGTTCACGTACCAGTACGCGCCCTTCGGCGTGCCCGACCTCGGCCTGAAGCGGGCCACGCTCGAGAGCCTCGTGGTCGCGCCGTACGCGACGGGGCTCGCGGCGATGGTGGAGCCGGGGCGCGCCCGCCGCAACTTCGAGCGCCTGCGCGACATGGGCGCCATGGGCCCGTTCGGGTTCTACGACGCGCTCGACTTCACGCGCTCCCGCGCCATCGACGGTGCTCGCTTCACCGTGGTGCGCACCTCGATGGCGCATCACCAGGGCATGACGATCGTCGGCATCGCCAACGCGCTCGACGGTGGCCGGATGCGCACGCGCTTCCACCGCGAACCGACGATCCGCGCTGCCGAACTGTTGCTGCAAGAGCGCGTGCCGCGCGATGTGATCGCGCTTCGTCCGACGCTACCCGACGTCGCCGGCGCGCCGTTCGAGGCGCCCGCAGCGGCGCCCGTGGTGCGAACGATCACGCCCTCGACCGATGCCGTCAGCGCCACGCACCTGCTCTCCAACGGCAGCTACGCCGTGATGCTGACCTCGACCGGGGCGGGCTACAGCCGTTGGCGCGACGTCGCGATCACGCGCTGGCGGCCCGACGCCACGCGCGACGACCTCGGCACGTTCATCTTCGTGCGCGACACGGCCGACGGCGCGGCGTGGCCCGTGGGCCACATGCCGCTGAACGCATCGGCCGAGCGTTCGTCGGTGGCGTTCGCCGAGGACCGTGCGACGTTCAAGCAGAGCGTCGGTCGGCTGGAGACGACCATGGACGTGCTGGTCTCGGCGGAGGACGACGCCGAGGTCAGGCGCGTGTCGCTGGCGAACACCGGACGGACCGCGCGCGAGATCGAGCTCACCTCGTACGCCGAACTGGTGTTGACGACGCCGGCCACCGACGAGGCCCACCCCGCCTTCGCCAAGATGTTCGTGCAGACCGAGTACCTGAGCGAGCACCACGCGCTCATCGCGACGCGCCGGCGGCGCTCGCCGCACGACGACGAGGTGTGGGCTGCGCACCTCGCCGTGGTGGAGGGCGACCTGGTCGCCGAGCCGTCGTTCGAGACCGATCGTGCGCGCTTCATCGGACGCACCGGGTCGACCGCCGCCGCAGCGGCCATGGCGCAGGGTGGAACGCTCTCGGACACGGTCGGCACCGTGCTCGATCCGATCTTCGCGCTGCGCCGCCGGGTGCGTGTCCCAGCGGGCGCTGTCGTGCGCGTGGCCTTCTGGACCCTGGTCGCTCCGACGCGCGCCGCGCTGCTGGACCTGATCGACCAGCACGACGATAGGAGCGCGTTCGACCGCGCCAAGACGCTGGCCTGGACCCAGGCGCAGCTCCAGCTGCGCTTCCTCGACGTCGGCAGCGGCGAGGCGGCGGATTTCCAGCGCCTCGCGACCCCGCTCCTGTACCCCGACGCGCGCTTCCGCGCGCCGCCCGGCGTCCTCACGCACGGCGCGGGCACCCAGGCGGGCCTGTGGCCCCACTCGATCTCGGGCGACCTCCCGATCGTGCTGCTGCGCATCGACGACGTGGCCGACCTTTCGCAGGTGCGGCAACTGCTGAGCGCCCACGAGTACTGGCGCATGAAGCGCCTGGCCGTCGACATCGTGATCGTCAACGAGCACGGCTCGTCGTACCTCCAGGACCTCCAGAGCGCGATCGAGGCCGCGGTCCGCAGCAGCCAGGCGCGCCCGCGCTCGGGCGAGCGGCTGGCGCAGGGCTCGGTCTACACGCTGCGAGCGGACCTGCTGTCGCCGGAGGCCTACGCGCTCCTGCGCTCGGTGGCGCGCGTCGCCCTGATCGCCCAGCGCGGACCGATCCGCGATCAGCTCGCCCGCATGACGGTCGCGCCGATCCGAGCGGTGGCGGCGCCCCGCACGCCTCGCATCGCGGCGCCCCTCGCCGCGCTCGCGCTGCCCGCGCCTGCGCCGGACCTCGAGAACGGCGTCGCGCCCGTCCGCGGCCCCGCCTTGGCGGACGTCGCGCCGCTGTTCGCCAACGGGACCGGCGGCTTCAGCGCCGACGGTCGCGAGTACGTGACCGTCCTGCAGGACGGCGCGACGACGCCGCTGCCGTGGATCAACGTGATCGCCAACCAGCGCTTCGGGTTCCACGTGTCGGCCGAAGGGAGCGGTTACACCTGGAGCCAGAACAGCCGCGACTTCCAGCTCACGCCGTGGTCGAACGACCCGGTCGTCGATCCGCCCGGCGAACTGATCTACGTGCGCGACGAGGCGACGGGCGCGGTCTGGAACGCCACGGCGCAGGGCGTGCGCGACGACGGGACGTACGTCGCCCGCCACGGCTTCGGCTACAGCCGCTTCGAGCACGAGGCCCACGACGTCGCGCTCGACCTGGTGCAGTTCGTCCCCTTGGACGATCCCATCAAGGTGTCGCGCTTGACGCTCCACAACCGCTCCTCGGTCACCAAGCGGCTCTCGGTGACGGCGTACGGCGAGTGGGTGCTGGGGACCTCGCGCGACGCCTCTGCGCCCTACCTCGTGACCGCGCACGACGAGGCGACGGGCTCGATGTTCGTGCGCAACCCGTGGAACGGCGCGTACGCCGGCGTCGTCGCCTTCTCCGCCCTGGGCGCTCCGGCGCACGCTTGGACCGGCGACAGGACCGAGTTCCTCGGCCGCGGCGGCAGGCCTTCGCGACCCAAGGCGCTGTTCGCGACGGCGCCGATGTCGCGGCGCGTCGGCGCCGGCCTCGACCCGTGCACCGCGCTGCAGACGTTCGTCGAGCTCGCACCCGGAGCGAGCGTCGAGGTCGTCTCGTTCGTCGGCGCCGCGTCGTCGCAGGAGGAGGCGAGGAGCCTCGTCACGCGCTATCGCGGCGCCGACCTGGACGCCGCGCTCGAAGACGTGAGGGCGCACTGGCGCTCCGTGCTCGGCGCGATCACGGTGCACACGCCCGACCCGGCGATGGACGTGATGCTGAACGGCTGGCTCTTGTACCAGACGATCGCCTGCCGCCTCTGGGCACGCTCGGCGTTCTACCAGGCCAGCGGCGCCTACGGGTTCCGCGATCAGCTCCAAGACGGCATGGCGCTCACCTTCGCGATGCCCGACGAGGCGCGCGCGCACCTGCTGCGGGCCGCGTCGCGGCAGTTCGTCGAGGGCGACGTCCAGCACTGGTGGTTGCCCTCGTCCGGGCGCGGCGTCCGCACGCGGATCTCCGACGACCGGGTGTGGTTGGCGTACGCGGCGGCCGCGTACGTCGAGCGCTCCGCCGACAGCGGCGTGCTCGACGAGGTGGTGCCGTTCCTCGAGGGCCCCGACCTGCGCCCCGGGGAGCACGACGCGTTCTTCGAGCCGCGCGAGGCCTTCGAGAGCGGGACGCTGTTCGAGCACTGCGCCCGCGGCCTCGACCAGGCCGTCGCCCTCACCGGCGCGCACGGCCTGCCGCTGATGGGCACGGGCGACTGGAACGACGGCATGAATCGCGTCGGCGAGGGCGGTCAGGGCGAGAGCGTGTGGCTCGGCTGGCTGCTCGTCGACACCATCGAGCGCTTCGCGACGCTGACCGAGGCGCGCGATCCTGCGCGAATCGCCCGCTGGCGGGCCCACGCCGCCCAGGTGCGCGCCGCGATCGAGCGCGAGGCGTGGGACGGCGCCTGGTACCGGCGCGCGACGTTCGACGACGGCACCTGGCTCGGCACGGCGTCCGGCGAGGCCTGCCGGATCGACTCCATCGCCCAGACGTGGGCCGTGCTGTCGGGCGCCGCAGAGCCTGCCCGGGCTGCCACGGCGATGGCGTCGTTCGCCGAGCACCTGGTGCGGCCGAGCGACGGCCTCGCGCTCCTCTTCACCCCGCCCTTCGACGACGGCCCGCTCGACCCCGGCTACATCAAGGGCTACCCGCCCGGCCTGCGCGAGAACGGCGGCCAGTACAGCCACGCGGCGATGTGGGCGATCCTCGCCTACGTGCGCCTGGGCAGGGGCGACGAGGCGGTCGCGCTGTTCGACCTGCTCAACCCCATCAACCACGCGCGCTCGCCGGCCGAGGCGGAGCGCTACGCGGTCGAGCCGTACGTCGTGGCCGCCGACGTGTACTCCGTGGCGCCGCACGTCGGCCGCGGGGGCTGGACCTGGTACACGGGCTCCGCGGCGTGGATGTACCGCGCGGGCGTCGAGGGCATCCTGGGCATCCGCCGCGAGGCGGGCGACCTGCTGGTGGCCCCGTGCCTGCCGGCGACCTGGCCCGGGTTCGAGGCCACCGTGCGCAGCGGCGATGCCCACGTCACGATCGCGGTCGACAACCGTGGCGGCGACCGTGGCGGCGACCGTGGCGGCGACCGTGGCGGCGACAGGGGCGGGTGCTGGGCGGCCTCGCTCGACGGCGTGCCGCTCGCGCCGGTGGCAGGGGCCGTGCGCGTGCGCTTCGAGGCCGGCACCCACCGTTTGCGGCTGTGGCGGCACCATGCGTAAGGTGGAACACGTGCTCGACGCACCGGTGCACGATCGCGCCGGTCGGGGGAAGGGCTCGGCCCCGTCTGGGGGAGAGAAGGGGGTTCTCGTGAACACGCTCGAGCAACACAGCGAAGCCGTGGCGCCCTATGGCCGCATGCCCACCGGTATCCCCGGGCTCGACGAGGTGCTGCTCGGCGGCTTTCCCGAGCACGGCGTGTACCTCATCAAGGGTGGCACCGGGACCGGCAAGACCACGCTGGGCCTGCAGTTCCTGCTCGAAGGCGTGCGGCGGGGCGAGACGGTCCTGTTCGTGAGCCTGTCGCAATCGAATCGCATGTTGGAGCGCATCGCCGCCTCGCACGGCTGGAGCCTCGACGGCGTCCACGTGCACGCCATCACCCCGCACGAGATCCTGCGTCAGCAGGCCACCACCCAGGACGTGTTCGTGTCCGACGAGGTCGAGCTGGTCGACATCGCGGATCGCATCCGCGGCGTGGTCGAGGACGTTCGACCCGTCCGGTTGGTGTTCGACTCGCTCAGCTTCATCGAGATCCTGGCGACGGCGCCGGGGCGCTTCGAGCGCGAGCTGGCCTCGCTCGTCGAACTGCTCGGCACCCTCGAGGTCACGTCGCTGTTCGTGTTGAACCAGGGCGGCACCGGCACCACCGACATGATCACCGACGGCGCGGTCGACCTCGAGCACCTCGAGGAGGACTTCGCTGGGCTGCGCTACCGGCTGCACGTCGAGAAGGTGCGCGGCAGCGCGTTCCGGGGAGGGCACCACGACTTCGAGATCGTCACGGGCGGCCTGCGTGTGTTCCCGCGCCTGACGCTCGTGCCGCGGGGCCGCTTCGCCGAGGAACACGGTGAGCGGACCCGCGAAGTGTTCGAGAGCGACGTTCCGGCGCTCGACGACCTCGTCGGCGGCGGCCTCTCGGCCGGCACCTCGTGCCTGATCCGGGGTCCCTCGGGTGTGGGCAAGTCGAGCCTCGCGACGCGCTACGCGTTCGCGGCCGCGACGCGCGGGCAGCGCTGCGTGTACTTCCTGTTCGAAGAGGTCCGCGACACGTTCCTGCGGCGCTCGGCCGCGCTGTCGATGGACCTGCGACCGTTCGAGGCGTCCGACGAGATGCGCGTGCGCCAAGTCGGCGGCACGAGCGTGTTGCCGGGCGAGCTGGCGACCGAGATCCGAGCCGCCGTCGAGTGGGGTGCGCAGGTCGTGGTGATCGACTCGCTCTCGGGGTACTACCAGTCGCTGCCCGACGAGCGGCTGCTGCTCTCCGAGATCCGCGACGTGATCCGCTACCTGAGCGAGCGTGGCGTGCTCACGCTCGTGACGCTGGCGCAGCGACCGGATCCGGTCGGCGCGGAGGCCATCCCGCTGGAGGCCCTGAACATCACCGAGAGCGTCGACGTCACGATCAACCTGCAGTACCTCGAGGCCGGAAACGTCTTGAGCAAGGCCATATCGGTGATCAAGCGACGCGACGGCGACCACGAGAAGGGGATGCGCCTGCTCGAGATCGACGGCCGTGGGCTCACGGTCGGCGCGGTGTTGCCGCGCTTCGGTGGCATGACGTACGAAGGCGCCGGTGCCGCGAGCGCTCCGGTCGCGCTCGCAGGCGACGACGTCGGTCATGACGAGGACGATCGTGGACCGACCACCGGGTGACGCGCGGGTCCTGGTGTTCGCGCCAGGGCTTGACAACGCTCGGGTGATCGCGCGTTGGCTCTTGCGGGCCGGTTTCGAGTGCCTCCAGTGCGACGACGCGCACGAGCTCGAGTCGTACCTCGAGGGCGACCACGAGCGTGTGGGCGCCGTCATCCTCACCGCCTTCGCCGTGCGGTCCGGGGGTGGCGCCGTGTTGTCGCGCTTCAAGGCGAGCGAACCGGCGTGGTCCGCGCTGCCGATCGTGCTGCTCGTGCCGCCCGGCGCGATGATGGTGTCGCCCTGGCCGCACACGACGCTCCTGACGAAGCCGACGACGGTTCGGCAGCTCGTCGGCGTGGTCGAGCGATCGCTGCAGGCCCGTGTGAACCAGCAGCTCCTGGCGAGCGCCAGCGACGAGCTGCGCCGCGCCGCCTACTTCGACACGCTCACGGGGCTGCCGAACCGCAGCGCCCTGTACGACCGGATCACGACGCTGCAACGCGATCGGCGCGGTGCCCACAGCGCCTTCGCGGTGGTCTTCGTCGACCTGAACGACTTCAAGCGCATCAACGACGAGTGGGGCCACGTGGCCGGCGACGAGGTGCTCCGTCTGGTCGGCGCCCACCTCGTGGCGACCGTCCGTCGCGGCGACTTCGTGGCGCGCTGGGGCGGGGACGAGTTCATGATCCTGCTGGTGGGAGCCACCGGCGCCGAGACCGTCTCCGAGACCATCGGGCGCCTCGGCCACGGCATGGTGCTCACACTGCAGTCGGCCCCCGATCCCGTCTTGGTGTCGTTCAGCGTGGGACACATCGAGGGCATCGCGCCGGAGCTGTCGCCCGACGAGATCCTGGCCCGTGCCGACGAGCGGATGTACGAGCACAAGTACGAGAAACACCGCCGGCCCGAGCAGTAGCCGGCGCGGCGACCGGGCTGGCGGCGACCGGGCTGCGGGGTGTGGTGGGCGGCGGCGGGTTCAGTAGAAGAGCGCCAACACCAGCGTCACCACGGCGAGGAACAGCACCGTCATGATGCCGCCGGCGCGTACGAAGTCGCGCACGGCGTAGCCGCCCGGCGTCATGATCAACGCGTTCACCTGGTGGGTGGGGATGATGAAGGCGTTCGACGTGGCGAGCGCCACGGTCAGCGCCGCCAGACGCGGGTCGAGCTGCATCGCCACGGCGATGTTGATCGCCAGCGGCACCAGCAGCACGGTGGCGCCGACGTTCGACATCACCAGCGAGAACAGCGTCGCCAGCGCGCCGATCACCAGGATCAGGGTCCAGCCCGGTACGTCGCCCACCAGGTGCAGCGTCTGCTGGGCGATCCAGGCGGCGGTGCCGGTGCGCTCCACGGCCAGGCCGAGCGGCAGCAGCGCGGCGAGCAAGAACACCGTCTTCCAGCTCACCGCCCGGTAGGCCTCGTCCATGCGCAGCACGCCGGACACCACCATGCCGATCGCGCCGGTCATCAGCGCCAGCGACAGCTGCATGCTCGTGAAGATCACCAGGCCGAGCGCCAGCGCGAAGAAGAACAGCGCCCGCGGCAGCATGTCGAAGCGTGGCTGCTCGCGCGGGTAGTCGCCCAGGACGACGAAGCCGCCGCTGCGCTCGAGGCGCGGCAGGTCGGCCCAGCGGGTGTACAAAACCAGGATGTCGCCTGCCTGGAAGACCTCGTCGCGCATGCGTTCGCGCCGCACCTCGGGGCCGCGGTTGAGCGCCAGGATGCTGACGCCGAAGGCCTGCCGCGGTGAGAGCTCGCGCACGCGCTTGCCGATCACGTCCGAGCCGGGGCGGACGACCACCTCGATGATCCCGGCGTCGGACGGCGAGAGCGCGTCGGCGAACACCGCCAGGCCGGGTCGGGGCCCTTCGAGGCCGTGCCGCTCGGCGAAGGCCCGGACGGCCCCGCTCTCGCCCACGAGGGCGAGGGTCTCGCCGCCGGCGAGCGTCACGTCGCGCCCCGGCGCGACGCGCAGGTTGGCAGCGTCGCGCAGCGCCAACACGAACACGTCGCCCGGTGCCTCGAGCGTGTCCATGCTCATGCCGACGGCGGCGGCTCCGGGCGGGACGCTGGCCTCGAACAGGTCGCCCTGCACGCCGTAGGTCTCGCGCACGTAGCGCAGCGTGTCGGCGTTGGCCGCCTTGGGGGCGACGGCGGGCAGCACCCAGCGCCCGAACACGACGAAGTAGACGATGCCCGCGGCGAGCAGCGCGAGGCCCACCGGCGTGACGTCGAAGAGGCCGTAGGGGCGCAGGTCGGCGCCCGGCAGCTGCTGCGCCGAGGTGGCCATCAGGTCGTTGAGCAGGATCAGCGGTCCGCTGCCGACGAGCGTCAGCGTGCCGCCCAGGATCGCGGCGAAGCCCATCGGCATCATCAGGCGCGAGACCGACATGCCGGTCTGGGTGGCGATGCGGGTGACGACGGGCATGAACAGTGCCGCCGCGCCGATGTTCTGCATGAAGCCCGAGATCAACCCGACGCTGCCCGCCACGAGGGCGTTGACGCGCTGCTCGCTGGCGCCGACGCGGCTCAGGATCCAGCGCGCCACACGGTGCATCACACCCGTCTTGTCGAGCGCCGAGCCGATGATCATGACCGCGATGATCGAGATCACCGCGTTCGAGGCGAAGCCGCCGAAGAGCTCGGTGGCGGGCACGAGGCCCGACAGGCCCAGGATCACCATCACCAGCACCGCCGTGACGTCGACGCGCAGACGCTCGCTGACGAACAGCCCCACGGTCAACGCCAGCAGCGCCAGTACGAAGCCCATCTCGGTGGTGAACGGCACGTCGACCATGGCGCAGCGACCCCTGTCCGGCGCGCGGCGACGCGCCCGACGGAGGCTACCATCAACGCCCGTGAAGCGCGTCTCCATCGACGCTCGTCGATACCCGAGTGGGTTACCGGGACATTCACGGATGGTGCATGGCACAGGAATCGGTCAGACTGGTCTGGGGGTTGGGCCTGCACGTTGGAAGGGACACGAATGGCTGCCACGCACGTCGATCTGTTGCTCTTGCATCCACCGAGCGTCTACGACTTCCGCGAGAAGTCGATCCTGTACGGACCCGTCAGCGACATGGTGCCCTCGAGCGTGATGTTCGAGCTGTACCCGATCGGCTTCCTCACCATGGCGCAGTACCTCGAGGAGCGCGGCATGCGCACGCGCATCGTCAACGTCGCGCTGCGCATGTTGACCGACAAGCGTTTCGACCTGGAGCGCTTCCTGCGCAAGCAGCGCCCGAAGATGATCGGCATCGACCTGCACTGGATGCCGCACTGCCACGGCGCCATCGAGGTGGCGCGCGTCGCGAAGCGCGTGCACCCGGACGTGCCGGTGATCTTCGGCGGCCTGTCGTCGAGCTACTTCCACGAGGAGCTGCTCGAGTACCCCGAGATCGACTTCGTGCTCCGCGGCGACAGCACCGAGCCGCCGCTGCACCAGCTGCTGCTGGCGCTCGAGCGGGGCGAACCGCTCGACGACATCCCCAACCTCACCTGGCGCAAGGACGGTGTGGTCACCGCCAATGCGCTCACGTTCGTACCGCAGACGCTCGACTACGTCGACGTGCGCCCCGAGCTGCTGATCGACATGGCGATCCGCTACCGCGACCTCGAGAGCGTGCTGCCGTTCAACGGCTGGCTGCGCAACCCGACCACCATGGTGCTACCGCTCAAGGGCTGCGCGTTCGAGTGCACCACCTGCGGCAGCTCGGCCACCACGTGCACGCACCTGACCATGCGCAAGAAGCCCGTCTACCGCAGCCCCATCAGCCTGGCCGACAACCTGGCCGCCATCGGCCGGCTGTCGCGCGGGACCATCGTCATCCCCGGCGATCTGCTGCAGGGGGGCCTCGGCTACGCCACCGCGGTGATCGACGAGATCGCCGCCAGGGGCGTCAGCAACGACATCTGCTTCGAGTTCTTCGACGTGCCGCCGATCGAGTTCCTGCGCCACATCGACGCCAAGCTCCCCACCTGGAGCTTCGAGGTGAGCCCCGAGAGCCACGACCCGGTGGTGCGCCACGCCATGGAGGGCGGCGCGAGCTACGACAACGAGGCGATGGAGACGCTGCTGCGCCAAGCGCTCGAGCTGCGCTGCACCCGCATCGACGTGTTCTACATGATCGGCCTGCAGTACCAGACGTACGAGTCGGTGATGGAGACGATCGACTACTGCGAGCACCTGTTCGAGTTCGGCGATCCGCGGCTGCAGTGTTTCATCAGTCCGATGGGACCCTTCCTCGACCCGGGCTCGCAGATCTTCGAGGAGCCCGAGCGCTTCGGCTACCGCAAGCTCGCGCACACCGTCGAGGAGCACCGCCAGCTGCTGGTGCAGCCGAGCTGGGAGCACATCCTGAACTACGAGACCATGTGGATGACACGCGCCCAGCTGGTCGACGCGACGTACGACGCCGCCGAGCGGCTCAACGCGCTGAAGCTGCGCTACGGGCGCATCGCGCCGAAGCGCGCCAAGGCCGTCGCTGACGGCATCGCGGGCGCACGGGCGCTGCGCGAGCGCCTGAACGCCGCGATGGCGAACGGCGCCGACGGCGCGGCCTTCGAGCAGTTGCGCGGCGACATCGCCCGCTTGAACCACTCCACGGTGAGCGACAAGCAGGAGCTCTTCTGGCAGCGCCACGTCTTCAGCTTCAAGTTGAACGCGATCGCCAAGGCGGGTCTCGATTACGTCTTCGGAAGGCGCCCCGGCACCGCGCCGTCGACCGCCCTGTAGAGCCGCTCGTGCGCGGCGCACAGCGCCGCGGTCGCGGCGTCGATGGTGGTGGCGTCGGCGCCCGAGCGGTAGGCCCGCTCCAGCGCCTCGGCGGTCGCGGCCAGCTCGACGGTGCCGAGACCGCTCGCGAGGCCGCGGATCGTGTGCGCCAGGCGCTCGGCGAGCGTGTGGTCACCCGCGGCACGGGCGAAGCCCAAGCGCTCGGGGAGGTCGCGCTCTTCGTCGAGGAAGCCGCGCATGAGGTCGAGGTAGAGCGCGTCGCTCTGACGCGTGAAGCGCAGGCCGCGCTCCAGGTCGAGCAGGTCGAGGTCGCGCAGCGCCGCGAGCGGGTCGTCGTCCGCGTCCGCTGCCGCTGCCGTCGGGTCCTCCGGGCGTGGCTCGACGGTCGCACCCTCGTCGCGTCGCGACTCGGGGTTCGTCGCCGCCCGTTCGGCTGCGGCTCGCGCCCAACGGCGGATGCTCTGCGCGAGGTCCTCAGGGTCGACCGGCTTCGTCACCACTTCGTTCATCCCCGCCGCCAGGCAGGTGTCGCGGTCGCTCTCGAGCACGCTCGCGGTCATGGCGATCACCGGCACGTCGCGCAGCGCCGGATCGGCGCGCATGCGCTTGGTGGCGGTGATGCCGTCCATCACCGGCATCTGCACGTCCATGAGCACGATGTCGAAGCGCTCCCGGCGCAGCGCCTCGAGGGCCTGGAGCCCGTCGTGGGCGAACGCAGGCGTCAGCCCCAGAACGGCGAGCAGGCCTGCGGCGACCTCGCGGTTGAGAGCGTTGTCTTCCACGACGAGCACGCGCAGCGCCGGATCGAGCCCGGCGTCGCCCGGGGCGGGCGTCGCCGGACTCGGGCTGCGCGACGGTGTCCCGGGCGATAGCGGCGCGAAACGCGCGGTGAACCAGAAGGTCGAGCCGACGCCGGGGACGCTCTCCACGCCGATCTCGCCGCCCATCAGGTGCACCAGGCGCCGGCAGATCGCGAGCCCCAGGCCCGTCCCGCCGTAGCGCCGGGTGATGCTGGCGTCGGCTTGGGCGAAGGTGGCGAACAAGCGCTTTCGCTCGTCGCTCGAGAGCCCGATGCCGGTGTCGCGGACCGCGAAGCGGAGCACGGCTTCGCCGGTCTCGTCGGCGAGTCGCTCGACGCGCACCGCGACCTCGCCCTCGTCGGTGAACTTCACGGCGTTGGTCACCAGGTTCACGAGCACTTGGCGGAGCCGCAACGCGTCGCCTTCGACCAGCGCCGGGACGTCGGGTTCGACCTCGACCCGGAGCGCCAGACCCTTGTCGGCACAGGCCGTGGCGAGCAGGGTCGACACGGTGTCGAGGACCTGCGTGACGCTGAGCTCGCCGCGCTCGAGCACCACCTTGTCGGCCTCGAGCTTCGAGACGTCGAGCACGTCGTCGATGATGCCGAGCAGGTGCTTGGCGGACAGCTCGATCTTCTCGAGGTAGTCGCGCTGCCGGGGGTCGAGGTCGGTGGCGAGCGCGAGGCGGTTCATGCCGAGCACGGCGTTCATGGGCGTGCGGATCTCGTGGCTCATCGTGGCCAGGAAGCGGGCCTTGGCGTCGCTCGCCTCGCGCGCCTCGGCCGTGCTGCGCTGGAGGGCTTCGTTGCTCGCTTGCAGCCCGGCGACGAGCTCCTCGCGCGAGCGGGCCGCCAGCACGTCGCGGGCGCGCTGCGGCGCGAGCTCGTCCACCTGATGGGGCAGGGGGTAGGTGAGCGCGACACGCGTGGCGCCGTCTCGGTAGCCCGCGGACGCGAGCGTGGCCGGCCGCCGTGCGGCTGGCCACGCCGGCACGGACTCGGTGTTCCACGCGAACGCGAAGCGCAGCGTGAGGCCGCCAGGTCGCGGCTGCAGCGCAATCGTGAGGCGCGCCGGGTCGGGCAGCGCTTCCAGCCAGCGCGTCACGTCCGAGACCTCGGCCGCGACGCGTGTCGCGAGGTCGCGACCGCCGCCCATGCTGCGCACGACGTCGAACGCCTTGCGACGCACGCGGACGCGCGCGCCGGCCTCGAGGGCGAGCGTGCCGAGGGTCGGCGCGTCGGGGGCGGCCGCGCGGCGCGAGCTGTCGACGCTCACGGCCGCCACCGCAGGAGCAGGCACGCGGCGTCGTCGTGGCCCTTGGCGTGCCGTTCGACGAGCCGCTGTGCGAGCGGCTCCACGTCGCCGTCGTCGCCGCCGAACTCTCGCGCCAACGACTCGGGGAGACCGTCGGTCCACAGCGCGACGAGATCGCCGCGCTCGAGTTGGGTGCGCTGGACGAAGGGCGTGGGCCAGCGCCTGCCGAGCACGCCGTCGCGCGCGACGCCCGTGAAGCGCCGTCGTCCGACGGCCGCGGCGCGCACGTTGCCGACCGCTAGGTAGCGCAGCTCGCAGCGCTCGGTGTCGAGCAGCGCGAGGCCAACGGCTGCCCCGACCGTGCCGACGCTCGCCTCGTGCAGGTCGTGCAGCAATGCCACGACGTCGAACGGATCCGGCGTCGTGGCGAAGGTGCTGCGCACGCGTGCGGTGAGCGTGTCCGCGAGTGCGGCCGCGACCCTGCCGTGGCCCGTGGCGTCGACGATGGCGAGCAGGACGAGCGCGTCGCGCTCGGCGATCGCCACCGCGTCACCACCGCTGCGCTGGCCTGCGCGCTGCCGCAGCGCCGCAGCAGCCGACCAGCGTTCGCGTGCCGCTCGCACGCGAACGGGTGCCACGGAGGCCGGGACGCAACCCGGATGCACGGCGTGAGCGGCGCTGCGAGCGCCGGCTGCGGCGCGCAGTGGTGCGAGGTCGCTGGTGCCCACGGCGTCGTCGTTCGACGCGCGCCCGCGCAGCCGCTTGCGCGCGCGCACGGTGGCGCCACCGCCGGGCGTGACGGCGATGTCGAGCTCGTCCGACATGCGCCGCACCCCGGGTAGGCCGAGGCCGAGGGTGCGACCGCTGCTGTAGTGGTCGGTCAGCGCCAGCGCCACGTCGGCGATGCCGGGTCCGGCGTCGCTGACGGTGACCTCGACGTCGATGGCGGTGCCGCGGCGGACGCGGCGCATCTCGACCGATCCGCTCCCGGCGTACTTGAGCACGTTGGACCCGAGTTCGCTCACGATGGTCGCGATCACCGAGCGCTCGAGGTCGGTCGCGCCGTAGAGCAGCGCCGAGCGCTGACAGCGCAGCACCGCCACCTGCAGGTCGAGTGTGCGCTCGAGCTCGAAGCGCTCACCGTCGACGCCGCTCACGTGCTCGACCCACCCTCGTCGGCGTCGCCGGCGTCGCGCGCTTCCGGCGACGCCGCCTCGTTGTCGACCTGGGCGTGGACGGCGCCGAGCGCCACGAGCGCGTCGTCGAGGGTGGCGTAGGCGCGCACCCCGCGCGTGTCGACGCCGGCCTCGATCAGGTAGGCGACGATCCCCGCCGACAGGCCCACCAACAGCGGACGGGCGCCGAGCAAGCTGGCCGTCCGGGCGACGAGCGTGAGCTGCCGGAAGTCCTCGGCGTCGATCAGGTCGAGCCCCGACGCCTCGAGCACCAGGGCGCGCGAGCGGCTGCGGCGCAGCGTGTCGAGCACCTCGCCGCGCAGCGCGCGCAGCGTGGCATCGTCGAGCTCGCGCGGCAGCGTCACGACCAGCGCCGGCCCGACGCGCGTGGCGACGGGCCCGTTGCCGGCGCCGTCCTCAGACCAGTCGGTCGTCACGCCGCATCACCCGCGCGCGGCGCCGGGGCGACGCACTCGGTCGCCGTCGCCGACGAGGTCGAGGGCGATCTCGAAGGCGTCGCGCAGCGTGGCGGTGGTGCGGATCTCGCCGATGTCGACGCCGAGCTCGACCATCGTGAACGCGATCTCGGGCGAGATGCCCGACACGATCGCCTCGCAGCCCATCAGCCGCGTCGCCTGCGTGATCTTGACGAGCTGGTTGGCGACCGCCGTGTCGACGGTGCGAACGCCGCTGATGTCGAGCATGAACACCTTCGTGCGGGTCTCGGAGATCATCGCGAGCGTCTTCGTCATGATCTCCTGCGTGCGGCTCGAGTCGAGCACGCCGATGAGCGGCAGCAGCAAGATGCCCTCCCAGATCGGCGTGACGGGCGTCGCCTGCTCCAAGAGCGCCTCGCTGCGGGCCTCGAGCAGGGCGTTCTCCTCGGCCGCGTGCTCGGCCGCCGCGCGTTGGGTGGCGTGGATCTGGTCGAGCACCAAGTAGGTGTCGAGGAAGATCAGCTTCTGCACGGCCGTGCGCATGACCGCGAGCCGCTCGGGGGGCGCCTCGATGCGCTCCAGGCGCTCGACCAGGAGCTGGTCCGACATGAACATGCCGGCCATGTAGATCACGTTGGGCAGGTCGATGCGTCCGTGGA
Organism: Trueperaceae bacterium; assembly: GCA_007695125.1. Taxonomy (GTDB): domain Bacteria; phylum Deinococcota; class Deinococci; order Deinococcales; family Trueperaceae; genus CSSed10-48. The sequence continues at coordinate 8,588 of REEJ01000147.1, read as the reverse complement.
CCGCGCCGACGTGCCGGCGGGCCGCCAGGTAGGCGTCGTCGACCTCGGCCGCGAAGAAGCTCGTCCAGTGCCGGACCTGCTGCTCCTGCACGTGCGCGAGCAGTTCGTCGGCGTGGCCGAAGAAGAGCTCGAACTCCTCGTGCGTTCGCAGCCAGGCGTACCAGTCGTGCACGAAGGCGTCGATCTGGGGGACCAGGTGCGTCCCGGCCTCGCGCACGAGGGCGAGGTCGTGGTCGCGGATGTCGAACTTCGCAAGCGCTGTGGCTCGGTCGATGGCGGCTGGCATGGCGGCACCTCGGATGCATCGCCGGGGGCCGTGACACGGTACGAGGCGACCGCAGCGACCCCGGCGCCGATGCGGTGTTGACTCGCCGCATCGTACGTCGCCGGGGACCGTTCGGGTGTGCCTTCGCGTCCCTCGCGCAAGGGACGCCCGTCCCGAGACGGGAGCGTCGTGGCGAACGCCTATACTGGAGGCATTACGACGCTGCGCCGGTGTATGCCATGAGAGATGTCCTCCGCTTCCTCGCCGCCTGGGCCCTGGTCCACGAGAGCGCCGACGAGGGTTGGCGCGCCGCCGTGACGCGCGGGGCGGGCCTGTCCCCGGGCGACCTGGAGCGTGGACCGGACGACTTCGTCGACGGCCTCGCCGCGCTGGTCGACGCCGAGAAGGAGCGCCTGAAGCGCGATTTGGCTGCCGATGGCGGAGGCGTGGCACCGACCGAAGGTGCCAGCGATCGCCGCGACGCCGACCTGACGGCCGCGCTCGAGGCAGTCCGCTTCGACCTTGCGGAGCTGCGCGGTCGCATCGAGAGCCTGCAGACGAGCGTCGATGCTCTGCACGCCGAGCGCGACGACTGAGCATGTCGGCCCGCGGCCGCGCCATCGCCGCCGTGGCGTTGCGTTCCGGCGCGAGCGCCGCCTGGCGCTCCGGCTTCGGCCTGCGCCCGCGCGCCGAGCGCCGTCGCGCCGTCGCGAGAGCGCTCCGCCTCGCCTGTGAGGCCTTGGGGCCGACGTTCATCAAACTCGGGCAGCTCGCGTCGGTCCGCCCCGACCTGGTGACGCCCGAGATGGTCTTCGAGCTCGAGCGGCTCCAAGACCGCGTGCCCGCCGTGCCCGTCGACGCGATCCGCGACGTGATCCGGCGCGAGCTCGGCGCCGCCCCCGAGCACCTGTTCGCCTCGTTCGACCCCGAGCCGATCGCGACGGCGTCGATCGCGCAGGTGCACGAGGCGACGTTGGCCGCTCCGTACCGCTGCGTGAACGGCCGGCTCCTCGAGGCTGGTGCGCGCGTCGCCGTGAAGGTGGTGCGACCCGGCGTCGCTCGCCTCATCGCCGACGACCTCGCCGTGGCGCGCCGTTGGGCCGAGCGCGCGGAGCGGATCAGGTGGCTGGCCCGCTGGGGCCCGAACGCGCTCCTGCGCGAGTTCGAGTCCAGCCTGGCTCGCGAACTCGACCTGCGCGTCGAGGGACGCGTCGGGGATCGCTTCGCGTTCGACTTCGCCGACGATCCGCTGGTGATGGTCCCCGCGGTCGTGTGGACGCACACCACGCGGAGCGTGCTCACCAGCGAGTTCGTCGACGGCTGGCTCCTCTCCGAACTCGGCGAGGCGGAGCGCGCGGGCATCGACGCGCGCGCGCTCGCCACGCACGGCGCGGAGGTGTTCATGCGCCAGGTGCTGGTGTTCGGTCGCTACCACGCCGACCTGCACCCGGCGAACCTGATCGTGACGCGCGACGGCCGCATCGGCTACATCGACTTCGGCATCGCGGGGCGCACGACGCCGCCGCAACGCCAGGCGATCGCCCAGGTGCTCGTCGCCACCGCGTACGGCGACGCGGAGCGTGCCCTGCGCGCCTCGCGTGCGCTGGGGCTCGAGGTGCCCGAGGCGGTCGAGCCCGCGCTGCGCAGCGGCGTCGCACGGCTGATGCGGGCCCACCTGGCGCGCTCACCGGCCGACGTGCGCGGCTTCGTGACCGGCTTCCTCGGGTTGTTGGCCGAGCATCGGATCGCCATCCCAGAGGGCTACGGCATGCTGGTGAAGGCGCTCGTGACCGTCGAGGGCGTCGCCCGAGCGATCGACCCCGACATCGACCTGATCGAGGCGTCCAAGCCGTTCACCACGCGCCTGGTCGCCGCTCAGCTGCTGCGGCCGGAGCGGCTGCGCGAGCGGCTGCCAGCGGCGCTTCGCGCAGCGCTGGCGGAGCTCATGGCGTGACCGGTTCGGAGCGTCGGTCCGTCCCGCGGACCAGCACCGCCCCCTCGTCGTCGCCCGGCGGCTCGAACCACGCCTCGAACAGGTCGAGCATCTCGGTCGTCACGAGGTAGCTGCCGCTGGGTCGCTCGACGTTTCGCGCCGCCAAGCGGCGCTCGAGGACCGAGCGGGGCGCCTCGAGGTAGACCAGCCACGGCGTCGCCCCCGCCGCGCGCACGCGTTCGGCGGACGCCTGGCGTCCGGCGCGCGTCCAGTGGCCCCAATCGAGCACCACGTGCGCCCCGAGGGCGAGTGCCTGCTCAGCCGTGCCCCAGGCGATGCTCGTCAGTTGCGCCAGGCGCCAGTCATGGATCTCACGCGGCATGTGCTCGCCGAAGAGCGCGATCATCCACTCGTCGACCGTGAAGCGCAGCGCGGGGAGTTCGCGCTCGAGCGTGTGCGCGAGGTGTGTCTTGCCGCTCCCCGTGAGGCCGCAGAGCAGGACCACCGAGGGCCCTGCCGTGGCCCGGACGCGCTCGACCACAGCGCGCGCGCCCGGTGCCAGTGCGTCGTCGTCACTCATCGAGCGTGCTTCGCACGTACTCGCGCAGCCACGTCAGCGCCGGGCGCTCCTCGTCGAACCAGTCGAGCAGGTAGGCGTTGGCCTTCCAGATCCGGCCGGCCCGGTACCCCCAGAGCGTGACGCCGGCGACGGCCTCGTGCTCCCACAGCACCGGGAACATGCGCTGGTACATCGCCAACTGCTGCTCGTCGTCGGAGGATTCGAGCTCGAGCTCGGAGACGTAGATCGGCAGGCCGAGCTCGGCGAGGGCATCGAGGTTCGTGCGGATCACGGTCGGGTCGGCGTGCTCGAGCCCGTGCGCCTGCACGCCGATGCCGTCGATCAGGCCGCGCTCTTGCAGGATGCCGACGAGTTCGGCGTAGCGCACGCGGTTCATCTCGCAGCACAGGATGTTGTACTCGTTGATGAGCAGCGTCGCATCGGGCAGCGCCTCGCGGGCGCGCTCGAACGACCACACCACCCAGTCCCAACCCGTCTCGCCGGCCCCGCCGATCGCCTCGGCGTACGAGGGCGGCGCGTGCAGCGGCTCGTTCACCACGTCGACCATCGCGACGTCCGGGTAGCGCTCGGCGAACGCGGCGATCCACGTCTCGACGGCGGCGCGCTGCTCGTCGGGTGGCAGCCCCGCGACCCAGCGCGGCTCCTGCTGCCCCCACACGAAGGTGTGCTGTTTGACCGGCAAGCCGTGGCTGCGGGCGAAGTCGACGATCACGTCGAGCGCGCCCCAGGTGTAGAGGCCGCGCTGGGCCTCGACCGAGAGCCACTTGCCGGCGTTCTCGGGCGTGACCTGGTTCCAGGAGTCGGCGAAGTCCGGGTCGAAGGCCGCTGTGAGCACGTTCCCCAGGAAGCGCTCGGAACCGGCGGCGATCGGGCCGGCCGGGCGCTCCTCGGCGTCCTGCGAGGCGTCCTGCGCCAGCGCGCCGGCGGCGCAGGTGGCGGCGATCAACAGGGCGAGTGGCAGTCGCAGCGCGACACGAGCCGCGGTGCCCGTCATGGCATCACCGCCGCTGCGGCGTCGCGTTGGCGTTCGATCAGGCCGGCGTACCAGGCGGCGCTGCGCTTCGGGATGCGCGCCTGCGTGTCGTAGTCGACGTAGACGAGCCCGAAGCGCATGTCGAAGCCGTGCTGCCACTCGAAATTGTCCAGCAGGCTCCAGGCGAAGTAGCCGCGCACGTCGGCCCCCTGCCGGATGGCGTCGTGCAGCGCCGCGACGTGCCCTTCGAAGAACGCCACGCGGGCGGCGTCGTCGACCACGCCATCGCGGAGCGTGTCGGGGTACGCGGCGCCGTTCTCGGTCACGAGCATCGGCGGCGGCGCGTAGTCGCGTTGCACGCGCAGCAGGATCTCGGTGAGGCCCTCCGGATAGACCTCCCAGCCCATGTCGGTCGGCGGTGTGGTGAACGGCACCTGACGGAGCGAGGGCCACGGGGCGTCCGGATCGTGCGCCATGATCGTGCGGTTGTAGTAGTTGACGCCGAGGAAATCGATCGGCGCCGAGATGCGCTCGAGATCACCGTCGCGGACCTCGGGTACCAGGTCGCCGTAGCCCTCCCAGACGTCTTCCGGGTAGTGGCCGCGCAGCAGCGGATCGAGGTACCAGCGGTTGAAGAAGCCGTCGAAGCGCTGCGCTGCCGCAACGTCGTCGGGTGCGCTGCTGGCGGGGTGGGCGGGGATGAGGTTCAGCACGATGCCGTGTTGCGCGCGTGGGGCGTTGGCGCGCATGACCTCGAGCGCGCTGCCGTGGGCCAGGAGCAGGTGGTGTGCGGCGCGCAGGCTGAGCGCGTGGTCGCGCAGGCCCGGCGCGTGCTCGCCAGCCGCATAGCCGAGGTACGCGGCGCACCAGGGTTCGTTGAGCGTGGCGTAGCCGGCGACGCGGTCGCCGAGTCGGGCGGTGACGGCGTCGGCGTACGAGACGAAGGCGTCGACGATGCCGCGCTCGGGCCAACCGCCGGCGTCCTGCAGCGCCTGCGGCAGGTCCCAGTGGTAGAGCGTCGCGTACGGTGCGATGCCGCGTTCGAGCAGGGCGTCGACGAGCCGGTCGTAGAAGTCGAGTCCGCGCGGCTCGATGGCGCCGGTACCGTTGGGGATCACGCGTGGCCAGGCGACGCTGAAGCGGTAGGCGCCGAGACCGAGGCGCGCCATGAGGTCGACGTCGCGCTCCCACAGGTGGTAGTGGTCGCAGGCGACAGCGCCCGTGGCGCCGCCGGAGACCTTTCCGGGGGTGGCGCAGAACGTGTCCCAGATCGACGGTCCACGCCCGTGGGCGTCGACGGCGCCTTCGATCTGGTAGCTCGAGGTGGCGGCGCCCCAGATGAACCCTGGTGGGAAGCGCGGCGTGTCGGAGTCGGTCATGGTCGCTCCTGAGGCGTGCGGAACGAGAGGCGGAGGGTGGAAGGGCGGCATCAGCGCTGGTTCGTGAGCACGACGACCGAGCGCGGTGGCACGAGCACGCGCTCGTCGGCGCTCACGGTCGAGCGGCGGGGGGCGAGGTCCGCGTCGAAGATCGCGTCGTCGAGCGTGACGACGTGCAGCACATCGGCGAGGCCGTCGGCCTCGATCGCGACCTCGAGGGCGTCGGTCGAGCGGTTGACCAGGAGCACGCGCAGCGCCTCGTCGTCCGAGGTGGCGTAGGCCGCTAGGCGATGGTCGCCACCCTCGACCCGGCGCGCGGCGCCGCCGAACCCGTTGAGCATCGCGTAGACGTGGTACGTGTGCCGCACCCAGCCGCTGCGGTCGATGAGCCCGTGGCCGCCCATGGCTTGCAGGGCGAAGTACTGCCCCAGGTCGACGCCCTCGGTCGCCATTTGACCCAGCGCGTCGGCGAGCCACAGCGCGGCGACCATGTCTTCGAGGTGGCGGAAGGTGGTCGTCCGCCACGACAGGCCGAACTCGGTGATGCCGAACTCGACGTCGCGGTCGTGGCCGAGCGGGTTGACCTCCGGATCGGCGACCCATTCACGCACCGTGCGGATCTCCTCGGCGATCTGACGCGAGGTCGCGAGCGCGCCCTCGTCGCTGCGCGTGCCGTCGGTGGGGTAGACGTGCCAGGTGACCACGTCGAACACGTCGCCACAGCGCCCGAGTACCTCGCGGAGGTAGTCCATCGCGCTGGGGCGCGACCCGGAGACCGCCGGACCGGTGATCGTGACCGGGCCGAGCTCGGCCTCGAGCGCGGCGCGCATGGCGCGGGCCTGCTCGCAGTAGACCTCGGGTGTCCAAGACGGGTCCATGCGGTTGCGCGGGTACAAGTCGGGCTCGTTGCCGATCGCCCACCACCGCGGCGTCATCCCCAGCGAGCGCAGGTGCCGCGCGACGCTGGCGGCGTGGTCGGGACCCTCGAAGAAGTTGGCGACCAGGTGCACGTCGGGCTCGCCCAGCAGGTGCCAGGTCAGCGCGAACGCGTCCATCGAGTCGGCGGTGAGGGGCCGGTCGTCGGCGTCGTTGCCGGGCGGGTAGCGGACGCTGCGCAGGTCGATCGCCGCCCACTCGTCGAGGTAGAGGACGACCGGCATGGCGGTCCCGACGTTGAAGCCGGTGATCGCCATATCGGACACCGGGCGTGTCGGCTCGCCGACGCGGAGACTCAGCACGTCCGCTTGGGCGCCCGCCCACGTAGTGACGCCGGCCAGCAGGAGCAGCGTCAGCACGACGCGCGCCGGCACGGGTGCGGCCTCAGGCGATCGTCGCATCGCTCGCAAAGGCCCGCCTCGACAAGACGGTCGTCTCGCCCGTGATGGTGAATGCGCCGCGCAGCCGCGCGTCGCTGGCGGAGGCACCGACCATGACCTCGATCTCGCCCGGTTCGACCACGAGCCGCATCGCACCGTCGTGGAAGGCGAGCAGCGAGCACGGCACGTCGAACGTGACGCGACGCGCCTCGCCCGGGGCGAGTTCGACGCGCGCGAAACCGGCGAGCGCCTGCACCGGCCTGGTCACGCTGGCGACGGGGTCGCGCAGGTAGAGCTGCGCCACCTCGCTGCCAGGGCGCTCGCCGGTGTTGCGCAGCGTCAGCGCCACGTGCACCCGCCCCGTGGGCTCGACGGCGGCCGGGCCGACGACGAGGTCGTCGTAGGTGAAGCGGGTGTAGCCGAGCCCGTGGCCGAAGGGGTAGAGGGGCGTGGTGGGTCCGTCGACGTAGGGGCCCTTCCAGTGCGAGCGGCCACCAGAGGGCTTGTGGCCGTAGTAGACCGGGAGCTGCGCGGCGCTGCGCGGGTACGAGATCGGCAGCCGGCCGCCGGGCTCGGCGCGCCCGAACAGGACGTCGGCCACGGCATGGCCGCCCTCGGCGCCGGGCAGCCAGGCCACCAGCGTGGCGGCGACGCGCTCGGCGAGCTCGCCGAGCGCCAGCGGCCGCCCGCCGAGCAGCACCAGCACCACCGGGGTGCCGGTCGCCAGGACCGCCTCGACCAGGTCGCACTGCACGCCTGGGAGCGTGATGTCGGCGCGATCGCGGGCCTCGCCGCAGGTCGCGTCGTCGGTCAGGCCGGAGCGATCGCCGACGACGAGCACGGCGACCTCGGCGCCCTCGGCGGCCCGGACCGCCTCGTCGAAACCGCCGCGGTCGGCGCTCATGATGTCGCAACCGCGAGCGTGCCGGACGTCGGTGCCGCCGCCGACCGCGGCGCGGATGCCGTCCAGCAGGCTGGTCATCGCTGGGTAGTGGTCGGCGAGTTCTTCCTTGCGCGCCGCGATGAGGGGCGTCGGCGCCGGCAGGTCGCCCTGCGACTCGAACATCACCTCGACGTGGGCGGGGTAGTGGTAATCGCCTTGCAGCAGGCGCACGTCGTCGGCGCCGGGACCGATCACGGCGATCGACGAGAGGTCGGGTCGCAGCGGCAGGAGGTCGCCCTCGTTGCGCAGCAGCACCAGCGAGCGCTGTGCCAGGGTGCGCGCGAGATCGCGCTGCTCGCGCGTGTCGAACACCAGCGGCGCGGCCTCGGCGTCGACGAAGGGGCGCTCGAACAGCCCCAGGCGCAGCTTCTGCTCGAGGATGCGGCGCACCGAGGCGTCGACCAGCGCCGGGTCGATGCGGCCGTCGTCGAGCCCGGCGCGCAGCGGCGCGCCGTAACAGGCGTGGTCGGGCAGCTCGACGTCGATGCCGGCCTCGAGGCCGAGGCGGGCGGCGACCGTCCGGTCAGCGGCGACGCGGTGATAGTCCACCAGCGTGGCGAGGGTGAAGTAGTCCGAGACGACCACGCCGTCGAAGCCGAGCGTCTCGCGCAGCAGCTCGATCATCAGCTCGCGCGAGGCGCCGCAGGGGACGCCGTCGAGCTCGTGGTAGGCGTTCATGACCGAGGCGACGCCGACCTCTGCGATCGCGGCCTCGAACGGCAGCGCCACCGCGTCGCGCAGTTCGCGCGGCATCAGGCGCACCGGCGCCCAGTTCAAGCCACCCTCGGAGAGCCCGTAGCCGATGAAGTGCTTGGCCGTGGCCACGACGCCCTGGTCGAGCGACGGGCCCTGCAGGCCTGCGATGTAGGCGTTGCCGATCCGGGCGACGAGGTAGGGGTCCTCACCGTAGGTCTCCTCGACCCGGCCCCAGCGCGGGTCGCGGGTGATGTCGAGGACCGGAGCGAGCGCGTGGCGCGCGCCGACGGCGAGCATCTGGTCGCGGATCACCACGGCCATGCGGCCGATCAGGTCGGGGTCCCAGGTGGCGGCCTGGCCGATGGCCTGCGGGAAACACGTCGCGTCGCGAGCCATGTAGCCGGCGCAGGCCTCCTCGTGCATCACGGCGGGGATGCCGAGGCGCGTGTGGTCGCGCAGGTAGGCCTGCACCTCGTTGGCGAGGGCGGCGCTGGCGGCGGGCC
>REEJ01000174.1 GCA_007695125.1 Trueperaceae bacterium | reverse complement strand
CCGCCAACCCGGCGCGCGTCGCCAAGGCCGAGCGCTTCGGCGCCGAGGTGGTCTTGGTCGACGACGTGAGCGGCGCGTTCCAGGCCATGGAGCGCATCCGCACCGACGAGGGGCGCGTGTTCGTGCACCCCTTCGAGGGGCTCACCACGATCTCCGGCCAAGCCACCGTCGGCCTGGAGCTGGTCGAGCAAGCCGGAGCGCTCGACGCCGTGATCGTGGCGGTCGGGGGCGGCGGCCTGATCGCCGGCGTCGGGTCGGCCGTCAAGGCCCTGCTGCCGCACTGCCGGGTGATCGGCGTCGAGCCGACCGGCGCCGCGGGCCTCACGCGCAGCCTGGAGCGCGGCGCGCCGGAGGAACGCGTTGCGGTCGACACCATCGCGGACTCGATGGGCGCCCCGCGCCATGAGCCGGTGAGCTTCGACGTCTGCCGTCGGGTGGTGGACGAGATCGTGCTGGTCGACGACGACCTCATGCGCGTCGGCGTCGCATGGGCCTTCGAGGAGCTGAAACTCGCGCTCGAACCGGCGGGTGCCTCTGCCCTGGCGGCGCTGGTCGGCCCGCTCGCCGGGAGGCTGCAGGGCGCTCGCGTCGGCGTCGTCCTCTGCGGCAGCAACATCGACGCCACGACGTACCACACGTACCTGACGCGCGGGTTGGCGTTGCGCGGCTGAAGCACGTGTCCGCGAGGCCGGGCGAACGCGTCCGGTATCAGGTGTTGACAACGTTGTCTTCCATCCCTATCATGGCGCAACGAGGCTCAATCGGTAAGCGCACTGGAGAGGGAGGCGTGGCAGCGACCATCCGTGACGTGGCGAAGCGGGCAGGCGTGTCGTTCAAGACGGTGTCACGCGTCTTGAACGGCGAGGCCACGGTGCGTCCCGTCACGCGCCAGCGCGTGCTGGACGCCATGGACGCGCTCGACTACACCCCTCACCACACCGCCCGGCAGATGCGGACGCGGCGCTCGAACACCATCGGCCTGATCAGCGACGAGATCGCCACGAGCCCGTTCGCCGTCGACATCGTCAAGGGCGCCCAACTCGAGGCGTGGCACCACGGGATGCTCCTGCTGGTCGTGAACACCGAGCGAGACGCCCAGCACGAGGCCGATGCCATCGCCACGCTGCTGGAGCGTCGCGTCGAAGGCATCGTCTACGCGGCCATGTTCCATCGCTCGGTCGAGCCGAACGACCGCTTGCGCCACGTGCCCGCGGTGCTCATCGACTGTTTCGAACCCAACGGTGCCTACCCCGCCGTCGTACCCGACGAGGAGCAGGGTGGTCACCTCGCGACCCAGACGCTCATCGACCACGGCCATCGGCGCATAGGCTTCGTCAACCTGGACCCGGTCGCGAGCGCCGCGGCTGCCGCAGGTCGACTCGTCGGCTATCGGCGCGCGCTCGCCGAGGCCGGGCTCCCGTTCGACCCCGAGCTCGTCCGCCATGCGACGACGGCTACGGACCAGGGCTACACGCTGACAGCGCACCTGCTCGACCTCGAGGACCGTCCAACGGCCCTGTTCTGCGGCAACGACCGCATGGCTGTCGGCGCCTACTGCGCCATCTACGAGCGCGGCCTGCGGATCCCTGCCGATGTCGCCGTGATCGGTTACGACGACCAAGAGGAGATCGCCACCTACCTGATGCCCGCGCTCACGACCATCGCTCTTCCTCATCTGGAGATGGGTCGATGGGGCGTCCGACGACTGCTCGACCTCGTCGCAGCGGACGGCGAGCCGCTCGCGGACCCGCCAGCGTTTGCAACCCCGCACCGTCTGACCTGCCCACTCGTCACCCGAGACTCGGTCTAGGAGGTCACCCGATGCGTCACTGACCGCTCGAACCGCCGATGACAACGTTGTCTTCCTCGTCTTCACCCGCTCATCGTTTGAAGCCCACATCGAGCGTCGGCCCACGGAGAAGGGAGGCCTCGCACCACGCACCACGCATCTCGCACCACGACACCGCGTACGACCACCAGAGCACGCCTTCTCGGAACGGAGTACTCCATGGCATCGATCGTCCGCTTCACCCTCAGCACGCTCCTCTTCCTCACGCTCGCAAGCGGCACCGCACAGCAGATCACCGCGTGGGTGATCGATGGTGAGTCCGAGCGCCCCTTCTTCGTCCAAGTCGAAGAAGCCTTCAACGCCGCCTACGCGGACGACGGCATCTCCGTGAACGTCGTCCGCTTGCCGTCCATCAACGACGCCCTGCAGGCAGGCTTCCTCAGCGGCGACCTGCCAGGGGTCATCATGCTCGACGGACCGAACATGGCCAGCTACGTGTGGTCGGGCCAACTCGCCCCACTCGACCCGTACCTCAGCGACGAGTTGCTGGCGGACCTGTTGCCGGCGATCATCGACCAGGGCACCTACAGCCCGGACGGCAACCTGTACGCCATCAGCCCCTACGACTCGAGCGTGCTGTTGTGGGGCAACCGCTCGTACCTGGAGCAAGCCGGCGTCAGGATCCCCACCAGTGTCGCCGACGCCTGGACGTTCGAGGAGATGGACGCCGCCCTCGCTGCGTTGGCCGAGCTCCCCGAGGTGACATGGCCGGTCGACATGAAGCTGAACTACACCGGTGAGTGGTACTCGTACGGCTTCTCACCGTTCCTGCAAGCGTGCGGAGCCGACCTCATCGATCGCGAGACCTGGCAGGCGAGCGGCACGCTCGATTCGCCCGCCGCCATCGAGTCGCTCGAGCGGTTGCAGAGTTGGGCGACGAACGACTGGATCGTGCCAGCGGCAGCAGGTGACAACCGCTTCTTCGGCGACAAGACGGCCGCCTTGGCGTGGGTCGGCAACTGGATGTGGCGCGTCCACCAAGAGGGCCTCGGCGACGACCTCGTGCTGATCCCGGCACCGAAGTTCTGCGGCGACGATCAAGCCTCTCCGAACGGTGGCTGGAGCTACGCGATCCCGGCCGTCGCAGAGCACAAGGAGATCGCTGGCGCCTTCATCGAGTTCGCGATGTCGACCGAGCAGGTCGCGTTGTACGCCGACATCACGGGCTACGTACCCGCCCGCCACTCGGCCATCGACCTGAGCGCGCTCTACGGTGCCGGCGGCCAAGGCGCCCTGATGGCCGAGCAGTCCGCGACGATCGCCGTCGTACGCCCGGTCCACCCGGCGTATCCGGTCATCTCTTCGGCCTTCGGTCGCGCCATGAACGACATCCTCGAAGGCGCCGACGTCGCCTCGGCCCTCGCCCGCGCTGCACGCGTCATCGACGAGGACATCGCCGACAACGACGGCTATCCGCCCTTCGACACGACCCGTTGAGACCGGCTCGGGGGAGGTGAGCGCAGCTGCGCTCACCTCCCCCGTCCGACGTCCAGGTTGCAGGTCGCCTGCCAACCGACACTCCGGCGCGACCGAAAGGGGTGCCCGGCATGATCCAACGACCTCCCCCGGAGGCCGCCCCCACGCCTCCACGCACCGCGCCCTCGCACTCGGGACGGCTCTCGGCGTTCCTCCACGAGACGGCGTTGATCGCGCCTGCAGCGATCTTGCTCCTCGTCTTCTTGATCCTCCCGTTCTTCATGGCCGGGTATCTCTCGTTCACGAACGAGCGGCTCGTTCCACGTCCGATTCCGACGCGCTTCGTGGGCTTCGACAACTACACCCGCGTGCTCGGCGATCCGGACTTCTGGCAAGCGTTCAGGAACACCTTCTACTTCGCCCTGCTGGTCGTGCCGCTCCAATTGTCGATGTCACTCGGCTCGGCGATGCTCCTCAACGGCCGCCTCCGCTTCCGCTCCTTCTTCAGGAGCGTGGCACTGCTGCCGCTCGTGACACCGATCACGGTGATCATCGTGATCTGGGCGGCCATGTTCCAGATCCCAGACGGGCTCCTGAACAACCTGATCCGCCTGTTCGGGTACCAAGGGGGCTACGTCAACTGGCTCGGTGATGCACGCTGGGCGATGCCGTCGATCGTGCTCCTGTCGGCGTGGGCAACCTTCCCGTTCCAGATGCTGATCTATCTCGCCGGCCTACAGGGCATCCCCATCGAACGCTACGAGGCGGCGCGCATCGACGGGGCGAACACCTGGGCGCAGTTCCGCTACATCACCCTCACGGGCCTTCGGAACGTACACGTCTTCGTCATCATCACCACCACGATCCAAGCCTTCAAGCTGTTCGTGCAGGTCGACCTGCTCACCCGCGGTGGTCCGCTCGGCTCGACCAACACCCTGGTGCGCTACATGGTCCAGGAGGGTTACTCGGCACAGCGCATCGGCTACGCCTCGGCCATCGCCATCATCTTCTTCCTCCTGGTCGCGACGTTCGCGTTGCTCCAGAGGGCGTTGATCCCCAATGACTAGTCGCGCCGCGCGCTACGTGCCGACCGTCCTCGCCATCGTCATGGCCATCGTCGTCTTGGTGCCTCTGTCGATGATGTTCACGGTGAGCCTGAACCCCGACGAGGCCCAGATCCAGATCACGCTCGGAACGGTACGCGCCTTCATCCCGCACGTCGTCTCGCTCGAGAACTACCAGCAGGTCCTGGCCGACCCGCATCAGCCGTTCCTGCGCTACCTCCTCAACACGGTGATCGTCGTCGTCGGCATCGTCGGTATCGGCCTCATCGTCAACGCGTCCGCCGCGTTCGCGCTCGCCTGGGGCCAGGGGGCGTATCGGAAGCTGTTCATCGGCGTGGTGATCGCGGTGTACGTGATCCCTGGCGAGAGCCTCGTGTTGCCGCTCTTGCTGATGATGAGCAGGGTCGGTTGGATCGACTCGTACCAGGTCCAGATCGTGCCGTTCATCGCAAACAGCTTCGCGATCTTCCTCTTCTACCAGTTCTTCACCGCGATGCCTCGCGAGCTCATGGAAGCGGCCAAGATCGACGGCGCAGGGCTCCTGCAGATCTTCTTCCGCATCGCACTCCCTCTCTCCATGCCGGTGGTGTCGACGCTCGCCATCCTCGGCTTCCTCGACGCCTGGAACAGCTACCTGTGGCCGTTGATGGTGACGAGAGGCCCCGAGTACCGCCCACTCAGCGTTGCGATGGCCACCTACTTCACCAGCCAGCAAGCGTTCTGGGGCAACGTCATGGCGTTCGCCGTGCTGATGACGCTGCCGGTGCTCGTCGTCTACCTCATCTTCCAACGCTGGTTCGTCGCATCTGTGATGAGTTCAGGCGTGAAGGGCTAGGACTGATCACCGTGACCGACAGCACATCCTCCTCCTTCGACAGCGCGGTGCAGGCCGACCCGCACCGCCCCCGGTTCCACTTCCTGCCGCCGTCGGGGTGGATGAACGACCCGAACGGCCTCGTGTTCGTCGACGGCCGGCTCCACCTCTTCTACCAGCACAACCCGCACGGTCCCTTCCACGACCGGATCCACTGGGGGCACGCCGTGAGCGACGACCTCGTGCACTGGCAGCACCAGCCGATCGCACTGGCACCCACACCGGGCGGGTACGACACCGAGGGGTGTTGGTCAGGGTGTGCCGTCGTCCATGACGGTGTCCCGACGCTGGTCTATACCGGCCTGGCCCCCCATCAGGTCCAGTGTCTGGCGACGAGCCGCGACGGCCTGGTGACCTGGACGAAGGAAAGCGAGCCCGTGCTCAGCCAGCCACCCCCTGGCCTCGACATCGTCGGCGATCCACCGGAGATCCGCGACCCCTGGGTATGGCGCGACGGCGAGCGCTGGTCCATGCTCTTGGGCAGTGGCGTGCACAACGGCACCACGGACGGTGTCGATGGACCCGAGGGCGTGCTGCTCCTGTACCGGTCGATCGACCTCCGCACCTGGGAGTACGTCGGGGTGGCACACCGGGGTCGCTTCGCACGCGACACCAGCGTCTGGGAGTGTCCGAACCTCTTCAGCCTCGGCGGCAGCGATGTCCTCCTCGTGTCGGAGCAGTTGGAGTACAAGCACACGTACGTCCAGTCGGGCCGCTTCGACGGCCGCACCTTCACACCTTCGTGGACCGGCACCACCGACCACGGTTCGTACTTCTACGCCGGGCTCAGCGTCCTCGATCCATCGCAACGACGTCTGCTGTTCGGCTGGATCAAGGAGGGCCGCACGTACGATGCGCGCCGGCCGGGGGCATCCTGGTCAGGGGTCCTCTCCTTGGCACGCGAACTGAGCGCAGCACCAGACGGCACGCTCCGGATGACGCCGGCAACGGAGTACGCGTCGCTTCGCGGCCACGAGCACGCGCTCCCCCCGATGCGCCTCGCCGCCGGCGCCCGTCGCGACGTACCAGCGCTCCGAGGCGACGCGCTCGAGATCGAACTGCGTGCTCGTGTTCCGGCAGGCGCCAGCCTCAGCCTCCTGGTACGCATGAGCCCCGACGAACGGGAGCGGTCGGTGGTCCGATACGACGGCACGGACCAGGAACTGCACGTCGACACGACCGCGGCCAGCCTCGCGACCGACACGACACCCGAGTTCGTGCGCGCCGATCACGGCAGCGACGGGACCATCGACCTTCGCGTCTTCCTCGACCGCTCCGTGCTCGAGGTGTTCGCCGACGAACGGACGTGTGTCACGGCGCGCCTGTACCCGACGCGGCTCGATGCGCTCGACGTGGCGCTCGAGGCCCACGGCGCCACCGTCGAGATCGACGTGTTCCGCGGCTGGCACCTCGGTTCGATCTGAGCGACGATCCGCCGCATCCGCCGCACGCACCGCGATCCCACGAGCGGCCTCGAACGTGGTGACCGAAGGCTCCA
The DNA here is from genome assembly GCA_007695125.1 of Trueperaceae bacterium. Classification (GTDB taxonomy): domain Bacteria; phylum Deinococcota; class Deinococci; order Deinococcales; family Trueperaceae; genus CSSed10-48. Next base: position 275 of record REEJ01000174.1, on the reverse strand, counting down.
TCAGCTCCATCAGCTCCGCGACGGCGACGGGGCCGGCGCGTAGCGGAGGTAGGGCTCGGCCACGCCGCGATGATCGCGCGCGACCTCCTCCCAGCGCTCCTCCAGGTCGTCCAACGCGACGCGACCCTCGACCGCCGCCCGGACCTCGTCCGAACCGGTCAGCGCGTCTGCGAGCGGTCCCCGGGCGGGTTCGAACCAGGGCTCCCCCGCGGCCGGGTCGGACGCCCACGGCATGGTCGAGGCGTCCCGCCACGCGAACGCGTCGTACTCGGCCC